>NZ_PIBO01000008.1:0-170674 GCF_002806725.1 Raoultella sp. T31
GCCTGAGCGACCACCTTTAATCGGATGGCAATTACACAGAATTATTTACAGGGTCATGAGTGCTCGTTAAGTTTACGAGTATCAGGGTCTATCCAGCCAGGGACATTTTTAGTCAGTTGCTGTTTGCCTTCTAATGCAAGCTGTGCTCTATGCTCCCATGCAGCACTTACCTTGATTGATTTCTCTTTTGATTGCTGATGTGCGATGTGTGCGGCTATCTTCAATTGAATAGATGTATCAAGGTCATCAATATTGGTGCTGGTGTAGATTTTGCCTGATTCGAGACAAATCACATCGACACCTTTACCCGTAATGAGGTCTACAAGGTTTTCGGTATTACGTGCTTTCTGTCGGTTAAGACGGGTTTCTGATTCGACAAGTAAGACTGTTTGCCCTGACAGGTACTTACCATCCTGTATCTTTTGAAGCATTCGGCCAAAATCGCCTTTCAGATGGTGACCGTGATATGCCGATGCACCTTCATCAGAGAATTCATCGACAACTTTTGCATCAGGGTTATCTTTCAGCCATCTCTCAAACAGACCTTTCTGGCGGCGTATTGAGTCACCACGTTCTTGTGGCTTACTGCTGAAACGAAGGTATGTAATTACTTGACGCATAGTGATAGACTCGACGTAAATGATTATCAATTAGCAAAGAACCTTGAAAAACTATGGCTTATGCTACCTCGCCGAATAGCTCAAATACAATGACCCTTGATTTACCTCGCCGCTTCCCGTGGCCGACGCTGCTGTCCGTGGCTATCCACGGTGCCGTTGTGGCGGGGTTGCTTTATACCTCGGTACATCAGGTTATTGAACAGCCCTCTCCCTCGCAACCGATCGAAATTACGATGGTTGCACCGGCAGACCTTGAACCGCCACAGGCCGCACAACCGGTAGTGGAGCCCGTTGTTGAACCGGAGCCTGAGCCGGAGGTCGTGCCGGAACCCGAGCCGCCAAAAGAAGCGCCGGTCGTCATTCACAAGCCCGAAGCCAAACCTAAGCCGAAGCCGAAGCCTAAACCGAAGCCAGAGAAGAAGGTCGAACAGCCGAAACGTGATGTGAAACCGGCGGAAACGCGCGCAGCTTCACCGTTTGAAACGACCAATACGGCGCCGGCGCGTACGCAGCCGAACTCCGCGCCAGCCATGGCGAAGCCCACCCAGACCGCGCCGAGCGGCCCGCGAGCGCTGAGCCGCAACCAGCCGTCATACCCGACACGTGCACAGGCACTGCGCATCGAAGGTTCTGTTCGCGTCAAGTTTGATGTCACGCCGGATGGGCGCGTGGATAAC
This sequence comes from Raoultella sp. T31, assembly GCF_002806725.1. Lineage (NCBI taxonomy): Bacteria > Pseudomonadati > Pseudomonadota > Gammaproteobacteria > Enterobacterales > Enterobacteriaceae > Klebsiella > Raoultella sp. T31. The sequence goes on from NZ_PIBO01000008.1 coordinate 1,298, forward strand.
ATAGAAATTCTCTCCGCGCAGCCAGCTAATATGTTTGAACGGGATGTGAGAAACGCGCTGCGCAAATGGCGCTATGAAGTGGGCAAGCCGGGAACCGGCGTCACCATGACGATCAAATTCCGTCTGAAGGGCGTTGAGATAAGCTAACCGCGTTGTAATCAGGCCCCCTCAGGGGGCCTTTTCCGTTAAGACCGCATCCAGCGCTTTCTGCGCCGTCACCAGATGCTGGCCGCCGAACAAAATCGCCCGGTTTAACAACGTGTAGAGCTGATAAACCGGCTGACGTTCAAGAAAGTCAGCGGGCAGCGGCGATATCGACTGGTAGCCATCGTAGATCTGCGGCGGCTGTTCAGGGTGCAGCGGCAGCATCGCCAGATCGCACTCTCTGTCTCCCCAGTAACAGGCGGGATCGAAAATGTAGGGGCCGTTTGGTCCTAGCGCGCAGTTTCCCGACCACAAATCCCCATGCAGCAGTGACGGTTGAGGCTGGTGATTGCTCAGGCGCTGCTGCACATTATCGACGATGCTGTCGATGTCACCGAAGTTGAGCCCTTTTTCGGCAGCCAGCTCCAGCTGCCAGCCGATACGCTGTTCGGCAAAAAAAGTCGACCAGCGGCGTTGCCAGGCGTTCGGCTGCGGTGTAGTGGAAAGATCGTTATCAAAATCCAGCCCAAACTGCGGCTGATCGCTCCACTGATGCAGGTGCGCAATATGCTGACCGAGTAAGAAGGCGTTGTGCGCGTCCAGCGGGCGAGGGGGCAGATACTCCATGACCAGGAAACTGTAGTCGCGATCGCTGCCAACAGCATAAACCTGCGGAACGCTAACGGTTTTACTCCGCGACAGCAGCTCGAGCTGATCTGCTTCAGCGGTAAAGATAGGCAGCAGTTCTCGCTCATCACATTTAACAAAGTAGTCCCGTCCGCCGAAACGTAAGTGCCAGGCCGCATGAATTTCGCCGCCGGGCAGTTCGTTGCGGAGTTCGATTTCAGCGGTTTCGGTATGCCAGTCGCTTAACAACGTGCTGATAGCTTGCCACATGCTGTCTCTCCCCTTGTTTTCCACCATTTCATAAGGTTAGCCCATAACCCCGGTGTAAAATTCGAACTGACGCACAACTGGCGCGCTCCGCTGCGCGAATCGCACTTATTGAGCTTTCAACCACTCCGCAAATGTGGTGACGGTAACGTCGACGGGGTGGCCCAGCGCTGTTTCCGCCAGTCCGGCGCTAAGCGCTTTGACCTCGTCGGCGCTTTGCCCGGAAATCAGGCCAAAGGTATTCGTCCCCAGTTCATGGACCTTACCGTTTTCGTCATTCAGCACGAGAGTAAATCCTGCGCGGGTGAGATGATTACTTAGCTCGTTAATTTCGGTCAGCGTCTCTTCCTGAAAATTGACCGTGACGACGCGGGTAACAATTTCTGTGCTCATTTTTCACCCTGTTGTAATCCATGGAATTTTCAGCATAGACCATGATGATGATTTGGCGACTCCCTCTGCGTCAGCAGAGGGAAGGGGGAACTAGCGACCGCACAGATAAGTGTAGATTTTTTGTGTGTTTTCCAACGAGCACAGGCGGGTACCCTGATTAATGGTGGCGGCGCTACCGGCGGCGACGCCGAAGCGGACCATATCCTCCAGACTGGCATCTTCCGCCAGACGCAGGGTCATAGCGCCCACCATGCTGTCGCCGGCGCCAACGGTACTTTGGCTTTTCATCGGCGGCGGCACGACCTGTACACTGCCGCTGGCATCAACGCCCAGCGCACCCTGTGGGCCGAGTGAGACCACCACCCGACGGACTTTACCCGAACGAATCAGCTCCTGCGCTGCGTGTCGAACGTCATCCGGCTGGCTCAGATCGCGCCCTACCAGGGCACTCAGCTCTTTCTGATTAGGCTTGACGAGTTCAATATTGCCGACATCAAGAGCGGCGGCCAGCGCCTCGCCCGAACTATCAATGATGCAGCGAAGTCCGTGACGCTGCGCGCTTTTGACTAACTGAGTCAGGTTGTTAACGTCGATGCCTGGGGGCAGGCTGCCGCTCACGACCAGCAATGAGCCGGTTTCGATTGCCAGAACTTTTTCTTCGAGAAGGCGGAACTCTTCTTCCGTTAAGGCGGCGCCAGGCATGACGAAACGGTACTGTTCGCCGCTTGAGCCGACATGTACATGCAGATTTTGCCTCGTCCAGTCGTGCGCCTCGACAGGCACAACCGGAACCTGTTCTGCGGTGAGCAGCGCCGTAAGGTGTTCGCCAGTGGCGCCACCGGCCGGATAAATGGCGGTGGCTTTACCGCCGAGAAAGGTGATTGCCCGCGCGACGTTGATACCGCCACCGCCGGGTTCGAAAATCGGCGCGCTACAGCGGAGTTTGCCTTCAGGATACATTTGTGGCGTCAGCGTTGCGCTGTCGAGCGAGGGAGCCAGCGTTAGCGTATAGATTTTAGTCATCTAATTTCCTCCATGATACGGGTTAAGCTGTTCTGTTTTTAAGCATGGCACTTCTTCCCGGGAAGAGGAAGCGATTGCGGGTCGTGATTTGTAAAGCACTTTTTATTTTTATCTTTATGAAATAAAGATTGTTCCAGGAGCTGTCTTATTCAAAAAATGAAATAGTAATTGATTGCTATGTCAATCGTGCTTTTTTATAATTCTCTGCCTTTCATTGGACCTGCAAGATACAGAAATCATTCAAGAGGCGGCGAGGGAAGCCATCCTACGCAAGCACAGTTCAGGCTGCGTGGGGGGATGTCTTAGTGACTCGAGCAAAGAAGTCGCCTGAAGGATGACGCGCGTATAGCGATCCTTGCGAAAGTTTCCGGGACCAGCTGGGTCTCTCTTTTTGTTGTACGGACTCTAAATTAAATGAAGCTTTTGAAGACAGTACCCGCAGCGGCATTGCTGGCGGGGGGGCTCTTTGCGTCGGCGCACGCATTGGCCGATGATTCCGTTTTTACTGTTATGGATGACCCTTCCACTGCCAAAAAACCTTTCGAAGGTGCTGTTAACGCCGGCTATCTGGCGCAGTCCGGAAATACGAAAAGTTCTTCAGCGACCGCGGATTCCACGTTGACCTGGTACGGCGATACGACGGCATGGTCGCTGTGGGGTAATGCCAGCAACACGTCGTCTAACGATCAGCGCTCCTCCGAAAAATACGCGATTGGCGGTCGTAGTCGTTACAACCTGACCGACAGCAACTACTTGTTTGGCCAGGCCAGTTGGTTGACTGACCGCTATAATGGCTATCAACAACGCGACGTTTTAACCGCAGGTTATGGTCGCCAGATTCTGAACGGCCCGGTCCACAGCCTGCGCTTTGAATTTGGTCCTGGCGTGCGCTATGACGAGTATACCGATGGCGATAATGAAACCCAGCCGCTGGGCTACGCTTCCGGTACCTGGGCCTGGCAGATGACCGATAACGCTAAGTTCACTCAAGGGGTATCGGTGTTCGGTGCTCAGGACACGACGCTGAACTCAGAAAGTGCCCTGAACGTCGCTATCAATGCGCATTTTGCGCTGCGGGTCGCCTACAACCTGACCTGGAACTCCGAACCGCCATCATCGGCGCCGAATCATACCGACAGACGCACGACGCTATCTTTAGGGTATAAGATGTAATTTATTTCAGGCCGGGAAACCGGCCTGATTGTTTTAAAATTAACAACCAGCGACATTATTATTTTTGGTCTTTTGTTTCGTTTTTTATAAAAAGAAAATAACTCCATAATTTCCTCATCATTCATTTTTTCCTGACAACTCTGCAGATAATTTGACACAAATAGCTAAATATTACGTCGAACAAAAGTATGATCGGGATCTATACTGTTGACTAATGACAAAGATGCGCTCTTTGCCCGACAATCTTCAGTAAATAAGAGAATCATCATTATGAAAAATAGCAAAATCGCAACTGCGGCTGTGATGCTGTGCACCCTGTCATTTGGCGCGTTAGCCGCCGATCCGCTCCCGCAGCCAGGCAACACCGACCACACGCAGATCGGTATTGCCAAGGCCACCGACGTGGAAGCCGGGTCGAATATTGCTCCCGGTTCACAATCAACCGGTCACTCTATGGATGATGCATTTAATGTCCATACCCTTGTGGCCGGCGAGTGGTCCTGATTTTCTCGATAATATGGTGACCTTTCAGGGAATATAAAACCGGGTAGCGTTGTACCGGTTTATTTCCTGAATTGCGGGCAAAAGTGATTTCTCTTGTTTGCTCTTTTTACTCTGTGCGTATTGTGGTGCGAGCGGCATTCCTTTTATTGTCCGTCTTTTGTCCGCCGCGTTGTTCCCGTGGCTGAATATTCAGCAGATGATTTCCGTCCTCCCCTTGTTTTACCCATAACCGCCACCATTTATCCGGTTCTGACTTTTAACACGCACTAATGATGTGTAAACTAAGGGCCGGTGTTATCAACAGGCGGCTGCAGGTGGGAATGGTTCGGTAAACGAGCGTCCCCATATTTCGCAGAGTGAAGCGGGAACTGAGCTATAACTTGTTGATAATTATTATTATATTGTTTTGTATGTGCTCTTTCGTGTGGGGCACCACTGCAAATAAGGACATAAAATGCCTGTAATTACGCTTCCTGATGGCAGCCAACGCCATTTTGACCACGCCGTCAGCCCGCTGGATGTTGCTCTGGATATCGGTCCGGGCCTGGCGAAAGCTACGATCGCTGGACGGGTGAATGGTGAGCTGGTTGACGCCTGTGACCCCATCGAAAACGATGCCACCCTCTCTATCATCACTGCAAAAGATGAAGACGGTCTGGAGATCATTCGTCACTCCTGCGCGCATCTGCTTGGTCATGCGATTAAGCAACTGTGGCCAAACACTAAGATGGCTATCGGTCCGGTTATCGATAACGGCTTCTATTATGACGTTGACCTCGATCATACGCTGACCCAGGAAGATATCGACGCGCTCGAAAAACGTATGCACGAGCTCGCCGAGAAGAATTATGACGTCATCAAGAAGAAAGTCAGCTGGCACGAAGCGCGTGAAACCTTCGTGAAGCGCGGCGAGACCTATAAGGTTTCTATTCTTGATGAAAATATCGCCCATGATGACAAGCCAGGCTTGTATCATCATGAAGAGTACGTCGACATGTGCCGTGGACCGCACGTGCCGAACATGCGTTTTTGTCATCACTTTAAACTGATGAAAATCGCGGGCGCGTACTGGCGCGGCGACAGCAACAACAAGATGCTGCAGCGTATTTACGGTACCGCGTGGGCAGATAAAAAAGCGCTTAACGCGCATCTGTTGCGTCTGGAAGAAGCGTCCAAACGCGACCACCGCAAAATTGGCAAGCAGCTCGACCTGTATCATATGCAGGAAGAGGCGCCGGGCATGGTCTTCTGGCATAACGACGGCTGGACAATCTTCCGTGAGCTGGAAGTGTTCGTGCGCTCCAAGCTGAAAGAGTACCAGTACCAGGAAGTGAAAGGCCCGTTCATGATGGACCGCGTGCTGTGGGAAAAAACCGGGCACTGGGACAACTACAAAGATGCGATGTTCACCACCTCTTCTGAGAACCGTGAATACTGCATCAAGCCGATGAACTGTCCGGGTCACGTGCAGATCTTCAACCAGGGTCTGAAATCGTACCGCGATCTGCCGCTGCGTATGGCTGAATTCGGTAGCTGCCATCGTAACGAGCCTTCGGGCGCGCTGCATGGTCTGATGCGCGTACGTGGCTTTACTCAGGATGATGCGCACATCTTCTGTACAGAAGAGCAGGTCCGTGAGGAAGTGAACGCCTGTATTCGTATGGTCTACGATATGTACAGCACCTTTGGCTTCGAGAAAATCGTCGTCAAACTCTCAACGCGTCCGGAAAAACGTATCGGAAGCGACGAGACCTGGGATCGTGCTGAGGCGGATCTGGCGGTCGCGCTGGAAGAGAATAATATCCCGTTTGAATATCAACTGGGTGAAGGCGCGTTCTACGGTCCGAAAATTGAATTTACTCTGTATGACTGCCTCGATCGTGCATGGCAGTGCGGTACGGTACAGCTGGACTTCTCTCTGCCGCAGCGTTTAAGCGCCTCTTATGTGGGCGAAAACAACGAGCGTCAGGTACCGGTAATGATTCACCGCGCAATTCTGGGGTCCATGGAGCGCTTCATTGGCATCCTGACCGAAGAGTTTGCCGGCTTCTTCCCAACCTGGCTTGCGCCGGTGCAGGTCGTGGTGATGAATATTACCGATTCTCAGTCTGAATACGTTAACGAATTGACTCGTAAACTACAAAATGCGGGCATTCGGGTAAAAGCGGACTTGAGAAATGAGAAGATTGGCTTTAAAATCCGCGAGCACACTTTACGTCGTGTCCCGTATATGTTGGTCTGTGGCGACAAAGAAGTCGAAGCTGGCAAAGTGGCCGTGCGTACCCGTCGTGGTAAAGACCTCGGCAGCATGGACGTAAATGAAGTGATCGAAAAGCTGCAACAAGAGATTCGCAGCCGCAGTCTTCAACAACTGGAGGAATAAGGTATTAAAGGCGGAAAACGAGTTCAAACGGCGCGTCCGAATCGTATTAATGGCGAAATTCGCGCGCAAGAAGTTCGCTTAACAGGTCTGGAAGGCGAGCAGCTTGGTATTGTGAGTCTGAGAGAAGCTCTGGAAAAAGCTGAAGAAGCCGGAGTAGACTTAGTCGAAATCAGCCCTAACGCCGAGCCGCCGGTTTGTCGTATTATGGATTACGGCAAATTCCTCTATGAAAAGAGCAAGTCTTCTAAGGAACAGAAGAAAAAGCAAAAAGTTATCCAGGTTAAGGAAATCAAATTCCGTCCTGGCACCGATGATGGCGACTACCAGGTAAAACTCCGCAGCCTGGTTCGCTTTCTGGAAGAGGGTGATAAAGCTAAGATCACGCTGCGTTTCCGCGGTCGTGAGATGGCTCACCAGCAGATCGGTATGGAAGTGCTTAATCGCGTCCGTGACGATCTGAGTGAACTGGCAGTGGTCGAATCCTTCCCATCGAAGATCGAAGGCCGCCAGATGATCATGGTGCTCGCTCCTAAGAAGAAACAGTAAGGCCTTCAAGTAGCAACTCCTGTGGCGCCTTCAGGCTACACAGGCGTTGTTCGCCTATGTTTCGTTTATTAACAATGCGAAGTGGAAGTTATTAAAATGCCAAAAATTAAGACCGTACGCGGTGCTGCTAAGCGCTTCAAAAAAACCGGTAAAGGTGGTTTTAAGCACAAGCACGCTAACCTGCGTCACATTCTGACTAAAAAAGCTACCAAGCGTAAACGTCACCTGCGTCCGAAAGCCATGGTTTCCAAAGGCGATCTGGGCCTGGTAATCGCGTGCCTGCCGTACGCATAAGTCGTTAACCCTTTTAAACTTTTTAATTAGAATAGATACAGGAGAGCACATATGGCTCGCGTAAAACGTGGTGTAGTTGCCCGTGCACGTCACAAGAAAATTTTGAAACAAGCTAAAGGCTACTACGGTGCGCGTTCTCGCGTATACCGCGTTGCCTTCCAGGCTGTTATCAAAGCTGGTCAGTACGCTTATCGTGACCGTCGTCAGAAAAAGCGTCAGTTCCGTCAACTGTGGATTGCGCGTATCAACGCAGCAGCACGTCAGAACGGTATTTCTTACAGCAAATTCATCAACGGCCTGAAAAAAGCCTCTGTTGAAATCGACCGTAAGATCCTGGCTGACATCGCCGTATTCGACAAATTAGCGTTCACCGCGCTGGTCGAAAAAGCGAAAGCAGCTCTGGCATAAGCCAGTTGAAAGAGGGAGCTTGTCTCCCTCTTTTCATTTCAACACCATCAATACATTGACTTTTATTGCCGTAAGCTTTTCAATACAGGTCTTACGTTTCGTACCAGACAAGGTAATGCAAGCATGAATGCTGCTATTTTCCGCTTCTTTTTTTACTTTAGCACCTGAACTCAGGAGGCTAGCGCGTGAAAGAAGAAACGGAAAACAGCGCCAGAAAGCCTCCCACTGTGGAGGCTTTTTTCGTATATGAACGTGTTCATTCTATTTCAAGCTGCAGGTGTGCGGGCTGAGTGCGCATCCGGCGACGGCGATTTCTCTGCGCTAAGTGCCATGCGGCCCGGTGCCGCCTGTAACTCGAAATAGTCAGAATAAAATAATGACCATAACCGGTGTCTGCACCGACATAATGAGGAAAACCATGTCACATCTCGCAGAGCTGGTTGCCAGTGCGAAGGCAGCCATTAATGAGGCATCAGATGTTGCCGCGCTGGACAACGTCCGCGTGGAATACCTGGGGAAGAAAGGGCATCTGACCCTTCAGATGACGACCCTGCGTGAGCTGCCGCCAGAAGAGCGTCCGGCGGCTGGTGCGGTCATCAACGAAGCGAAAGAGCAGGTTCAGCAGGCGCTTAACGCGCGTAAAGCGGATCTGGAAGGCGCAGCGCTGAATGCGCGTCTGGCCGCAGAGACTATCGATGTCTCTCTGCCGGGTCGTCGTATTGAGAACGGCGGGCTGCATCCGGTGACGCGGACCATCGACCGTATCGAGCACTTCTTCGGTGAGCTTGGCTTCACCGTAGCGACCGGTCCGGAAATCGAAGATGACTACCACAACTTTGATGCGCTGAACATTCCGGGCCACCACCCGGCACGTGCCGATCACGATACCTTCTGGTTTGATGCGACGCGTCTGCTGCGTACCCAAACCTCTGGCGTGCAGATTCGTACGATGGAAAACCAGCAGCCGCCGATCCGCATTATTGCGCCGGGCCGCGTTTACCGTAATGACTACGACCAGACCCACACGCCGATGTTCCACCAGATGGAAGGTCTGATTGTTGATACCAATATCAACTTCACCAACCTGAAAGGGACGCTGCACGACTTCCTGAATAACTTCTTCGAAGAAGACCTGCAGATTCGTTTCCGCCCGTCCTACTTCCCGTTTACCGAACCGTCCGCGGAAGTTGACGTCATGGGTAAAAACGGCAAGTGGCTGGAGGTCCTCGGCTGCGGCATGGTGCACCCGAACGTGCTGCGCAATGTGGGCATTGATCCGGAAATCTACTCCGGTTTCGCCTTCGGCATGGGGATGGAGCGTCTGACGATGCTGCGCTACGGCGTGACCGATTTACGTGCGTTCTTCGAAAACGATTTGCGTTTCCTCAAACAGTTTAAATAAGGGCAGGACAGAACAATGAAATTCAGTGAACTGTGGTTACGCGAGTGGGTTAACCCGGCGATCGACAGCGAAGCGCTGTCCGATCAGATTACCATGGCTGGCCTCGAAGTGGACGGCGTTGAGCCGGTTGCCGGTAGCTTCAACGGCGTTGTGGTGGGCGAAGTGGTTGAGTGCGGCCAGCACCCGAATGCCGACAAACTGCGCGTCACCAAAGTCAACGTCGGCGGCGAACGTCTGCTGGACATCGTCTGCGGGGCGCCAAACTGCCGCCAGGGGCTGAAAGTTGCGGTTGCCACCATCGGCGCCGTGCTGCCGGGCGACTTCAAAATTAAAGCCGCGAAACTGCGCGGTGAACCTTCCGAAGGGATGCTGTGCTCGTTTTCTGAGCTGGGCGTTTCCGACGATCATAGCGGCATTATCGAACTGCCGGCAGATGCGCCGATCGGCACGGATATCCGTGAATACCTGCAGCTGGACGATAACACTATCGAAATCAGCGTCACGCCGAACCGTGCGGACTGCTTAGGTATCATCGGCGTCGCCCGCGACGTAGCCGTTCTGAATAAAGAACCGCTGAACGCGCCGGAGATGCCCCCTGTTGCCGCCACCATTACCGATACGCTGCCTATTAGCGTTGAAGCGCCTGAGGCCTGTCCTCGTTACCTGGGCCGCGTGGTGAAGGGTATCAATGTTAAAGCGCCAACCCCGCTGTGGATGAAAGAGAAACTGCGTCGCTGCGGTATTCGCTCTATCGATGCGGTGGTTGACGTCACCAACTATGTGCTGCTCGAACTGGGTCAGCCGTTGCATGCGTTCGATTGCGACCGCATCAACGGCGGCATCGTGGTCCGTATGGCGAAAGAGGGTGAGAAACTGGTTCTGCTGGATGGCACCGAAGCCAAACTGGATACCGATACCCTGGTCATTGCCGATCATCACAAAGCGCTCGCGATGGGCGGTATCTTTGGCGGTGAACACTCTGGCGTCAATGACGAAACGCAGAACGTGCTGCTGGAATGCGCATTCTTCAGCCCGCTGTCCATCACCGGCCGCGCGCGTCGCCACGGTCTGCACACCGACGCCTCTCATCGCTATGAGCGCGGCGTGGATCCCGCGCTGCAGTATAAAGCGATGGAACGTGCAACCCGCCTGCTGATCGATATCTGCGGCGGCGAAGCGGGTCCGGTTATCGATGTGAGCAACGAAGCTGCGCTGCCGAAGGCGGCGACCATTACCCTGCGTCGTAGCAAACTGGATCGTCTGATTGGCCATCATATTGATGATGCGCAGGTCAGCGATATTCTGACTCGTCTGGGCTGTGAGGTGACCGCTGGCGAAGGCGAATGGCAGGCCGTCGCGCCGAGCTGGCGCTTTGATATTGCCATCGAAGAAGACCTGGTCGAAGAGGTGGCTCGCGTTTACGGCTATAACAATATTCCGGACCGGCCGGTGCAGGCGGGGCTGATTATGGGCACCCACCGCGAAGCGAATCTGTCGCTGAAACGTGTAAAAACGCTGCTTAACGACAAAGGCTATCAGGAAGTGATCACCTACAGCTTCGTTGACCCGAAAGTGCAGCAGCTGGTTCATCCGGGTGAAGAAGCCCTGATTCTGCCAAGCCCAATCTCCAGCGAAATGTCGGCGATGCGTCTGTCGCTGCTGACCGGCCTGCTGGGTACGGTCGTGTACAACCAGAACCGTCAGCAAAGCCGCGTGCGTATTTTTGAAAGCGGTTTGCGCTTTGTTCCGGATACTCAGGCTCCACTGGGCATTCGTCAGGACGTGATGCTGGCTGGCGTTATCTGCGGCAACCGCTACGAAGAGCACTGGAATCTGGCAAAAGAGACCGTTGATTTCTATGATCTGAAAGGCGATCTGGAGTCCATTCTCGACCTGACCGGTAAATTAGCGGATATCGAATTCCGCGCGCAAGCGAACAAAGCCCTGCATCCGGGGCAGTCAGCGGCGATTTATCTGAAAGGTGAACGTATTGGTTTCATTGGGGTTGTTCATCCTGAACTGGAACGTAAACTGGATCTGAACGGTCGGACTTTAGCGTTCGAGCTGGAGTGGAACAAGCTTGCAGACCGCGTGGTGCCTCAGGCGCGCGAGATTTCTCGTTTCCCGGCGAACCGTCGTGATATCGCCGTTGTCGTTGCGGAAAACGTACCCGCAGCCGATGTTTTGACAGAGTGTAAGAAAGTTGGCGTAAATCAGATAGTTGGCGTAAACTTATTTGACGTGTACCGTGGTAAAGGGGTGGCGGAAGGCAGTAAGAGCCTTGCGATTAGCCTCATCCTGCAGGATACCAGCCGTACACTCGAAGAAGAGGAGATTGCCGCTACCGTTGCCAGATGTGTAGAGGCATTAAAAGAGCGATTCCAGGCATCATTGAGGGATTGAACCTATGGCGCTTACAAAAGCTGAAATGTCAGAATATCTGTTTGATAAGCTTGGGCTTAGCAAGCGGGATGCCAAAGAACTGGTAGAGTTGTTTTTCGAAGAGGTGCGTCGTGCTCTGGAAAACGGAGAACAGGTAAAACTCTCCGGGTTCGGCAACTTCGATTTGCGGGATAAAAACCAACGCCCGGGTCGTAACCCGAAAACGGGGGAAGATATTCCCATTACAGCCCGGCGTGTGGTGACCTTCAGACCCGGCCAGAAACTTAAAAGCCGTGTCGAAAACGCTTCGCCCAGAGACAAATAATCTGAACTAACTAAAAAGGCCGCTGATGCGGCCTTTTTCTTTTACATTGAAAATTAACTGCTTATGGCCATAACCTTCACTTCGACGAGGATGTCAGGGCACGCCATCCCCGCCTGGACGTCCGCGCGTGCCGGTCATCGGGTCAGTCAGTTATCTGTTACTCTGCGGGAGGTTTTGCTTTTCTCACCTCCGTCGCCACCGTAAAATCACCGCTATCTCTTTCTGGCATGACGGAAATTATGCTGACCTTTGCCCAAACTCAACAGCGCCGCAACCGGCGTTGGCTCATTGCACTCCTGCTGTTGCTTCTCGCCATGATAACCGTCAGTCTCTGCGCCGGAGAGCAGTGGATTGGCCCGCAGGAGTGGGTCAGCGCCAAAGGGCAGCTGTTTATCTGGCAGATTCGTCTGCCGCGTACCTTGGCCGTTCTGCTGGTAGGGGCCGCGCTGGCGCTCTCCGGGGCTATCATGCAGGCCTTATTCGAAAACCCGCTGGCGGAGCCGGGGCTGCTCGGCGTCTCCAACGGCGCTGGCGTGGGGTTAATTGCCGCGGTATTGCTGGGCAAAGGCCATCTGCCGGGCTGGGCGCTGGGGCCGTGCGCGATTCTCGGCGCGCTGGTGATTACCTTTATTCTGCTGCGTTTTGCTCGCCGGCATCTGTCAACCAGTCGTCTGCTGCTGGCGGGCGTCGCGCTCGGCATTATCTGTAGCGCGCTGATGACCTGGGCGGTCTATTTCTCCACCTCGTTCGATCTGCGCCAGCTTATGTACTGGATGATGGGCGGGTTTGGCGGCGTAGACTGGCAGCAGCTGTGGCTGATGCTGGCGCTGTTGCCGGTGCTTATCTGGGCGTGTCTGCAATCACAGCCGCTGAATCTCCTCGCGCTGGGTGAGGTGTCTGCCCGTCAGCTGGGACTGCCTCTCTGGCTATGGCGCAGGCTGCTGGTGGTGGCGACAGGCTGGTTGGTTGGCGTGAGCGTGGCGTTGGCGGGGGCAATCGGATTTATTGGGCTGGTGATACCGCATATTCTGCGCTTATGCGGCTTGAGCGATCATCGGGTACTGCTTCCGGCCTGTCTGCTTGCTGGCGCCAGTGCGCTGCTCGGCGCCGATATCATTGCCCGCCTGGCGCTGTCGGCGGCGGAATTACCGATCGGCGTGGTCACCGCGACGCTGGGCGCGCCGGTTTTCATCTGGCTACTGCTGAAATCTACCCATTCGCAATAAGCGGTAGACTGGCGCAGCCATTATCGCTGCGCCAGGGGAGAGCGGGGCTTACCAGCCTTTGATCGCATCGCCTTTGTACACTTCCATCGCTTTATCCGCGACTTCCTTAGTCTGGAAGGCCTCTTTCAGCTCCTGAATCTTTTTACTGTCTTTATTCTCTTCACGTGAAACGATGGCATTCACATACGGAGAGTCAGGTCCTTCCATAAATAAACCATCGCGAGCGGCGGAGAGACCCGCCTGCGCGGAGAAGTTGGTGTTAATAATCGACAGCGCGACGTTGGGATCGTCGAGGGTCCGGGTCAGCTGCGGCGTATCGACTTCAACAATTTTCAAATGTTTCGGGTTGTCGATAATATCCAGCGAGGTCGGCAAATAGCCCACTCCCTCTTTCAACTTGATTAAGCCCTGCGCCTGCAGCAGGAGCAGGCTGCGGCCTAAGGTCGTGGTTTCGTTAGAGATAGTTATCGTTGCGCCGTCCGGCAGCTCGTTGAGATGTTTAATTTTGCGCGAATAGGCGGCAATCGGGAAGACAAACGTTTTACCAACGATGGCAAACTTGTAGCCGCGTTCTTTCGACTGAGCCTCAAGGTAGGGCAGCGTCTGGAAGGCATTCGCGTCGACGTCTTTATTATTTAACGCTTCATTAGGCAGGACGTAATCATTAAAAGAGATGACCTCGACGTCGAGGTTATATTTATCCTTCGCGATCTGCTCAACCACTTTCCAGATAGCTTCATCCGGGCCGGTGTTAATCGCCACCTTAACTTTGTTGTTATCGTCAGGAGAACAGGCCGATAACAACACTACCGATGTGGCGATTAATACCGAACTTAACAACTTTTTCATCTATAAAACTCTCTCAAATGGGTCCATAACAAAAGGCTATTACATCCGTTTAACACTGTACACTGAATTGTCTGCTGACCATATTGAGAGGAATTCATGTTACCGGCCTTTATGGCGCGGTATTCCTGGCGGCCGATTCGACGTACAATGAACGCTCGTGAATCCGCTACAGTAGATAGGGATCACCTTAATCAGCAACCTGCTTTATGGACGGAGGGAAGGCTATGCAACACGATATTCTGAATACTGAAGTCACCACTATTGATGGTCAAAAAACGACGCTGGCTGATTATGCCGGTCGCGTTTTGCTGATTGTGAATGTGGCGTCAAAATGTGGTCTCACGCCGCAATATGAGCAGCTCGAAACATTGCAAAAAGATCTCGAAAACGACGGGTTTACCGTACTTGGCTTCCCGTGCAACCAGTTTCTGGGTCAGGAACCGGGGAGCGAAGAGGAGATCAAGACGTTTTGCAGTACCACCTATGGCGTGACTTTCCCGCTGTTCAGCAAGGTAGACGTCAACGGGGAACATCGTCATCCGCTGTACCAGAAACTGGTTGCGGTCGCGCCGCAGGCCGTGGCGCCGGAAGGCAGCGGTTTCTACGAGCGTATGGCAAGCAAAGGCCGGGCGCCAGCCAACGTCGGCGACATTTTGTGGAATTTCGAAAAATTCCTGCTGGGCAAAGATGGCCAGGTTATTCAGCGCTTCTCGCCGGATATGACCCCGGACGATCCGCAGCTGGTGGCCGCCATTAAAGGGGCGTTAGCGAAATAATGCCGTTTTTGATGCAACTGCGTAATGTCATAGAGGCGGGGCGTCTGGCGCCGTTTAGCGCGCAGGTCCGTCCCGGTGAAATGGTCCATCTGGTCGGGCCAAACGGCGCAGGCAAAAGCACGCTGCTGATGCGAATGGCAGGCCTGACCGCAGGTCCCGGAGAGGTTGTTTTCAACCAACGTAAACTGGAACAGTGGTCGGCTCAGGAGCTGGCGCGCCACCGGGCCTACCTGAGCCAGCACCAGATGCCGCCTTTCGCCATGCCGGTATGGCACTACCTGTCGTTGCATCTGCAGCAGGGCGGGCAAAGCGAACTGCTCGGCAGCATTGCCGGTAAGCTGGGCCTGAGCGATAAGCTCGGGCGCCAGGTGAATCATATCTCTGGCGGCGAGTGGCAGCGCGTGCGCCTGGCGGCGGTCATTCTGCAGGTTCATCCGCTGGCGAATCCGGCGGGGCAACTGCTGGTGCTGGATGAACCGATGAACAGCCTGGATGTGGCGCAGCAGGCGGCGCTCGATCGGGTGCTCGGCGAACTGTGCGAGTCGGGCGTGGCGGTGGTGATGAGCAGTCACGATCTTAACCATACCCTGCGACACGCACATCAATCCTGGCTTATCTGCCGGGGACAGGCCATTGCCTGCGGTGAGACATCGGCGGTGCTAACCGAAGAAAACTTAACCGCGGCCTACGCGATTCCTTTTCAACGCATCGCGGTCGCCGGTCATTTTATGCTCGTGGCGTCACAGTAGCACGAAGCAACCTTGCCAGTGCATTGATAAACCAGCTAAATTATCCTGACGAAATGATAAGGAACAGAGGAATCGTCTGAGATGCGTTTGTGGTTCATTTTACTGGCGGCGCTATTGCTGGCTGGCTGCAGCCACCACCGGGCGCCGCCGCCGAATCCGCGGCTTGCAGATTCCATTACCGTTATCGCCAACCTGAACGAACAGCTGCGCAACTGGCGGGGCGCGCCGTATCGCTATGGCGGTATGTCTCCGCGTGGGGTCGATTGTTCCGGGTTTGTCGTCATGACCTTCCGCGATAAGTTTGCCCTGCAATTGCCGCGTGAAACTCGCGATCAGGCAGAGATTGGCACTAAAATTGATAAAAGCGAGTTGTTACCGGGGGATCTGGTCTTTTTCAAAACCGGTTCCGGCGACAGCGGTCTGCATGTGGGCATCTACGATACCGACAATCAGTTTATCCATGCCTCGACCAGCCAGGGGGTGACGCGCTCCTCCCTGAATAACGTCTACTGGAACAAGAAATTCTGGCAGGCCCGCAGGATATAGCGACGGACGTCGTAGCGAAGGGGAAGCACTGGCTTCCCTTTTTTATGTCGATAACCCTGCGGTTCTCCCGTGTTAATACCGTGTTGAAGGCACTACACTGGAGAGAGGAGGAACCATGACCCTGTCTTTTACTACCCACTGGCGTGATGAACTGCCGGATTTCTATACCGCTTTAGCGCCCACCCCGCTGAAAAATGCCCGACTTGTCTGGCACAATGCGCCGCTGGCGCAAACCCTGGGTATTCCAGAGGCGCTGTTTCATCCGGCGCAGGGCGCCGGCGTTTGGGGCGGTGAAACGCTGCTGCCCGGCATGTCGCCACTGGCGCAGGTTTACAGCGGCCATCAGTTTGGCGCCTGGGCCGGCCAGCTTGGCGATGGCCGGGGGATTTTGCTGGCTGAACAGCAGCTGCCGGATGGCCGCCGCCTGGACTGGCACCTCAAGGGCGCCGGACTGACGCCCTATTCGCGAATGGGCGACGGGCGAGCGGTGCTGCGTTCGACGATCCGCGAAAGTCTAGCCTCGGAAGCCATGCATGCGCTGGGGATCCCGACGACGCGCGCGCTCGCCATGGTCGCCAGCGAAACCCCCGTGCAACGCGAAACGCTGGAAAGCGGCGCGATGTTGCTGCGCCTGGCCGAAAGCCACGTGCGCTTCGGCCATTTTGAACATTTTTATTATCGCCGTGAGCCGCAAAAGGTACAGCAGCTGGCCGACTACGTGATTCGTCACCACTGGCCAGCGCTGGTGGATGAAGCCGATAAATACGTGCTATGGTTCCGTGACGTTGTCACGCGGACGGCGACGCTGATCGCCAGCTGGCAGACGGTAGGCTTCGCCCATGGGGTGATGAACACCGATAATATGTCGATTCTTGGACTGACGATGGACTACGGCCCCTATGGCTTCCTGGACGACTTCAAACCCGATTTTATCTGCAACCATTCCGATTATCAGGGCCGCTACAGCTTTGAAAACCAGCCGGCGGTTGGCCTGTGGAATCTACAACGTCTCGCGCAGTCGCTGTCGCCGTTTATTGCGGTGGATGCGCTTAATGCCGCGCTGGATGACTACCAGCATGCCCTGCTGACGGTATACGGCCGCCGGATGCGCGATAAGCTGGGGCTGTTCACCCAGCAGAAAGGCGATAACGATCTGCTGGATGGGCTGTTTGCGCTGATGATACGGGAAGGCAGCGATTACACCCGGACGTTCCGCATGCTGAGCGTGAGTGAACAACACAGCGCGGCGTCGCCGCTGCGCGATGAGTTCATCGATCGCGCGGCCTTCGATAGCTGGTTCGCAAACTATCGCGCGCGCCTGCGCGATGAGGCTATCGATGATGCGCAGCGCCAGCAGCAGATGCAGAGCGTCAACCCGGCGCTGGTGTTACGCAACTGGCTGGCACAACGGGCTATCGAGCAGGCAGAACAAGGGGAGATGAGCGAACTGGCGCGCCTGCATGAAGCGTTAAGTCAGCCGTTTACAGACCGGGACGATGATTATGTTAACCGTCCGCCCGACTGGGGAAGGCGTCTGGAAGTCAGCTGTTCCAGCTGACCTTATCTTGCGGACTTTCTCCGTGCCCGCGGGCGGAGACCGTCTATTTAGTCAGAATCAGTTTCCCCGCATGGGTCTGGCGCAGCAAGTAGCGCTGGCCCCCATGTTCAATCACCACCCGGCCTTCAGCGCCGAGTAGGGTATGACTGTTGATCTTACGGTCCGCGGGCATGGGGTAAGGGGCATTGTCTTTTGTTTTTTCTGCTGTGGCAGTGTTATCCATACGCGTCATAGCACCAAAATAAAAATAAAAGAAACAATGATAATCATTATCAGTAATGTTAATTTTCACGGCAAGCGTTATTTGTCAAAACCCTGTTTTTTGGGAGTGTGCGTCAGATTGTGCGGGGAGAATCTCCCCCACCACGGCGTGGCGGGGGCGGGGACTACAGGCGGGTAGCGGTTGCTGCGGCCAGTTCGGCCAGCAAACGTTCGCTATCTTCCCAGCTCAGGCAAGGATCGGTGATGGACTGGCCGCGCGTCAGCGGTTGCCCGGCCACCACTTTCTGCGTGCCTTCCCGCAGGAAGCTTTCGGCCATGATGCCGGCAATCGATGTGGAACCGGCGCGAATCTGCTGGCAGATATCGGCGCACACCTCCAGCTGACGGCGGTGCTGCTTCTGGCAGTTGCCGTGGCTGAAATCAACCACCAGCTGTTCCGGCAGGTCAAATTCACGCAGCGCATCGCAAGCGGCGGCGATATCTTCAGCATGGTAATTCGGCCGTTTGCCGCCGCGCATGATGATATGCCCGTACGGGTTGCCGCTGGTCTGATAGATGGTCATCTGTCCCTGCTTATCCGGCGACAGGAACATATGGCTGGCGCGGGATGCGCGGATGGCGTCGACAGCGATACGGGTGTTGCCATCGGTACCGTTCTTGAAGCCGACCGGACAGGAGAGCGCGGAGGCCATTTCCCGGTGGATCTGGCTTTCGGTGGTGCGCGCGCCGATGGCGCCCCAGCTTATCAGGTCGGCAATAAACTGCCCGGTCACCATATCGAGAAATTCGGTGGCGGTGGGAACCCCCAGCTCGTTGACCTGCAGCAGCAGCCGACGCGCCAGCGCAAGACCGTGATTCACCCGATAGCTGCCGTTAAGGTCAGGATCGGAAATTAACCCTTTCCAGCCGACAACGGTGCGCGGCTTTTCAAAGTAGGTGCGCATGACGATTTCCAGCTGCGGCTGGTAGCGCTCGCGCATCCCCTGCAGGCGGCGCGCGTAGTCCATCGCCGCGTCGGTATCATGGATGGAACACGGTCCGATAATCACCAGTAAACGGCTATCTTCCCCGTTGAGGATCTTTTCAATCCGGCGGCGGGAGGCGGCGACGTGCGCCGCAACGTCGGCAGAGACGGGATGCCGCTGCGCCAGTTCCGCGGGCGTCACCAGGCTTTCAATGCGCGCGGTACGCAATTCATCTGTTCTGTTCATTGGAGTCTCAAAAAATCTGTTTCTTCCGCGGCGAAAATGCCGGGAAGTGATGCGCATCACGATAAACCAATCCCTGTTTATTGCAAGGACAGGTCATGATCCTGTATGGGCCACGGGCGATAGCATAAACAAATTTTCTCCAATGCACTAGTTCATTAGTACATTTTGCGACTCAGTCCCATGATGTCCATGATTTTAGTCGCCATTTCTTCCACTGAATAATTGGTGCTGTTCAGGCACGGAATTTTATTCTTGCGATACAGGGCCTCCACCTCGGTCACCTCCATGCGGCACTGGCGCATCGACGCATAGCGGCTGTTCTCACGACGTTCTTCGCGGATCGCCGCCAGCCGCTCCGGATTAATGGTTAAACCGAACAACTTATGTTGTAAGGGTTTGAGGGAGGCGGGGAGGATCAGGTTGTCCATATCGTCGGCGATAAACGGGTAGTTTGCCGCGCGGATACCGTACTGCATCGCCAGGTAAAGACTGGTCGGGGTTTTGCCGCAGCGCGAGACGCCCAGCAAAATGACCTGCGCCTGATCGAGATTACGTAGCGAGATGCCGTCGTCATGGGCGAGGGTGTAATCAATCGCCGCAATACGGGCATCGTATTTGTTGAGGTTACCTGGCGTCAGGCCATGGGTCCGGTGAGCGATTGGCGTCGGGTCGAGTCGTAGCTCCTGCTGAAGCGGCGCCACCAGCGCCTGTACGATATCCTGACAAAATCCTTCACTTTGCAAAATAATATCGCGAATTTCAGGGATAACGATGGAGTAGAAAACCAGCGGTCGCACGCCGGTCTGCTGATAGATGGCGTCAATTTGTTCCTTTACTGCCCGCGCGCGGCTGATATTTTCGACAAACGGCAGCGTAAGACTGCTGATAGCGACCGGGAATTGCGACATCACCGCATGCCCCAGTACTTCAGCCGTAATGGCGGTACCGTCAGAAATATAAAATACGTGGCGATCTACAGCACTTTCCATTTTGACCATCCGGTATAATGAGTTTAATTATCTGAAAGCAGAAATTAAATTTAAGCATATCCCTTTAGGCTTTGTCTCACTTTAAAAAATGAAATGGTATTTTTATTTTTAATGAAAAGGCCGGTTCAGTTTTCTGTTTTGCCGGAATTTTGTATCTTATTGCAGCAGATTTAAGCAGAATCATTGGGTTAGGTATATCGGGTAAAGTATCCTGAAAAACGAAAAATAATTTGCTTGAACGATTCACCGTTTTTTTAAGTCGCATAAATATGTCAGGATAAATCCCGTAGTTGATCGTGAGTTTTTTATCACTGGTATTAAATCACAAAAGGATTGTCTCGATGTCCAACAATGGCTCGTCACCGCTGGTGCTTTGGTATAACCAACTCGGCATGAATGATGTAGACAGAGTTGGGGGCAAAAATGCCTCCCTTGGTGAAATGATTACGAATCTGTCCGGTATGGGTGTTTCCGTACCGAACGGGTTTGCCACCACCGCTGATGCCTTCAATCAGTTCCTGGACCAAAGCGGTGTTAACCAGCGCATTTATGAACTGCTGGATGAAACCGACATTGACGACGTTTCCGCATTAGCGAAAGCGGGCGCCCAGATCCGTCAGTGGATCATTGATACGCCGTTCCAGAGCGAACTGGAAGACGCGATTCGTGATGCCTATCGACAGCTGTCCGCGGACAATGCCGAGGCCTCTTTTGCCGTGCGTTCGTCCGCGACGGCGGAAGACATGCCGGATGCCTCCTTCGCCGGGCAGCAAGAGACATTCCTCAACGTGCAGGGCTTTGATGCCGTGCTCGTCGCGGTGAAGCACGTGTTTGCTTCGCTGTTTAACGATCGCGCGATCTCCTATCGCGTGCATCAGGGTTATGACCATCGCGGCGTGGCGCTATCCGCCGGGGTACAAAGGATGGTGCGCTCCGACCTCGCCTCATCCGGCGTGATGTTCTCCATTGATACCGAGTCCGGCTTTGACCAGGTGGTATTTATTACCTCCGCCTGGGGCCTCGGCGAAATGGTGGTGCAGGGCGCGGTCAACCCGGATGAGTTCTATGTGCATAAACCGACGCTGGCGGCGGGTCGTCCGGCCATCGTGCGTCGTACCATGGGGTCGAAAAAAATTCGCATGGTTTATGCCTCGACCCAGGAGCACGGCAAGCAGGTGCGTATCGAAGACGTTCCGCAGGCGCAGCGCGATATTTTCTCGTTAACCAACGAGGAAGTGCAGGAGCTGGCGCAGCAGGCGGTGCAGATTGAGAAACACTACGGCCGTCCGATGGATATCGAATGGGCGAAAGATGGCCACACCGGTGAGCTGTTCATCGTCCAGGCGCGTCCGGAGACCGTCCGCTCGCGCGGTCAGGTGATGGAGCGCTACACCCTGCATACGCAAGGGCAGATTGTGGCGGAAGGCCGTGCTATCGGCCATCGCATCGGCGCCGGCCCGGTAAAAGTGATTCACGATATCAGTGAAATGAACCGTATCGAGCCCGGCGATGTGCTGGTGACCGACATGACCGACCCGGACTGGGAACCGATCATGAAGAAAGCCTCGGCAATTGTCACCAACCGCGGCGGCCGTACCTGTCACGCGGCGATTATTGCCCGCGAGCTGGGGATTCCGGCGGTCGTTGGCTGCGGTGACGCGACCGACCGCATCCAGGAAAACCAGAACGTGACCGTCTCCTGTGCCGAAGGCGATACCGGCTACGTCTACGCCGAGCTGCTCGATTTCAGCATTAAGAGTTCAAGCGTGGGGGAAATGCCGGACCTGCCGCTGAAAATCATGATGAACGTCGGTAACCCGGATCGCGCATTCGACTTCGCTTGTCTGCCGAACGAAGGCGTGGGGCTGGCGCGTCTGGAGTTCATCATCAACCGCATGATTGGCGTCCACCCGCGCGCGCTGCTTGAGTTTGACGATCAGGAACCCGCGCTGCAGAACGAAATCCGCGAGTTGATGAAAGGCTACGACTCGCCGAGAGAGTTCTACGTCGGTCGGCTGACCGAAGGGATTGCGACCCTTGGTGCGGCGTTCTATCCGAAGCGCGTGATCGTGCGTCTGTCCGACTTCAAATCTAACGAATACGCCAACCTGGTGGGCGGCGAGCGTTATGAGCCGGAAGAGGAAAACCCGATGCTGGGCTTCCGCGGGGCCGGTCGTTACGTCTCCGATAGCTTCCGCGATTGTTTCGCGCTGGAGTGCGATGCGGTGAAACGCGTGCGCAACGATATGGGGCTGAACAACGTCGAAATCATGGTGCCGTTTGTCCGCACCGTCGCCCAGGCGAAAGCGGTGGTTGAAGAGCTGGCGCGCCAGGGACTCAAGCGCGGCGAAAACGGTTTGAAAATCATTATGATGTGCGAAATCCCGTCGAATGCGCTGCTGGCCGAACAGTTCCTCGAGCACTTTGACGGTTTCTCCATCGGCTCGAACGACATGACCCAACTGGCGCTTGGCCTCGATCGCGACTCCGGCGTGGTCTCTGAGCTGTTTGACGAACGTAACGACGCGGTGAAAGCGCTGCTGTCGATGGCGATTCGCGCGGCGAAGAAGCAGGGTAAATACGTCGGCATTTGCGGCCAGGGCCCTTCTGACCACGAAGATTTTGCCGCATGGCTGATGGATGAGGGGATTGACAGCCTGTCTCTGAACCCGGATACCGTGGTGCAAACCTGGCTTGGTCTGGCTGAAATGAATAAGTAAGCCCTCGTTTTCAATCAGCCGATCCCCGTCAGCAATGGCGGGGATTTTTTATTTTCAGCGCCTGCCGTCCGCCAGTGACGGCCGTACCTGCAAACCGTAAAAATAGCGGTCTGCGGCTCACGGATTCGAAGTAAAAAAAAGCCCATCGTGGGAGATGGGCAAAGACTACACACAGCAATTCGTTGTTTCACTCAGGGGATTTCCATGCTTATAAATCAAGGTGTTGATCTATAACCGTGCCCTAATAGTAGACATAGCCTGTTTTTGCGTCGATCGGATTCATCCCAATAGTTAAACAGGTGTGAAGAATATGCCGATTGCATCTCATGAGAGAGGGGGATAACGGGGGGGGGGAGGAGTGAATTATTTTTATCAGTTTTTCTTATGATTAAGGCGGGTTTCCCCGCCTCGATTTTTTACTTTTGGTTGTTGATATTACTGACATTTAACGCTTCAAGTTCCGCCAGTACCTGATCGGGATCTTTCGGCGGCGGTGGAACCTCCTGCAACCAGGCATCAAACAGGCGCCAGGAGACGGCAAGCAGCACCGGACCGATAAACAAGCCAATCATCCCGAAGGCGATCAGCCCGCCGATAACGCCGGAGAGAATCAGAATCATCGGCAGGTCGGCGCCCATACGAATCAGCATCGGGCGAATAACGTTATCCATGGTGCCCACCACGCAGCTCCACACCAGCAACACCGTGCCCCAGGTGGTATCTCCGCTCCAGTAGAGCCAGATAATCGAAGGGATCAGGACAATCAATGGCCCCAGCTGTACCAGACAGGTGAAGATCATGACCACGGTCAGCAGCGCGGCGTAAGGGACGCCGCTAATCGCCAGACCAATCCCTCCGAGCACCGCCTGAACCAGCGCGGTCACCACCACGCCCAGCGCCACGGCGCGAATGGCCTGACCGGCCAGCAGCACCGCCGCATCGCCGCGTTTTGCCGCCAGACGCGTTGCGAAATAACGGAACCCATAGGCGACTTTCTCACCCTGCCAGTACAGCAGGGCGCTGAACAACAGCATCAGACCACAGTAGACCAGCAGTTTGCCGATATGCGCCGCCTGACCGACGAACCAGGTGGTGGTGGTGCCGATATAGGGACGAATTTTGGCCATGATGGCCGCGCCGCCCATATCCAGCAGACCGTGCCAGGCCGCGTACAGCTTGTCGCCAATCAGCGGAACGCTATTAAGCCACGCCAAATCCGGCAGCGTCACATTCCCGGCGGAGATGAGTTTTATCAGCGGAATGCTGTTATCGACCAGGCTATTTACCAGCAGCGCAATGGGGATGACGAACAGTAAAAACAGTAAGACGGTCATAACCAGCACGGCGAGGGTGCGCTTACCAAACAGCAAACGCTGCAGACGCAGCAGAACGGGCCAGGTGGCGATGACGACGGTGCCTGCCCAGGCGAAGGACAGAATAAAGGGTTGCACCACCCACAGACAGGAGATAATTATCAGGGATAAGAACAGCACCGACAGCAGAATTTGCGGTATATCCCGAGGTTGGCGAGCGTTAATCATAATGAAATTTTACCTTTCCAGTCGCGTCAGAATGCTGGCGCCGCGTAAATCCATATACTGATAATAATATCAATAATTTCACGGGCCTGATTTTGCACATAAATCTCGTGGGCGCATATGAAAAAAATGTGATAAAAAGTTGACTGCGCCACGCAATCGTTTAGTTATCCATACACCAAATCATCCGGACGCAGCGAGGCGGCGGCCGACTCCCGGCTTGCAGGCTATTTTTGCCCGGCGTGGTGAACGTGGTTTGTATTACCCGCCAGGGTCAGCTTCACGCAAGGATTCGGCAGCGAATGCGCCAACACGAGGCAGTCTGAAGGATGACATCTCTACAACACAACATAGTCAGGCAGGGTCAAGCGTTATGATCCCACAAATTTCTCAAGCACCAGGTGTCGTTCAACTGGTATTGAATTTTTTGCAGGTACTGGAGCAACAAGGATTTACCGGCGATACCGCCACCAGCTATGCCGACAGGCTAACAATGGCGACAGATAACAGCGTTTATCAGCTGTTGCCGGATGCGATTTTATTTCCCCGCTCGACGGCGGATGTCGTCCTGCTGGCGCGACTCGCCGCCGAAGAACGCTTCAAATCGCTGGTCTTTACCCCGCGCGGCGGCGGCACCGGGACCAACGGCCAGGCGCTGAATGCGGGGATCATCGTCGATATGTCCCGCCATATGAACCGCATACTCGAAATCAACCCGCAAGAGGGATGGGTTCGTGTCGAAGCCGGCGTGATTAAAGATCAGCTGAACCAGTATCTTAAACCGTACGGTTACTTTTTTGCCCCGGAGCTTTCCACCAGCAACCGCGCCACTCTGGGGGGGATGATCAACACCGATGCCTCCGGTCAGGGGTCATTGGTTTATGGCAAAACCTCAGACCATGTACTGGGCGTTCGTTCGGTGCTGATGGGCGGCGATATTCTCGATACCCAGGCGATGCCCGTTGCCCTGGCGGAGACGCTGAGCCGCGAACAGTCGGCGATTGGGCGGATTTACCGGACGGTCTTTCAGCGCTGCAAAGCGCAACGTCAGCTGATCATCGATAAATTTCCGAAACTTAACCGCTTCCTGACCGGATATGACCTGCGCCACGTCTTTAATGATGACATGAGCGAGTTCGATCTGACCCGAATCCTCACCGGTTCGGAAGGGACGCTGGCCTTTATCACCGAAGCGCGTCTCGATATTACCCGTCTGCCGAAAGTCCGCCGTCTGGTGAACATCAAATACGATTCGTTTGACTCCGCGCTGCGCAATGCGCCGTTTATGGTCGAGGCGAAAGCGCTGTCGGTGGAAACCGTCGATTCAAAAGTCCTTAACCTGGCGCGTGAAGATATCGTCTGGCATTCGGTCAGCGAGTTGATTACCGATGTCCCGCATAAAGAGATGCTGGGACTGAATATTGTCGAATTCGCCGGTGATGACGCCGCGCTTATCGATAACCAGGTGACTACGCTGTGTCAGCGTCTTGATGAGCTGATTGCCGCCAATGAAGCGGGCGTCATCGGCTGGCAGGTTTGTCACGAACTGGACGGCGTTGAGCGCATCTACGCGATGCGTAAAAAAGCGGTGGGGCTGCTGGGGAATGCCAAAGGCGCCGCCAAGCCGATTCCCTTTGCGGAAGATACCTGCGTACCGCCGGAACATCTTGCCGATTACATCGTCGAGTTCCGCGCGCTGCTCGACAGCCACGGTCTGAGCTACGGCATGTTTGGCCATGTGGACGCTGGTGTTCTGCACGTGCGTCCGGCGCTGGATATGTGCGATCCGCGGCAAGAAGTGCTGATGAAGCAGATCTCCGATGAGGTCGTGGCGCTGACCGCGAAATACGGCGGCCTGCTGTGGGGTGAACACGGCAAGGGCTTCCGCGCCGAGTACAGTCCGGCATTCTTTGGCGAAGAGCTTTACGGCGAGCTGCGAAAAGTCAAAGCGGCGTTCGATCCGCACAACCGTCTTAACCCGGGGAAAATCTGTCCGCCGGAAGGCGTAGATGCGCCGATGATGAAGGTGGATGCCGTGAAGCGCGGCACCTGGGATCGCCAGATCCCTATCGCGGTGCGCAGCGCATGGCGCGGCGCGATGGAGTGTAACGGCAACGGTCTGTGCTTTAACTTTGATGTTAAAAGCCCGATGTGTCCGTCGATGAAGGTCAGCAATCACCGTATCCACTCGCCGAAAGGGCGCGCAACGCTGGTGCGCGAATGGCTGCGCCTGCTGGCGGATCGTGGCATCGACCCCAATCAGCTGGAAAAAGATCTGCCGGAAAAACGCGCCAGCCTGCGGACGCTGGTGGCGCGGACCCGTAACAGCTGGCATGCGCGCAAGGGGGAATATGACTTCTCCCATGAGGTCAAAGAGGCGATGTCCGGCTGCCTGGCCTGTAAAGCGTGCTCTACCCAATGTCCGATTAAAATCGATGTCCCGGAATTTCGTTCGCGCTTCCTGCAGCTGTACCACAGTCGCTATTTGCGGCCGGTTCGCGATCATCTGGTGGCGACGGTGGAATCCTATGCGCCGCTGATGGCCCAGGCGCCGAAGACGTTCAACTTCTTTATTAATCAGCCGTGGATGCGCAAGCTGTCCGAGAAGCACATCGGGATGGTGGATCTGCCGCTGCTCTCGACGCCGTCGCTGAAGCAGAGAATGGTGGGACATCGCTCGGCAAACATGACGCTGGAGCAGCTGGAAACCCTCAGCGCTGAGCAGAAAGCCAAAATGGTGCTGGTGGTGCAGGATCCGTTCACCAGCTATTACGACGCGCAGGTGGTGGCCGATTTTGTCCGGCTGGTGGAAAAAGTCGGCTACCAGCCGGTATTACTGCCGTTCTCGCCAAACGGCAAGGCGCAGCATATCAAAGGATTCCTCTCGCGCTTTGCGCGCACGGCGCAGAAAACCGCAGATTTCCTCAACCGCGTGGCGCAACTGGGCATGCCGATGGTCGGGGTCGATCCGGCGCTGGTGCTGTGCTATCGCGATGAGTACAACCAGGTCCTGGGCGACAAACGCGGTGATTTCCGCGTGATGCTGGTGCATGAGTGGCTGCCGCAGGCGCTGCCGGAAGCTCGCGAGCAGGAGCAGGGCGGCGAAGCGTGGTATCTGTTTGGCCACTGTACCGAGGTCACGGCGCTCCCCGCAGCGCCGAAGCAGTGGGCAGAAATTTTTGCACGCTTCGGCGCGAAACTGGAGAACGTCAGCGTGGGCTGCTGTGGGATGGCCGGAACCTACGGCCATGAGGTAAAAAACCATGCCAACTCGCTGGATATCTACGCGCTTTCCTGGCAACAGGCGATCCAGCGTCTACCGCGTAACCGTTGCCTGGTGACCGGCTACTCCTGTCGCAGTCAGGTGAAGCGCATTGAAGGCAGCGGTGTCCGCCATCCGCTGCAGGCGCTGCTGGAGATTATTGGATGATTTGGAAACGTCAGACAACGCTGGAACAGCTTAACCGCATGGGCGAAGGCAATATGGTCGGGCTGCTGGATATTCATTTTGACAGCGTCACCGATGATACCATCGAAGCCACCATGCCGGTGGACGGCCGCACGCATCAGCCGTTTGGTCTGCTACATGGCGGAGCATCGGTGGTGCTGGCGGAAACGCTGGGCTCGGTTGCCGGCTATTTGTGCAGTGAAGGCGAGCAGAAGGTGGTAGGGCTGGAGGTCAATGCCAACCACATTCGCTCGGTGCGCAGTGGCCGGGTCAGGGGGGTCTGTAAAGCGCTGCATATCGGATCGCGCCACCAGGTGTGGCAGATTGAAATCTTCGATGAACAGCGGCGCTTATGCTGCTCCTCGCGCCTGACCACGGCGGTAGTCTGAGAGAGCCGTAGCGGGCTGAGGCGATTCTCGTACAAATATAAGGGGAGTATTATTCCCCTTATATTCAGCGGATTTTATTGTGTTTCATCTTTAATCGTTTCGCTGGGACCATTCTTCTGCACTGAAGCAATTCCTTTTTTCGCCGCCTCCTTCGAGGAATACATTTCACTGGTGGCGATGGTTTCATGATTATCCGCTTTTAGCAGGAAATACCATGGCTGGGAAACGCTTTTCTCAGATTTTTTAATCACGTAATAGCCCATTGTTAACCCCTTTACGCATTAGCACCGACACCATGATATGTAGACCATCGCGGCTTATATAGCAAGTCAGCGGCGCTAAAAATATAATTCATGAATTATTCACGTTACTTATGCTACTATTTTAAGTACGAAATACTTTTGAGTAACGAAG
Organism: Raoultella sp. T31; assembly: GCF_002806725.1. Lineage (NCBI taxonomy): Bacteria > Pseudomonadati > Pseudomonadota > Gammaproteobacteria > Enterobacterales > Enterobacteriaceae > Klebsiella > Raoultella sp. T31. The sequence goes on from NZ_PIBO01000008.1 coordinate 29,804, forward strand.
AGGACGGAGTTAACTATGGGTATCATTTCCTGGGTCATTTTTGGTCTTATTGCCGGTATTTTGGCTAAGTGGATTATGCCAGGCAAAGACGGCGGCGGCTTTATTGTCACTATTGTTCTTGGCATCATTGGTGCGGTAGTAGGTGGTTGGATCAGTACGTTTTTTGGCTACGGCAAGGTCGATGGCTTTAATTTCGGCAGCTTTGTCGTGGCGGTCATCGGTGCATTAGTCGTCCTGTTTATCTACAGAAAGATTAAGAGTTAATATCCCGTCATCATACCGCTATCCTCATCGCCATCGGCGGTGAGGATATAGGCATTGAGCGCCAAATCAGACGCAAAATAAAAGCTGCCACGCTCACTGGCAGCTTTTTTTATGTCGCAGATATTAACCGGTCAATGATACCGGGGGGCGCCGGGATAATTCAGGGCATATCGGGTACAGGAACGACTTCCACGCGCACTTCATAATGTTTAGCGCTCCCTGTCGGGATCAGCGCGGTCAGTTTATTAATCGTCTCGGCCGGGTTATCGGTGGCAACCGTTGCAGAGAATAATAGCGGTTTTCGCGGTGGCAATGGCGGTAGAGGCATCGGCATTGGGCCACGCCCTTGCGGCATTTCCATCATCGGCTGTCCGGGCGGATTATCGGGGGGAGCAGGGACGTCATTTTTATCTGCTGCAAATGCGCTGGCTGTGGCAATGGATACGGTGGCTAACAGAGCAATGATTGTTCCTTTCATCTTCGTTACCTCTCGCTGGAATATGGCTGAAATCTTAGAGGCAACGCCGTTGCTGAACAATGCCACTGCGGACGAATCCTCTAAAACTCCTCATTTCATCACGAATGTGAAGCTCCGATGTGGGAAGCAGGGGCTGTGGCTGACCTAGTTTAGCAATACGCTCATAACCAGCAGTACCACCATGCACATCGACATAATACTGATATCTATCATCCTGTACGGACAAACTCCATGTAAGCAGTGCCTCCGACACAGGGCCGAGAACTGTAGGAACTTTAAGCAGGAATTGTACATCAATTTACCAGTAGAGAAAAAAGCTTTATTCCTGGTTTTTGTCCGAATTTAAAATGATAACCGTTCCGATTTGCCGGATAACGAATAGCCATCCAGAAGGATACTTATAGATAATTCTAAAGAGGTAGCGTAAAGAGCGTCACGTCGTCGCACGGTACAAAGAACAAGCTATTGATTTGACAGTAAGTGCTGATCATGTTGAATGGACCGTTTTCGATTTCAAAAATAGGTATTTCCGATACACCTTTCTCATTGCCCGTCATGTCCGGGTAAAACGCTAAATAAGTTATTATTTATCAATATATTAAATTACAAAATAGTCACCTGATAACCTGCAGGCGAGGGTCTATGCTTATAAAAAGCGAAATAAAAGGGTTCGCAAGGGGAATACCCCTTCTCCGGCTGGGTTGAAGTGATAATTGTTATCATTAACATGGTCGTATGCCCTTATGGCGCTAACCAATGAGGTAGAGCGATGGAATTAGATACAGGAACCTTCAATCCCGATGAATTTAGCTGGCGTGGTCTGATGATGACCCCGGCGGCAGCGGCCCATATTCGCAGCCTGGTGAGTCAACAGCCCGACAAGCAGGGGCTACGTCTGGGGGTAAAAACCAGCGGCTGCGCCGGTTTTGGTTACGTGCTCGAGCTGATTGCCGAGCCGGCGGAAGACGACCTGCTGTTTGAGCGCGACGGGGCGAAACTGTGGGCGCCGCTGCAGGCCATGCCGTTTATCGACGGGACGGAGCTGGATTATGTTCGGGAAGGATTAAATGAAATCTTTAAGTTTCATAACCCGAAAGCGCAGCACGAATGCGGCTGCGGCGAAAGCTTTGGGGTTCAGGCGGAGTAACTATGTCTCGTAATACTGAAGCAACTGACGATGTCAAAACCTGGTCCGACGGGCCGCTCAATTATAAAGAAGGCTTTTTTACCCGCTTAAAGACCGATGAGCTGGCGAAAGGCATCAACGAAGAGGTGGTGCGCGCCATTTCCGCTCGCCGCAATGAGCCCGAGTGGATGCTCGAGTTTCGCCTGAAGGCGTATCACGCCTGGCTGGAGATGGAAGAGCCGCACTGGTTGAAAGCACACTATGAAAAGCTCAACTACCAGGATTACAGCTATTACTCGGCGCCGTCCTGCGGCAACTGCGACGACACCTGCGCTTCGGAGCCTGGCGCGGTGCAGCAAACCGGCCCCGGCGCCTATCTGACTCAGGAAGTCGAAGAGGCTTTTAACCTGCTGGGCGTGCCGGTACGCGAAGGGCGCGAAGTCGCGGTTGACGCGATTTTCGACTCCGTTTCGGTGGCGACAACCTACCGGGAAAAACTGGCGGAACAGGGGATTATCTTCTGTTCGTTTGGTGAGGCTATCCACGATCACCCGGAGCTGGTGAAACAATATCTCGGCACCGTGGTGCCGGGCAATGACAACTTTTTTGCCGCGCTGAACGCGGCGGTGGCCTCTGACGGCACCTTTATTTACGTGCCTAAAGGCGTACGTTGCCCGATGGAGCTGTCGACCTATTTCCGCATTAATGCCGAAAAAACCGGCCAGTTCGAACGCACCATTCTGGTGGCCGATGAAGGCAGCTACGTCAGCTACATCGAAGGGTGTTCCGCCCCGGTGCGCGACAGCTACCAGCTGCATGCGGCGGTGGTTGAGGTGATTATTCATAAAGACGCCGAGGTGAAATATTCCACGGTGCAGAACTGGTTCCCCGGGGATAACAACACCGGCGGGATTTTGAACTTTGTCACCAAACGCGCGCTGTGCGAAGGCGAAAACAGCAAGATGTCCTGGACGCAGTCAGAAACGGGGTCCGCCATTACCTGGAAGTATCCGAGCTGCATTCTGCGCGGCGATAACTCCATCGGCGAATTTTTCTCCGTGGCGCTGACCAGCGGACATCAGCAGGCCGACACCGGCACCAAGATGATCCACATCGGCAAAAACACCCGTTCGACGATTATCTCGAAAGGGATCTCCGCCGGCAAAAGCCAGAACAGCTACCGTGGGCTGGTCAAAATTATGCCGACCGCCACCAACGCGCGTAACTTCACCCAATGCGACTCGATGCTGATTGGGCCGGACTGCGGGGCGCATACTTTCCCGTACGTGGAGTGTCGCAACGACAGCGCGCAGCTGGAGCACGAAGCTACCACCTCGCGGATCGGCGAAGATCAGTTGTTCTACTGCCTGCAGCGCGGCATCAGCGAAGACAATGCCATCTCGATGATTGTCAACGGCTTCTGTAAAGATGTCTTCTCGGAGCTGCCGCTGGAGTTTGCCGTTGAAGCGCAAAAACTGCTGGCTATCAGTCTGGAACACAGCGTCGGCTAAGCGCCAGGCTTTACGAATTAAGGGAAATGCGATGTTAAGTATCAAAAATTTGCAGGTCGCCGTTGAAGACAAAGAGATCCTGCGCGGATTAAATCTGGACATTCGCCCTGGCGAAGTGCACGCCATTATGGGGCCGAACGGCTCCGGCAAAAGTACCCTATCGGCGACGCTGGCCGGGCGTGAAGACTATGAGGTCGTCGGCGGCAGCGTGGAGTTTAAAGGCAAAGATTTGCTCAGCCTCGCGCCGGAAGACCGCGCTGGCGAAGGCATTTTTATGGCTTTCCAGTACCCGGTAGAGATTCCCGGCGTCAGCAACCAGTTCTTCCTGCAAACTGCGCTCAACTCGGTGCGCGACTATCGCGGCCAGGAAGCGCTGGACCGTTTCGATTTCCAGGATCTGATGGAAGAGAAAATTAAGCTGCTGAAGATGCCGGAAGATTTACTGACCCGTTCGGTGAACGTGGGCTTCTCCGGCGGTGAAAAGAAGCGCAACGATATCCTGCAAATGGCCGTGCTGGAGCCGGACCTGTGCATTCTTGATGAATCGGATTCGGGGCTGGATATCGACGCCCTGAAGATAGTCTCTGACGGCGTCAACGCGCTGCGCGACGGCAAGCGCGCATTTATTATCGTCACCCACTATCAGCGTATTCTCGACTATATCAAGCCTGATTACGTCCACGTGCTCTATCAGGGGCGAATCGTCAAATCCGGCGATTTTACCCTGGTCAAACAACTGGAGGAGCAGGGCTATGGCTGGCTTACCGAACAGCAGTAACGCGCTGCAGCAGTGGCATCATCTGTTTGAGGCGCTGGGCGAGCGGCGAACGCCTGAAGCCCGCCGACATCTCCAGCAGGTCCTGCGCCTCGGTCTGCCGACGCGCAAACATGAGGACTGGAAATATACGCCGCTGGATACACTGAACAAAGGCACATTTGTCGCGCTGCAGCCGGGTACTTTAACGGCGACAGAGCGGGATCAGCGGGCGCTGTCGATGGACGCCTGGCGGCTGGTGTTCATCGACGGGCAGTTTAGCGAGACCTTGAGCGACAACCTGGCCGACAGCGGTTACGACGTTAGCGTGGCGGACGATCGCCAGGGGCTGCCTGACGCGGTGCAGCCGGAAGTGTTCCTGCATCTCACGGAGAGCCTTGCTCAGACGGTGACGCGAATCCGCGTAAAACGCCATAAGCGGCCCGCGAAGCCGCTGCTGCTGATGCATGTGACCCGTGGGGGCGCGGGCGATGACCTTAACACCGCGCACTATCGCCATCATCTTGAGCTGGAGAGCGGCGCCGAGGCGACGATTATCGAACACTATCTGAGCCTGGATGAACAGCGCCACTTTACCGGCGCGCGTCTGACGATGTCGGTGGCGGATAATGCCCATCTGCAGCATATCAAGCTGGCGTTTGAGAATGCGCAGAGCAACCACTTTGCCCACAACGATCTCTTGCTGGGCCGCGACGCGTCGGCCTTCAGCAGCAGCTTTCTGCTCGGCGGCGCGGTATTGCACCATCGCACCAGTACTCAGCTGCTGGGGGAGAACAGCACCCTGCGGATCAACTCCCTGGCGATGCCGGTCAACAATGAGGTCTGCGACAGCCGAACCTGGCTCGATCATCGCGTTGGCTACTGTAATAGCCGCCAGCTGCATAAGACCATTGTCAGCGATAAAGGGCGGGCGGTGTTTAACGGTCTGATTAATGTCGCCAGGCACGCGCTGAAAACCGACGGTCAGATGACCAACAATAATTTGCTGCTGGGGCGCCTGGCGGAAGTGGATACCCGGCCGCAGCTGGAAATTTATGCCGACGACGTCAAGTGCAGCCACGGCGCCACCATCGGGCGTATCGACAACGAACAGCTGTTCTATCTCCGTTCACGCGGTATTACTCACCAGGCGGCGCAGCATATGATCCTCTATGCTTTCGCCGCCGAGCTGACGGAAGCGATTGGCGATGAGGCGCTGAGGGCGCAGATTCTGGCGCGAATCGGCCAACGTTTACCGGGAGAAAAAGCATGACATTTTCTGTTGAACGGGTCCGCGCGGATTTTCCGTTGCTGAGCCGGGAGGTCAACGGTCAGCCGCTGGTCTATCTCGACAGCGCCGCCAGCGCGCAAAAACCAGAGGCGGTGATTCGCGCCGAGGCGGAGTTTTATCGCCACGGCTATGCCGCCGTCCATCGCGGTATCCATACGCTGAGCGCAGAGGCGACGGCGCGGATGGAACAGGTGCGCCAGCAGGCGGCGAGGTTCCTCAATGCCCGCTCGGCGGAAGAGCTGGTGTTCGTTCGGGGGACCACCGAAGGGATTAATCTGGTGGCCAACAGCTGGGGGAACGCCAACGTCGGCGCCGGCGATAACATCATCATCAGCGCCATGGAGCACCACGCGAATATCGTTCCCTGGCAGATGCTCTGCGCCCGGGTGGGCGCAGAGCTGCGGGTTATCCCGCTGACACCGGACGGCACTCTGCAACTGGATGCCATTCCGGCGCTGTTTGATGCGCGGACCCGCCTGCTGGCCATCACCCAGGTCTCCAATGTGCTGGGGACGGAGAACCCGCTGGCGGCCTTGATCCCGCTGGCCCGCCAGCATGGGGCAAAAGTGCTGGTGGACGGGGCGCAGGCGGTGATGCATCACGCGGTGGATGTGCAGGCGCTGGACTGCGACTTTTATGTTTTCTCCGGCCACAAGCTGTATGGCCCGACCGGGATTGGCATCCTGTATGTCAAAGAGGCGCTGCTGCAGGCGATGCCGCCGTGGGAAGGGGGCGGGTCAATGATTGCCTCCGTCAGCCTGAGCGAAGGGACAACGTGGGCGAAAGCGCCGTGGCGCTTCGAAGCGGGCACTCCCAATACCGGCGGGATTATCGGCCTTGGCGCCGCGCTGGAGTATGTCAGCGCGCTGGGACTGGCGCAGATTGGCGAATATGAGCAGACCCTCATGCGCTATGCCCTGCAGGCGCTGAAAGCGGTGCCGGACTTGACCCTGTATGGCCCTGAAGCGCGTCTGGGGGTGATTGCCTTTAATCTTGGCGCGCATCATGCCTACGATGTGGGCAGCTTCCTGGATAATTATGGCATTGCCATCCGCACCGGCCATCATTGCGCGATGCCGCTGATGGCGTTTTACAACGTACCGGCCATGTGTCGGGCCTCGTTGGCGATGTACAATACCACGGAAGAGGTGGATCGCCTGGTCGCAGGACTGCAGCGCATCCACACGCTACTGGGCTAAAGGACGCAATCATGGCGGCATTACCGGATAAAGACAAACTGCTGCGCAACTTTAGTCGTTGCGCGAACTGGGAAGAGAAGTACCTCTATATTATCGAACTCGGCCAGCGGCTGGCGCCGCTGAGCGCCGAAGAGCATACCGCGCAAAATATCATTCAGGGCTGCCAGAGCCAGGTGTGGATCGTGGTGGAACAAGGGGAAGGCGGGGGGCTATCGCTGCGCGGCGATAGCGATGCGGCGATCGTCAAAGGACTGATTGCCGTGGTCTTTATCCTCTACGACCAGATGACGGCCAAGGATATCATCGCCTTTGACGTGCGGCCGTGGTTTGAAAAAATGGCGCTGGCCCAGCATCTTACCCCTTCACGATCTCAGGGCCTGGAAGCCATGATTCGTGCAATTCGCGCGAAAGCTGAAAATCTTAGCTAGAATAAACAGGTAGATTTCATTCTGTTACGTCAGGCCGGAGGTGATGCCTGCCTGACTGCAGACCCTGGCGTTTTATCAGCGAAAGAAGGAATCTCAGTATGAAACGCGCATCTCTTATCACCGTAGCCCTTCTGACAGCCCTCAGCGTTTCACACGGCGCCTGGGCGGTAGATTACCCACTTCCCCCGGCTAACAGTCGGCTCATTGGCCAGAATCAATGGTGGACGGTACAGGAAGGGGATCGCAATCTGCAGGCGATTGCCCGCCATTTCGACACGGCGGCGATGCTGATTCTCGAAGCGAACGACACGCTTGCGCCGGTGTATCCGAAGCCCGGGACCCAGGTCTTGATTCCCTCGCAGATGCTGCTGCCGGATGTTCCCCGGGAAGGCATCGTCGTGAACCTGGCGGAGCTACGGCTGTACTACTTCCCGCCGGGGCAGAACCAGGTTCAGGTTTATCCGCTGGGGATTGGTCAGCAGGGTCTGGAGACGCCGGAGATGACCACGCGCATCGGGCAGAAGATCCCTAATCCGACCTGGACGCCAACGGCGGGCATCCGCGCACGTTCGCTGGAAAAAGGCATCAAGCTGCCGCCCGTGGTGCCGGCAGGGCCGAATAATCCGTTAGGACGCTATGCGCTGCGCCTGGCGTACGGCAACGGCGAGTATCTTATCCACGGTACCAGCGCGCCGGATAGCGTTGGCCTGCGGGTCAGTTCGGGCTGTATGCGCATGAACGCCGCGGACATCCAGGCACTGTTTAGTCAGGTGAAAACCGGGACGCCGGTGCGCGTTATCAACCAGCCGGTGAAATTTGCGATTGAGCCCGACGGTAAACGCTATGTCGAAGTTCATCGGCCTCTGACGCAGGATGAAGCGGGCGATACCCGTACGCTTGCGTACACGCTGCCAGCGGACTTCCATCAGTTTGCCGGAGATAAAATCGTAGACGATGCCCAACTGAAGAAAGCGCTGTCCCGACGCGCGGGCTATCCGGTGGTGGTCTCTGCGGGCAATGAGACGGCGAGCGGCGGAGCGCTATCGGCGATGTCGGTATCGAACGCGCCGGTGGACGAAGCGAAAAGGGTGCAGTAGCGCGAGACGGGAAGGGAAGAGAGGACAAAAAAAATGGCGCACATTGTGCGCCATTTTTATTAACAGGTACTATTACTTACGGTATTTAGTAGCCTGGTTGTCCAGACGCTGGTTAGCGCGTGCTGCGTCGTCTTTAGCAGCCTGGACGTCAGAACGGATTGCGTTCACGTCGTTGCTCAGCTGGTCAACTTTAGCGTTCAGAGTCTGAACGTCAGAAGACAGCTGATCGATTTTAGCATTGCTGGAGCAACCAGCCAGCAGAGTAGAACCCAGGATTACCGCGCCCAGTACCAGTTTAGTACGATTCATTATTAATACCCTCTAGATTGAGTTAATCTCCATGTAGCGTTACAAGTATTACACAAACTTTTTTGGGATGAGAATATTTTTTTTCGGTAATACGCTTATTTTTGATCGTTCGCTCAAAGAAACATCGAATTTGACGGAGTAGTTTAAAAATCTTTGTGAAAACAGCACGCTTCCATCGGATTCATCTTAGATAATCTCTCATTAAATAGTAAATTCCGATTTGCATTTTTATTAAGCGTCGCCAGGGATGAATAAAAAAAAAGCGCCTGCAAGAGGCGCCTTTAAAAACGAATTAACCTGTAAATTATTACAGCACGTGCACGGATGCGGTATTGGTGGTTCCGCTCGGGACCAGTGCGCCAGAGACCATAACAACCACGTCGCCTTTACGCGCCAGGCCGCTCTGCAGCGCCAGTTCTTTGCCGAGGATGTAGAAATCGTCGGTAGAGGAGAGCTGGTCAACCAGCTGCGGCACTACGCCTTTGGTCAGCACCAGCTGACGGGCGGTGGTTTCGTTGGTGGTCAGCGCCAGGATGGTGGCATCTGGGAAGTATTTACGCACGGCGCGTGCAGATTTACCGCCCTGGGTGGCGACAACAATCAGCGGAGCTTCCAGTTTTTCTGCGGTTTCTACCGCACCACGACACACGGCTTCGGTGATGCGCAGCTTACGGTTGTCGTTGTTGAACTCCAGGCGGCTGGTCATCACGCGATCGGTACGCTCGCAGATGGTCGCCATGATGGTGACGGCTTCCAGCGGGTATTTCCCTTTGGCCGATTCGCCGGACAGCATGACCGCATCGGTGCCGTCGAGGATGGCGTTGGCTACGTCGCCGGCTTCTGCGCGGGTCGGACGCGGGTTTTTGATCATCGAATCCAGCATCTGCGTTGCGGTGATAACCACTTTACGCGCGCGGATACATTTTTCGATGATCATTTTCTGGGCGAAGATAACTTCTTCAACCGGGATTTCCACGCCCATGTCGCCACGTGCAACCATGATGCCGTCAGAGGCTTCGAGGATTTCGTCGAAGTTGTTCAGGCCTTCCTGGTTTTCAATTTTGGAGATGATCTGGATGTTTTCGCCGCCGTGCGCTTTCAGGTGCTCGCGGATTTCGACCACGTCAGAACGCTTACGGATAAAGGAAGCAGCAACAAAATCAACACCTTGTTCGCAACCGAAGATCAGGTCCTGCTTGTCTTTTTCAGCCAGTGCCGGCAGGGCAATAGAAACGCCCGGCAGGTTAACGCCTTTGTTCTCGCCGAGGTCGCCGTTGTTCAGCACTTTACAGATGACGTTCTGACCTTCGATGGCCGTCACTTCCATGCCGATCAGACCATCGTCGACCAGAACGGTGTTGCCGACGGACAGGTCGGTAGTGAAACCTTCATAGGTCACGGCGACGATTTCGTTGTTGCCGACGACGGATTTATCGGTGGTGAAGGTGAATGTCTGACCGGCTTTCAGGGAGACGTCATTGCCGCCTTCCAGCTTAATGGTACGAATTTCCGGGCCTTTGGTATCCAGCAGGATAGCCGCTGTCTTACCGGTTTTGCTCAGCACGTTACGCAGGTTCTTGATGCGTTGACCGTGTTCAGCATAGTCACCGTGAGAGAAGTTCAGACGCATGACGTTCATGCCCGCGTCCAGCATTTTGGACAGCATCTCTTCGGATTCGGTTTTCGGACCGATGGTGCAAACAATTTTGGTCTTTTTCATGAAAGTTTTAGTCTTTAAGTTGTGAAGGATATGGAAATATCGCTCCGTAGGCGCACGGCCGTGGAGTCAAACCTGTATTGCGAAAGTTGTTCTGCCACGCTCTAAGAATAGGTGACAACAAAAGAGCGTGCAGAAGAAAGTGTGCTGGCGGTTCAGCCCATGAAAAGAGGCAGTATTTTATGCGTTTAGTCGTGCAGTCCAATGCGCTGAAACCATTCAAGAAAGAATCGGGGGGCATTATACGACGTCGGAACAAAAAAGGAAAATGAAAACGACGTTTCATTATTCCCCATGAAAATGTAACAAAACTCGAACTATTTCAAATCTTCTTCGCAACACATTTTTTCATCAGCCGACAACAATAAACGCCACTATTATGCGAATTTCATCGCGGTTAACGCCTGGAAACAACGCGCTGGTATAAAAAGAGCACGCTGGTTTGATTTATCACGAAAAAATATTAATAATGATTTGATTGATAATGATAATTTGTGAGCCGAAAAGAATGGGAAATAAAGCCAGAGACGCCGAATTGTACGAGGAAATGTGCCGGGTGGTGGGGAAAGTGGTGCTCGAAATGCGCGATCTCGGCCAGGAGCCAAAACATATCGTGATTGCCGGGGTGGTGCGTACCTCGCTGGCCAACCCGAAAATCGCCCGCTCTGAACTGACCAAAGAAGCCATGGAGAAGGTGATCCACGCCTTATCCGGGCACGACTAGCCTTACTGCGCGCGGCTTACGCAGGCTCAGGAAATCACAAACCGCACGACCGCTTTCACCGCTATATCGCAGTGGTGAGCGATCATCTCCTCATCGTCGATAGCCGGCAGCGGGTCGTCGAGGAAGAGACGAGTGAAGGTGTAAAAGTTCGACACCTGATAAAAGCTAAAGCTGCTGATCAGCCGATGGACATCGCGCGCCTGTAGACCCTCCTGAAAAATTCCCTGCTGTTGCCCGCGCTGCAGAATGTCCTCCAGAATCGACAGGGCGGTTCGATTCAGCGGTTTCAACTGTCCCGATGACTGCAACCACTTACCGCGCTGCATATTCTCCATACAAATAACCCGCATAAAATCCGCATGAGTGGCGTGATAACGCACGCTCCAGCGCACCAGCTGCACCAGCGCTTCAACCGGCGGAAGCTGCTCCAGCCCAAGCTGCTGTTCGGTCTCGCGGATACGCGCATAGACATGTTGCAGCACCGCCTGATACAGCAGCTCCTTCGTTTTGAAGTAGTACACCACCATGCGTTTGGTTGTCTGTGCCTCGGTGGCAATCTGTTCCATGCGTGCCCCGGACAGCCCGTGTTCGGCAAAGACGACGATGGCGGCGGTAAAAATCCGTTCCTTCAGGGACTGCGCTTCATCATGAGCCACGACAGACATAACCACTCCTTTTTTCTGAGAGACAAAAAATACACATAATGATCACAAATTAGCAACCTCGCGTGGCGCGAATGAACCAAATGATTCATATTCGGGGCTCACGTCTGCTGATGACCCGAGGACCTATGCTGCGATCCATTGCCACCGTTTCGATTTCCGGCACCTTACCCGAAAAACTCCATGCTATTGCAGCAGCGGGTTATCAAGGCGTCGAAATCTTTGAAAACGATCTGCTTTATTATACCGGCACGCCGGCGGATATTCGCAATCTGGCGGCCGATTTAGGGTTAAAAATCACGCTTTTTCAACCCTTTCGCGATTTTGAAGGCGCCAGCCGCAGCCAGTTTGCGGCGAATATGGCGCGGGCGAAGCGCAAATTCGCGCTGATGCATGAGCTCGGCTGCGACACATTGCTCCTGTGCAGCAATGTGCAGCCGGACTGTTCCGCCGATGTTGCGCAGCAGGTGGCGGATCTCGCCGCGCTGGCGGCACTGGCGGAGCAGGAAAAGATAGTCATTGGCTACGAAGCGCTGGCCTGGGGAACGCACGTCAACCGCTGGTATCAGGCCTGGGAACGGGTGAAAAGCGTCAACAGCCCGGCGTTGGGGATTGTCCTGGATAGCTTTCATATTCTGGCTCGCGGCGACAATTTGCAGCGGTTGCATGAAGTCCCGGTGGACAAAATCACCTTCCTGCAGCTGGCGGATGCGCCGTTGATGAAGATGGACGTCCTTGAATGGAGCCGCCATTTCCGCTGTTTCCCGGGACAGGGGCAGCTGCCGCTGGTGGATTTTGCCTGCGATCTGACCCGCTGCGGCTATCGCGGCCCGTGGTCGCTGGAAATTTTCAATGACGGCTTCCGCGCTTCGCCGAATGGCGCAACGGCGAAAGATGGCTACCGCTCGTTACAATGGCTGGAAGAGCAGACCCGCCAACAGCTGGACGACAGCGATGCGTCGCTGTTTCAGGCCGCGACGCTGCCGGATTATCTCGGACTGGAATTTATCGAATTTGCCGCCAGCCCCTCGCAAGCGCAGGCTCTCGGCCAGCGCCTGTCGCAACTGGGCTTCGGTCAGGAAGGCCGCCACCGCTCAAAACAGGTGACGCTGTGGCGCAACGGCGGCGCGCGAGCGATTGTCAACGCCCAGCCGCACAGCTGGGCCGACCATTTTCACCAGCGCCACGGCGTCTCGCTGTGCGCGATGGCGCTGCGCGTCAGTCGCAGCGCGGCGATTATTGAGCGCGCCCGCGCCTATGGCTACGCCACCTGGCAGGGCGATGCCGGGCCGAATGAAAGCCCCATTCCGGCGATTTGCGCCCCCGACGGCAGCCTGATCTATTTAATTGAAGCCGGTGATGATATCTACACCCGCGATTTTCATCTGCACGACGCGCCGACGTTACGCGATGACTACAGCGGCATCGATCATCTGGCGCTGGGGATGGAGGCGGAGAGCCGTGATAACTGGATTACCTTTTTCCGCACCGTCTTCGGTTTCACCCTCGAACATGAACAGACGCTGCCGGACCCGTATGGTCTGGTGCGCAGTCTGGCGGTTCACAGCCCGCAGAGCAATATTCGCCTGGCGCTGAATATCTCCCAGAGCCGCGCCACGCAGATTGCCCGCTCGGTGGCCTGCTATCAAGGGGCGGGCTTGCAGCACGCGGCGTTTGCCTGCCATCACCTGCCGGCGACCCTCGACGCCCTGCCGCAGGTCTCCCTTCAGGCGCTGCCGATTCCGGCTAATTACTATGATGACCTGCTGGCGCGCTATGGCGAGACGGTGGACGTCGCGACGCTGCAACGTCTGCATATTCTCTATGACCGCGATCCGCGCGGCGGGGAGTTCCTCCACCTCTATACCCGGCCGTTCTCGGCAGGGCGCTTTTTCTTCGAATTGACCGAAAGACGCGATGGCTATGCCCTGTACGGCGCGGCAAATGCCGCCGTTCGCCTGTCGGCAATGCAGTACAGCTAGTGATGTATCAAATGGTTCGTTGGGCACAACATCGTCAATACAATAACAACATTCATCTGCACCCTACGACAGGAAAACGATTATGAACGCGTACAGCCATAACCACACGGCAGCGGCGCAAGCCGCGACCGCCGTGCCGCGCTCCCGGAGGCGGATTGGGATCCTCGCGCTGCTGGCTATCGGCACGATGATTAACTACCTCGACCGGACGGTGCTGGGGATCGCGGCCCCCAGCTTAACTTCCGAACTGGGGATTGATCCGGCGGTGATGGGGATCGTCTTTTCCGCCTTCGCCTGGACCTACGCGCTGGCGCAAATTCCCGGCGGCCTGTTCCTCGACCGTTTCGGCAACAAAGTGACCTACTTCCTGTCGCTGACGCTGTGGTCGCTGTTTACCTTGTTTCACGGTATGGCGATAGGGCTGAAAACTCTGCTGCTGTGCCGCTTTGGGTTGGGGGTCAGCGAGGCGCCCTGTTTCCCGGTAAACAGCCGGGTGGTCAGCGCGTGGTTCCCGCAGCAGGAGAGGGCCAAGGCAACGGCAGTCTATACCGTTGGGGAGTATCTCGGGCTGGCCTGCTTCTCACCGCTGCTGTTCTGGATTATGGGCAGTTTCGGCTGGCGGGCGCTGTTTATCAGCGTCGGCGTTGTCGGCGTGCTGTTTGCGCTGGTGTGGTGGCGCTGCTACCGCGAACCGCACGAAGATAAGCACCTCAGCCAGCAGGAGCGGGAGCATATTGTCAACGGCGGCGGCCTGGCAGCGGCGAGCGACCAGCAGACGGCTTTCAGCTGGCCGCTGGTGCGGCAGCTGCTGGGGAGACGGCAGATTGTGGGCGCCAGCATCGGCCAGTTCGCCGGCAATACGGTACTGGTGTTTTTCCTGACCTGGTTCCCGACCTATCTGGCCACCGAGCGGCATATGCCGTGGCTGAAGATGGGATTCTTCGCCATTCTGCCGTTCCTTGCCGCTGCCGGAGGGGTGATGTTCGGCGGCTGGCTCTCCGACAAGCTGCTGAAGGCCACCGGCTCGGCCAACCTCGCGCGTAAGCTGCCGATCGTCGTCGGTCTGCTGATGGCCAGCGGCATTATTTCCGCCAACTGGCTGAGCAGCGATCTGGCGGTGATTCTGGTGATGTCATTCGCCTTCTTTGGTCAGGGAATGGTCGGCCTGGGCTGGACGTTGATCTCCGATATCGCGCCGAAAGGGCTGGGCGGCCTGACCGGCGGCCTGTTTAACTTCTGCGCTAACTTAGCCGGGATCCTCACGCCGCTGGTGATTGGCTTTATCGTCGCGGCCTTCGGCGACTTCTTCTATGCGCTGATCTATATCGGCGGCGCGGCGCTCCTCGGCGTCGTGGCGTATCTGTTTATTCTGGGCGATGTCAAACGCATCGAGCTATCGCAGTAAAGGAGCAGGGGATGATAATTAGTGGTAATACGCGGCTGATCGCGCATCTGGGCTATCCGACCGGCGGCTTTAAGGCGCCGATGATCTACAACCCGTGGTTCGACCGACAGCAGGTGGATGTCAAAGTGGTGCCTACGGGGGTGAAACCGGAGGCGCTGGCGACGGTGGTTCCGGCGCTGTTTACGCTGACCAATATTATCGGCGCGCTGGTCACGATGCCGCATAAGATTGCCACCTGCGGGCTGGTGCATCGCTTAAGCCCCACGGCAGTCATTGCCGGCGCCTGCAACGCTATCCGCCGCGAGGCCGATGGCACGCTGAGCGGCGATATGTTTGACGGCGACGGTTTTGTGCTCGGTATCCGACGTAAAGGTTTTCGGCCTGAGGGGGCGCGGGCGCTGGTGGTCGGTTGCGGCGGCGTGGGGTCGGCGATCGCCGCTTCGCTGGCAGCGGCGGGGGTACGCGCCCTGACGCTCTACGATAGCCATGCCGATGCGGCGCATGCGCTGGCGAGCCGTCTGCGGCAACACTATCCGCTGCTGGATATCAGCCTGATGCAGCGCGATCCGCAGGGGCACGATCTGGTGGTGAACGCCACGCCGCTGGGGATGAAGGCGGGGGACCCGCTGCCGCTGGACCCTCAACGGTTGACGCCCGGCACCTGGGTGGGGGAAGTGGTAATGACCCAGGCCTTTACGCCGCTGCTGCAGGCCGCCGAGGCGCGCGGTTGTCCGGTTCAGCGCGGCACCGACATGCTGTTTGAGATGATCCCGGCCTATCTGCGTTTCTTCAACCTGCCGGTAGCGACTCCGGAGCAGCTGCGCGAGCTGGCGGAAATTCGCTACTGAATCGCCAACGGTCCGGTTACTATAGCGCTCTGTTTCCGGGCGTTTAGCGAGCAATCACGATGACCAGCGCAGTCGTTCTGCTGGCGGCGGGGAGCCTGAAAGGGGCGTTTATCCCGCTGCTGGCGCGTTTCCATCAGCAAACCGGTATTCTGGTTGAGGCCCATTTCGGCCCCGCCGGTTTGCTGCGCGAACAAATTGAAGGCGGGGCGGCGTGTTCGGTATTCGCCTCTGCCAACCGTCAGCATCCCCAGGCGCTGCGCCAGGCCGGGAGGGCGGGGGAATGCCATCTGTTTGCCCGTAACCAACTGATGCTGACCGCCCGTCGCGCCGCCGCCGGTGATATGGCCGACTGGCTGACGCTCCTCACTAACCCGCAGCTGCGTCTGGCCACATCGACGCCGGGCTGCGACCCGTCCGGCGACTATACCTGGCAGCTGTTTGAGCGCATTGAAGCCCGCTTCCCCGGCGTCGGCAGTGCGATGATGGCCCGCGCTCAGCCGCTGGTCGGAGGACGACAGTCGCTCAGCGTCCCGCCGGGCGAGACGGCGGGAGCCTGGCTTATTCGCGAAGGATTAACCGACCTGTTTATCGGCTATGCCCATTACGCCCGTCAGATGGCGCTGGCCGACGATCTGCGGACGGTCACGATTCCGGCGCAGTGGAATATCCAGGCCGATTACCTGCTGACCACCCTCGACGAGAGCGCCGGGGCGCAGCGGCTGTGTCGCTTTATTCTCGGCGCCGAAGGTCAGCACGCTCTGCAGGCTGCGGGTTTTTTGCCGGCTAGCGCCGAATCGTAAACTGCGGCGCCAGCAGCGGCATGTCTGAACCGGGGTGCGCAATTTTACGCACCGCCAGGCCGTAGGCGCGTTGCAGATGCGCCTCGCTAAGCACTTCCCCGGAGCGTCCCGCCAGCCACTCGCCGTCCGGCAGCAACAGCAGGGTATGGCTGGCGACCTGCAGGGCATGGGTGGGATCGTGGGTGGTGAAGAGTACGGTGCGCGCCTGGCGAT
This sequence comes from Raoultella sp. T31, assembly GCF_002806725.1. Lineage (NCBI taxonomy): Bacteria > Pseudomonadati > Pseudomonadota > Gammaproteobacteria > Enterobacterales > Enterobacteriaceae > Klebsiella > Raoultella sp. T31. Next base: position 46,612 of record NZ_PIBO01000008.1, read on the forward strand.
GGGCCAGATCGCTGATGAGCTGCAGTACCACCTGCTGGTTGGACAGGTCCAGCGCCGAGCAGGGTTCATCGAGCAGGATATTCTGGCTGGCGCCCACCAGCGCGCGGGCAATCAATACCAGCTGCTGCTGGCCGCCGGAGAGCGAACGAAACGCGCGGTCGGCGAGATCGGCAATGCTCAACTGGCGTAAAGCCTCCTCGACCCGACGCTCATCCTCCACGGTTGGCTGGGCAAACAGATTGACTTGCCGGGCGCGGCCCATCAACACCACCTCCCGCACCTGCCAGTTAAACGCCGGGCGGAACGACTGCGGCACAATCGCTATCCCGCCTTCACTGTGGACACTCCCGCCCAGCGGTGGCAGCACGCCGGTGAGGGTGTCGAGCAGGGTGCTTTTTCCGCGCCCGTTGGCACCGAGCACCGCCCAGATTTCACCGGGCAGGCACTGCAGGCTGAGCGGCAGGAAGAGCGGCTGACGGTGGCCGTAGCACAGTGCCGACAGGCGAAGCGACATCTTCATCAGACCGCTCCCCGACGACGCGTATGGATCAGCAGCCAGCTAAACAGCGGGGCGCCGAGCAACGCGGTAATGATCCCGATGGGGATCTCCGCCTGGGTTAGCGAGCGGGCCAGATCGTCTACCGCGATCATAAACCCGCCGCCGAGCCAGAAGGCGGTGGGCAGCAGACGGCGATGGTCGGCGCCGACCAGCAGTCGCGCCAGATGCGGGATAACCAGCCCCATCCAGGCGATGCTGCCGCTGACCGCCACCTGCGCGGCCACCAGCACCGCGCAGCATAGCAGCACGCCGCGACGTAGCGCGGTCACCGAGACGCCGAGCCCGCGCGCGTCTTTCTCCTCCAGCGCCAGCAGGTTAATCCGCCAGCGCAGCGCGATCAGGACCGCGGCGCTGAGCAGCACCGGCAGCGCCATGAGCGCCACTTTGTGCCAGTTGGCGGTGGCGAAGCTGCCCAGCAGCCAGAAGACGATATTCGGCAGCGTCTCTTCGCTGTCGGCCAGATATTGCATCAGGCTGACGAGAGCGGCGAAAAAACCGCTGAGAATGATCCCGGAAAGAATCAGCACCAGCGTGTTTTCCCGCCCCTGCAGCGCCGCAATCAGGTACACCAGCATTAAGGCCAGCAGGCCGAAACCGAAGGTGGAGGTCATCATCAGCACACTGTCCAGCCCCAGCAGGATGGCCAGCGTGCCGCCAAAGGCGGAGCCGGAGGTGACGCCAATGATATGGGGATCCACCAGCGGGTTCTGGAACACGCCCTGCAACGCGGCGCCGCACAGACCGAGCGCGCCGCCGGCCAGCAGCGCCATGGTAACGCGCGGCAGGCGCACCGACCAGACGATTTGTCCGGCCACGCCGTCAGCAGGCGACAGGTGTGCCAGCTGGCTGAACACCTCGCTCAGGCTCAGGTGATACTGGCCGACGCACAGCGAGGCGACGGCAATCCACAAGGTGGCCAGCGCCAGCGCGCCTTGCAACAGCGCCGGGTGACGATTACTGAGCATCCGGCGTCCACTTCACGCGATAAAATCGCTGGTAATACTCCTGCGCTTTACCATCAACATCCACGCCGTTATAGCGGGAAGGGTACAGCTTTTTGGCCATCCACAGCTCGCCGAGGGCCAACGCTTCCGGCATCGGGTAACCCCAGGCTTTGGCATACTCCGGCATCAGCCAGACGCGGTGGTTTTTTACCGCATCGATTCCTTGCCACTGCGGGTCGGACTCGATCTGTTTGACCACCTGCGGGTAGCGGTCCTGGACAAAGATCACCTGCGGATCCCACTGTAAAACCTGCTCCAGCGATACCTGGCGCGCGCCCTTGACCGAGGCCGCCGCAACGTTCAGCGCACCGGCATGTTTCATCATCAGGCCGGTGTATTTGCCGGAGCCGTAGGTGTTGAGGTCCGGGTTGGCCATATAGACGCGTATCCGCTGGTCATCGGGGATATCGGCAACCGGCGCGTTGGCCTCTTTACGCGCCGCAAACACGGCGCTAATCAGCGTTTCCGCCTGGTTTTTACGATCGACCACCTCGCCAATCAGGCGAATACCCTGCTTTAACCCCTGGTTATAGGCCTGCTCTTCATCGGCCATCGACGGGTTCATCTTGTTTTTTTCACCTGCGGCGTCCTGGCGTAACGAGATAGCCACCACCGGGATCCCGGCGTTCTGAATCTGCTGAATCATCGCCTGCGGCGCATAGTTGGCGACAAACACTACCTGCGGATGCAGCGCCAGCAGGCTTTCGATATTGACCTGGGTTAAATCTCCCGGCGTCGGCAGCTGTTCAATCCCCGGCATAAAGCGGGCGAAAGCCGGGCCGAGCTGCTTTTTCCAGCTGCTCATTACGCCGACAATCTCATCGGCGGCATCAAGCTGCACCAGCAGATTGAGGGTCTGATGCTGGAGCACGACGGCGCGGGTAACGTGGTCAGGAAGCGTCACCTCGCGGCCGAGCTGGTCGGTGACGGTACGGTCGGCAAAGGCATAACCGGCAAACAGGCAGGCGCTGACCAGCGTCAGCCCCGGTAAGCAACGGGGTCGTTTTGACATGAGAAGACTCGGACAGGTGAGAAGAATCGCTGTATATTAAAATATATATCGCTGGCAGAAGCAATGCTTACCGGCCTGTCTACCCATTCAGAACAACTTTACTCGTAAAAAACCTCTTCTTCGGTCATTCGCGACTCGATCTGCGCGGCCACTTTTTGCAACGGCGCCAGATATTTCTGCGCCGCTTGCTCAAGGCTCATCGCTTTCGCGATATAAACCAGGTTCAGGCAGCCAATGACCCGCTGCTGGCTGCGGATCGGCACGGCGATGGAGGCAATTTTCTCCTCCTGCCGCCAGCTGCGAAAGTTTTCGCCGTAGCCCTGGCGCCGCGTGCGCTCAAGAATTGCCGCCAGCTTTTCCGGCTCCCGCGCCAGTTGATACTCCTCTTCCGGACGCGTCGCGAGGAGCTCGATCATCGCCTGGCGCTCATGATCCGGGGCGAAGGCCAGCCAGGTGAGTCCCGAGGCGGTCAGCAGCAGCGGGAGCCGACGGCCGACCATCGCGCGATGAAACGACAGGCGGCTGAAGCGGTGCGTGGTTTCACGTACCACCATGGCGTCAACATCCAGGGTGGAGATATCCGTCGGCCACAGCACTTCGCGCAACAGCTCTCCCAGCAACGGGGTGGCGAGGGCAGAAATCCAATGTTCGTCACGAAATCCTTCACTCAGCTGACGGATTTTGAGGGTTAAACGGAAGCTGTCATCGGATCGACTGCGGTGAACGTAACCCTCCTCCTGCAGCGTCTCCAGCAGTCGTCTGACGGTGGTGCGATGCAGGCCGCTAAACTCAGCCAGCGTGCTTACCGTGGCCCCGCCATCGAATTTATTTAACAAATTAAGTAACAATAACCCCCGGCTCAATCCGCGGACCGTTTTGTAATCCGTTTGGCTGTTTTCGCGCATGCTTCCTCGACAAATATCCAGATAAACAACGATGTGCACCTGGTGCACATCCGGTGATGTTTTGATTGTAGCGCATCCTGCCGACCCTATACTGACCTCAATGTAAAAATATATTCACATCTAGTTAACAAAGCGGCCGGCATCAATTTGCGATGCCCGACACTTTGTCTGAGTCGTGAGGTTCTGCAATGACAACATCGAATCCGGATATTCAACCCGCTGTACAGCACACCGCCCAGGTCGCTATCGTCGGCGCGGGCCCGGTCGGCCTGATGATGGCCAACTACCTTGGTCAGATGGGCGTCAGCGTCGTGGTTGTTGAAAAGCTCGACGCGCTGATTGATTACCCGCGCGCCATCGGCATTGACGATGAATCACTGCGCGCGATGCAGGGTATCGGGCTGGTGGACCACGTTCTCCCGCATACCACGCCGTGGCACGCGATGCGTTTTCTGACGCCGAAAGGGCGCTGCTTCGCTGATATCCAGCCGATGACCGATGAGTTTGGCTGGCCGCGGCGCAACGCGTTTATTCAGCCGCAGGTTGACGGGGTACTGTACGAAGGCCTTAGCCGCTTTCCCCACGTGCGTTGCCTGTTTTCCCGTGAAGTCGAAGCCTTTAGCCAAAATGGGGACAATGTCACGTTGAATCTCAAAGGCAGCGACGGTGAACATGAAACCGTACGCGCTGACTGGCTGGTGGCCTGTGACGGCGGAGCCAGCCTGATTCGCCGCACGCTGAATATTCCCTTCGAAGGTAAAACCGCGCCGAATCAGTGGATTGTTATCGATATCGCTAACGACCCGCTCGCCACCCCGCACGTCTACCTGTGTTGCGACCCGGTGCGCCCGTATGTCTCCGCCGCGCTGCCGCACGGAGTGCGGCGCTTTGAATTTATGGTGATGCCCGGTGAAACCGAGGCCCAGCTTAGCGAACCGCACAATATGCGTCAGCTGTTGAGCAAGGTGTTGCCGGACCCGGATAACGTCGAGCTGATCCGTCAGCGCGTCTACACCCATAACGCGCGCATCGCCGAACGTTTTCGCGCAGAGCGCATCCTGCTGGCGGGCGACGCCGCGCACATTATGCCGGTCTGGCAGGGGCAAGGTTACAACAGTGGCATGCGTGATGCCTTCAACCTGGCGTGGAAACTGGCGCTGGTCGTGAACGGCAAAGCCGGAGAAGCGCTGCTGGATAGCTATCAGCAGGAGCGGCGCGATCATGCCAGGGCGATGATTGACCTGTCGGTGACCGCCGGTAACGTCCTGGCACCGGCGAAGCGCTGGCATGGCGCGGTACGCGACGGTATCTCATGGTTGCTCAACTATCTGCCGCCGGTTAAACGCTACTTCCTTGAAATGCGCTTTAAGCCAATGCCGCAGTATCGCGATGGCGCGCTGCTGGCGGAAGGCGAAGGCAAAACGTCCCCGGTAGGCAAAATGTTTATCCAGCCGAAGGTCACACTTGAGGGGGGGCAGGTCACACTGCTGGATGAGGTGATTGGCGCGAATTTCGCCATTATCGCCTGGGGATGCAACCCGCTGTGGGGGCTCAACGACGAGCAAATGACCCGCTGGAATGCCGTGGGGGTTCGGTTTATCCAGGTGGTGCCGGAGGTACAGATTCATTGCGACCAGGACAACGTGCCCGGCGTCATCCGCATCGGCGATACGCAAAATCGCCTGAAAAGCTGGTTTGCACAACATCAGACCGCCGTGGCGGTGGTGCGTCCGGACCGTTTTGTGGCCACGGTGGCTATTCCGCAAACCCTCGGTGCTAAGCTCGACGCGTTGGCGAGCAAGATGCAGCTGGCCTCCGCGCAGGCCGCAGCGCCGGTTGAACAGGTGGCTTGATATGAACGCTTATCTACATTGTCTCTCCCATACGCCGCTGGTGGGCTACGTCGACCCGCAACCGTCGGTGCTGGACGAAGTCAACGGGGTTATCGCCGAATCCCGGGCGCGGATTGCCGACTTCGATCCGCAGCTGGTGGTGCTGTTTGCCCCTGACCATTACAACGGCTTTTTCTATGACGTGATGCCGCCGTTCTGCTTAGGCATCGGCGCGACCGCGATCGGTGATTTCAACAGCGCCAGCGGCGTTCTGCCGGTGCCGACGGCGCTGGCGGAGGCCTGCGCCCATGCGGTGATGAAGGACGGAATCGATCTGGCGGTCTCGTACTGCATGCAGGTGGATCACGGCTTTGCGCAACCGCTGGAGTTCCTGCTCGGTGGGCTGGACAGGCTGCCGGTTCTGCCGGTGTTTATCAACGGCGTCGCCCCGCCGCTGCCGGGCTTTCAGCGCGCCCGCATGCTCGGCGAAGCCATTGGCCGCTTCCTGACCACCCTCAATAAACGGGTATTAATCCTTGGCTCCGGCGGGCTGTCGCATCAGCCGCCGGTACCGGAGCTGGCGAAGGCCGACGCCCATATGCGCGACCGGCTGCTCGGCAGCGGCAAGCAACTGCCGCCGGACGAGCGGGAACTGCGCCAGCAGCGGGTCATTCGCGCGGCGAAACAGTTTATCGAGGACCAGAACTCGCTCTATCCGCTCAATCCTGTCTGGGACAACCGTTTTATGAGCCTGCTGGCGCAGGGACGGCTGACGGAGCTGGATGCGGTCAGTAACGAAGAGCTGTCGGTAATGGCCGGTAAATCGACGCACGAAACGAAAACCTGGGTGGCGGCCTTTGCCGCGCTATCCGCTTTTGGCAACTGGCGTTGCGAAGGGCGCTACTACCGGCCAATACCGGAGTGGATTGCCGGATTCGGCTCGCTGAGCGCCATCACGCAGAATTGATTCATCAGGAGATAAACATGAGCTATCAACCGCAAACCGAAGCCGCCACCAGCCGTTTCCTCAACGTGGAAGAAGGCGGAGAAACGCTACGCATCCATTTTAATGATTGCGGCCAGGGGGAGGAAACCGTGGTCCTGTTGCACGGATCCGGCCCCGGCGCCACCGGCTGGGCCAACTTTAGCCGCAATATCGACCCGCTGGTCGAGGCGGGCTACCGGGTGATTCTGCTGGACTGCCCTGGCTGGGGGAAAAGCGACGCGATCGTCAATCGCGGCTCCCGTTCCGACCTGAATGCCCGGGTACTGAAAAGCATTATTGATCAGCTGGATATCAGCAAAGTGCATCTTCTGGGCAACTCGATGGGCGGACACAGCGCGGTGGCCTTCACCCTGAGCTGGCCGGAACGGGTGGGCAAACTGGTGCTGATGGGCGGCGGCACCGGCGGCATGAGCCTGTTCACGCCGATGCCAACCGAAGGCATCAAGCTGCTGAACGGCCTGTACCGCGAACCGACCATCGAAAACCTGAAGAAGATGATGAATATCTTTGTCTTCGACACCCGTGACCTGACCGAAGCCCTGTTCGAAGCGCGCCTCAACAATATGCTGTCGCGCCGCGATCATCTGGATAATTTCGTCAAAAGTCTGGAGGCCAACCCGCGACAGTTCCCGGATTTTAGCCCGCGTCTTGGCGAAATTCGCGCCCGGACCCTGATCGTCTGGGGACGCAATGACCGCTTTGTGCCGATGGATGCCGGTCTGCGCCTGCTCGCCGGAATTAACGGCGCTGAACTGCATATCTATCGTGACTGCGGCCACTGGGCGCAGTGGGAACATGCCGACAGTTTCAACCAGCTGGTGCTGGATTTTCTGGCGCGGAAATAAGGAGCCGTGATGACAACGCAATCTCTCGAACAACTGGCGCAACGGCTGCGTGACGCCGAAGCCCAGGGGCGGGCCATTGAACCGCTGCGCGCTCTCCTCGGCGCAGATAACGCGGAGGCGGCCTATGCCATTCAGCGCATTAACGTTCAGCACCATGTCGCCTGCGGACGGCGGGTTGTCGGACGTAAAGTCGGGCTCACGCACCCTAAAGTACAGCAGCAGCTGGGCGTCAACCAGCCGGACTTCGGCACCCTGTTCGCCGACATGTGCTACGGCGATAACGCCGGGGTGCCGTATGCCCGCGTGCTCCAGCCCAAAGTGGAGGCGGAAATCGCCCTGGTGCTGAAACAGGATTTGCCGCACGCCGACACCACCTTTGACGAGCTGTACGCCGCGATTGCGTGGGTGCTGCCGGCGCTGGAAGTGGTCGGCAGCCGCATCCGCGACTGGTCGATAGGCTTTGTCGATACCGTGGCCGATAACGCTTCCTGCGGTGTGTATGTCCTCGGCGGCCCGGCGCGGCGCCCGGAAGGGCTGGATTTGAAAAATTGCACCATGAGCATGACCCGTAATCAGGAAGCGGTATCCAGCGGGCGGGGGAGCGAGTGCCTCGGCCATCCGCTCAATGCGGCGGTGTGGCTGGCGCGCAAAATGGCCAGCCTCGGCGAGCCGCTGCGCGCGGGGGATATTGTGCTGACCGGGGCGCTAGGCCCAATGGTGGCGATTAACCCAGGCGATCGCTTTGAGGCCCATATCGACGGTTTAGGTTCAGTGGCGGCAACTTTTGTCGCCGAAGAGGAAGGCAGTCATGAGTAAACGTAAAGTCGCCATTATCGGATCCGGCAATATCGGCACCGATTTAATGATCAAAATTCTGCGCCACGGCCAGCACCTGGAGATGGCGGTGATGGTCGGTATCGACCCTGAATCCGACGGTCTGGCCCGCGCCCGGCGCATGGGCGTCGCCACCACGCACGAGGGGGTGGGCGGCCTGATGCAGATGGCGGAATTCGCCGATATCGATTTCGTTTTTGACGCCACCAGCGCCGGGGCGCATGTGAAAAACGACGCCGCGCTGCGGGAAGCCAGGCCGGGGATCCGCGTGATCGACCTGACCCCGGCGGCCATCGGCCCGTACTGCGTGCCGGTGGTCAATCTTGAGGCCAGCCTTGCCGAGGGCAACGTCAATATGGTGACCTGCGGCGGCCAGGCGACGATCCCGATGGTGGCGGCGGTGTCCCGGGTGGCAAAAGTGCACTATGCGGAAATCGTCGCCTCGATTGCCAGCAAATCCGCCGGGCCGGGAACGCGCGCTAACATCGATGAGTTCACCGAAACCACCTCGCAGGCGATTGAGAAAGTGGGCGGGGCGGCGAAAGGCAAAGCGATTATCGTGCTGAACCCGGCGGAGCCGCCGCTGATGATGCGCGATACCGTTTATGTCCTCAGCGAAGCGGCTTCGCAGCAGGAGATTGCCGCTTCCATCGCGCAGATGGCGGCCGCGGTGCAGGCCTACGTGCCGGGATATCGCCTGAAACAGCAGGTGCAGTTTGAGGTGATCCCGGAAGATAAGCCGGTGAACCTGCCGGGCGTTGGCCGCTTCTCCGGCCTGAAAACGGCGGTTTACCTCGAGGTTGAGGGGGCGGCGCACTACCTGCCTGCCTACGCGGGCAACCTCGATATTATGACCTCGGCGGCGCTGGCGACGGCGGAAAGAATGGCGCAATCAATGAATGACGCGGCGGGAGAAACAGCATGAACGGTAAAAAACTCTATATCTCGGACGTGACGCTGCGCGACGGTATGCACGCCATCCGTCATCAATATTCGCTGGATAACGTCCGCCAGATCGCGCAGGCGCTGGATAAGGCCGGCGTCGATTCGATTGAAGTGGCCCACGGCGACGGTCTGCAGGGATCAAGTTTTAACTACGGTTTTGGCGCGCACAGCGATATCGAATGGATCGAGGCGGCGGCAGAGTCCGTCACGCAAGCGAAAATAGCCACGCTGCTGTTGCCCGGCATCGGGACGCTGCACGATCTGAAAAACGCCTATCAGGCGGGGGCGCGAGTGGTGCGCGTTGCGACTCATTGCACCGAGGCGGATGTTTCCGCTCAGCATATCGCCTTTGCCCGCGAGCTGGGCATGGACACCGTTGGCTTCCTGATGATGAGCCATATGACCACCCCGGAACAGCTGGCGCAACAGGCGCTGAAGATGGAATCTTACGGCGCGACCTGCATTTACGTGGTCGATTCCGGCGGGGCGATGAATATGAACGATATTCGCGATCGTTTCCGCGCCCTCAAGGCGGTGCTGAAGCCGGAAACCGCCACCGGGATGCACGCGCACCATAATCTGAGCCTCGGCGTCGCCAACTCTATCGCCGCGGTGGAAGAGGGCTGCGATCGCATCGATGCCAGCCTTGCCGGAATGGGCGCCGGGGCGGGGAATGCGCCGCTGGAGGTCTTTATTGCGGCGGCGGACAAGCTGGGCTGGAACCACGGCACGGATCTGTATGCGCTGATGAACGCCGCCGATGAGCTGGTGCGGCCGCTGCAGGATCGCCCGGTGCGCGTCGATCGCGAAACGCTGGCGCTGGGCTATGCCGGGGTGTACTCCAGCTTTCTGCGTCACAGTGAAGTGGCGGCCGCGCGCTACGGTCTGAGCGCGGTCGATATTCTCGTCGAGCTGGGTAAACGACGGATGGTGGGCGGCCAGGAAGATATGATCGTCGACGTTGCGCTGGACCTGCTTAATCGTCATCAATAAATCAAAGAAACGCGCGGCTGGCAATGAATCAGCCGCCATTCATCTGCTCCGTTTGTCCGGATATCGCAGAGGTACCCTATGACCAAGACAACTACTGTAAACAATTCGCGCCTGATGTTAACTGTCGGGCTCTGTTTTATGGTGGCCCTGATGGAAGGGCTGGATCTGCAGGCTGCCGGCATTGCGGCTGTCGGCATGGCGCAGGCGTTCGCGCTGGATAAAATGCAGATGGGCTGGATATTCAGCGCCGGGATCCTTGGCCTGTTGCCCGGGGCGTTGGTGGGCGGCATTCTGGCGGATCGTTATGGGCGCAAACGTATTCTGCTTGGCTCGGTGCTGCTGTTCGGCTTGTTTTCCATCGCCACTGCCCTGGCATGGAATTACCCGACGCTGCTGCTGGCGCGCCTGTTAACCGGCGTCGGGCTGGGTGCGGCGCTGCCGAATCTGATTGCCTTAACCTCCGAGGCCGCGGGTCCCCGCTTTCGCGGGAGGGCGGTAAGCCTGATGTACTGCGGCGTGCCTATCGGCGCGGCGCTGGCAGCGGCGCTGGGATTTTTTGGTCTGGCCAGGGCCTGGCAAACGGTGTTTTGGGTCGGCGGTATCGTTCCGCTGTTGCTTGTACCATTCCTGATGCGCTGGTTGCCGGAATCGCAGGTTTTTCAACGCAGCACGCAAGGCGCGCCGCTGCGAATGCTCCTCGCGCCGGGCAACGCCACCGCCACTCTGCTGCTGTGGTTGTGTTATTTCTTCACGCTGCTGGTGGTTTACATGCTGATTAACTGGCTACCGATGCTGTTAGTCGGTCAGGGATTCAGCCCCAGTGAGGCGGCAGGAGTGATGTTTGTCCTGCAGTTTGGCGCTGCCTGCGGTACGCTGCTGCTGGGATCTCTGATGGATAAACTCAGCCCGCTATGGATGTCGCTGCTGATCTACAGCGGTATGCTGGCCTCGCTGCTGGCACTGGGAACCGCGACGTCGCTTACCACAATGCTCTTCTCCGGCTTTGTCGCCGGGCTGTTTGCTACCGGCGGGCAGAGCGTACTTTATGCGCTGGCCCCGCTATTTTATCGCACCGAAATCCGCGCCACGGGAGTGGGAACCGCCGTGGCGATTGGCCGCATCGGGGCGATGAGCGGCCCGCTGTTGGCTGGAAAAATGCTGGCGCTGGGTACCGGCACTGTTGGGGTGATGGCCGCCTCAGCGCCCGGGATTCTGCTGGCCGGCGTGGCGGTGTTCTGGCTGATGAATCGACAAAAGCGCGCCGCGCTGGCCTGAGGATTTTCGCGTCTTGTCCGGACTATCGGACTTGTAGCCCGGCTAAGCGAAGCGCGAGCCGGGGCAATTATGCACCGTCATTAAATGTTTGCCCCCCTGAGGAGAGTGGGGAGGGGGGAACCGGCGCGCTGTCCTCCGCCTTGCGCATACCTCCGCTTTGGCATACGTTAAATTATCATCCATTCATTCTTCCGGGTATCATGCCTTTTACATCTTGCTTACTGAGCGATATCCCCGGTATCCGCTACGCCTTTCTCGACGCTCATGAAACCGCCGCCTTTCCCTATAGCGAAATGGCGCCGGTTAAACTGGTTCACAGCAATATCGTGCATGAGTATCGGGCACCGCAGGCGGAGCGACCCCACGCCGATGCGATGTTTACCGCCGTCAGCGGGCAGAAGGTGGGGGTGGTGACAGCCGACTGCCTGCCGATGCTCATGGCCTCCCGCGACGAGCGCTTTGTCTGCAGTGTACACGCGGGCTGGCGCGGCGCGGCGAGCGGAATCATTGCTAATAGCCTCGATCTCTTTGCCCGGTATGGCATAGCGCCGGACGAGGTGGTGGTGGTGATCGGGCCGCATATTCAGACCTGCTGCTATGAAGTTTCGGCGGCATTTTATCAGACGCTGCTGACGATGCCCGTGGCCGGGCTGGTCAGACAGTACCGCGATCGGCTGTTTCTGCACCGCCGCGTTCCTGAGCCTGCGGCGGAAAAAGCGCGGGCGACGGGGGACGACACGATGTGGTTCGATCTGCGGGCCTTTGGCCAACTGCTGTTGCGCCGCGCCGGGGTGGTGGAAAGTCATATCGAATGGCTGGGCAGCTGTACCTACTGTACGCCGCAATCGCTTGGTTCTTACCGGCGGCGTACCCACTTCCCGGCAGAGAAGACGTTCCAGTATTCGTGGATTATGCGCGAGGCCTGATATTGCCCGGACAGGCCGCGACGGCTGTCCGGGCGTGGTGAGACAATCAGAAGTCCATTTTCAGCGTAAACTGCACTTCCCGCGGGTCGCCAATCTGGTTGCCCAGATTGTTGGTGGCGATGGATGAGGTGTAGTAGGTCTTATCAAACAGGTTCTTCAGGTTAACCTGCAGCGTCACCGGATATTGCAGCTTTATCTTATAGGCGGCGAAGAGATCGGCGACCGCGTAGCCCTGCAGATAATAGTCCGCGCCGTTGGTGCCGGAGCGTTTGCTCAACGCGCGTCCGCCGCCGCCGATGGTCAGCGTATTGCTGTCGTAGACGTTATGGATGTCGTAGCTCAGGAACAGTGAACCGGTGTGTTTCGGGACGTTGGGCAGCGGCTTACCGGCATAGTCAGGATCGTCGAGCACTTTCGCGTCGGTGTAGCCATAGCTGGCAATCACGCTCAGGTTATCGGTAATCGAACCGGCCAGATCCACCTCGACGCCGCGTGAACGCACTTTGCCGGCGGTTTTAGCGACGGTCTCATCGCCGATGATTTCGTTGTACAGCACGTTGCGTTTATCAATATCAAACAGCGCGATGTTGGCGGTGATGCCGCTTAACAGATCAAACTTAGCGCCCACTTCATAGGCGGTGGACTCTTCCGGCGGCAGATTGCCGATATAGCTGGCGATCGATGACTGCGGCATAAACGACTGCGCAACGTTACCGAACAGCGATACGGTTGGCGTCAGCTTATACACCAGACCAAATTTCGGTGTCCATTTCTGGTCGCTGCTGTCGGTGTTGACGTTGAAGGGCCGCCCTTTGCCAGCGTACTGGGTGTAGTACTGATAGCGTATCCCGGCGACGGCAATCCACTTGTCGGTCAGATAGAGCGCATCCTGAACGTAGGCGGCGTAGCTCTCCTGCTGAATACGCTGATCGCTATCGGAGGCCGACACGGCGTTGCAGGGGCCGATAGTGCCGTAGACCGGGTTGTAAATATTGAACCCTTTCACGTTCTTGCAGCGAATCATATCGGTGCGCAGCAGATCGTAATTCTCATAGGCGATGCCGGTGAGCACTTCGTTATAAAATCCGCCGACAACCACGTCGCCTTGCAGGTCTGCGCGGGTGGCGTGCATCTTCTGCGTCGAGCCGCGGGTGGCGTCAACGCGGCGGGTCAGATTGCCGGTGGCTGAATCGTAGGCTGTCACGCGGGCCTGGTTATCGTTGTAGTGATCCTGGCTGTAGCTGTAGTCAAAGCGGGCGGTCCAGGCATCGTTCAGACGATATTCGCTATTGAGCTGCGCCAGATCGGAATAGCCGTCGGTCGTGTTAAACGGCTCGTCAAAACGCGTTTTCCGATCGACGTCGACTGCGTGACCGGTGTTGAGATCGAAGATCGTGCCGCGATCGAACGGGGTACTGTAGTTGCGATGGGAGTACGATACGTTCACCGTCGCTCTGTCGCCTGACCAGGTCAGGGAAGGGGCGATAAAGCTGCTTTTCTCTTTACCAAAGTTGCGCCAGTAATCCTCGCGTTGGTATTCGCCGATGAGCCGGTAGGACAACCGCGTGCCTTCGATGGGGCCGGTGACGTCAAACTGGCCGCTGCCGCCGCCAAAACTGCTGGAGGTGGCGGAAACCGAGCCGCCGAAGGCGCTCTCCGGGCGTTTGCTGACCACGTTAACCAATCCGCCGGGGTCGAGAATGCCGTACAGCGTGGAGGCCGGGCCTTTCAGCACCTCCACGCGGTCGGTGGCGGCATTAAAGCTGCGCGGCAGGACGGTGCGCAGACCGTTGGTCATGATCGAGCCGTCGCGGTTGGCGCCAAAACCGCGGCGGGTAAAGGCATCCTGGGTGCCGCCGAGAGTGTTGGTCTGGACGACGTTGGCAACGTTATACAGCGCCTCGTCAAGTGAGGTGGCATGCTGATCTTCCAGCACTCTGTCGCTGACGGTGTTCACCACCTGCGGAATATCCAGTAGCGGCATTGATGTTAAGGTCGCCGTTGAGCTGGCAACCGGCTGATAGCCGTTGGTGTCATTTTGCCGATCGCGCCCGGCGACCACCGTCATGGTTTCGTCGCCAGCCTTTTTCTCTCTGCTGACGCTGTTTTCTGCGGCAATTAATCCCGGTGAGGTAAAAGAACCCAAAAATATCAGTGAAAAAAGAGCTCGCCCTTTCAGCGTGGTGAAAGGGATCGTTGATCGCGTCATTTATCTGTTTCTCGTGAACGAATCTGTCCTTTGCAGACAGAAAAAGCCAATTAAATCATTGCCCTTAAAAATATTATCTGCCTGTTATGCGCGATGATTTGCGTTCAGGCATGTAATTGAGAATCATTCAATCACGAGAGGATGTAGTAGTAAATGTTCTGTAAGATAAAAAATCAGCCGTTGCCAGATAGGCGTTTTTGGCGCTTTTTATTGCCGGTGTTTATTATATAATATTTTGTTTTATATATGAAAAATATATCTGTCTCTACACAGTTACCCTGGTAGTAAAGACATTTTATGTCCGCTAAAACAGGGTATTGACTACTACATGCATCCGCAGCATGATCAAAAGAGAATGAGATTTATTTTTGTTTGACTGCAGAGCGTGCTGGCTGATGCCACGCCGTTGCGGCGCAGGAGCGAGTTATGCCACAGCGGGTGATACCTGCAGAGCGGGGAATCGTGCTGGATTCCCTGTCGGCCGGATACGGCCAGACCCTGATTGTCGATGACATTCATCTGACGATCCCTCACGGTAAAATGACGGTACTGGCCGGGGCCAACGGCTCCGGTAAATCCACGCTGCTGTCGACGATTGCCCGCATGCTGAAACCGCTTGGCGGCAGCGTGCGCCTGGATGGGCAGATGATCCACGCCATGCCGACCCGGGCGGTTTCGCGTCAGCTGGGGATCCTGCCGCAGTCTCCGCTCACTCCCGAAGGATTAACCGTTTTTGAACTGGTTTCCCGCGGGCGCTATCCCTGGCAGGGGCTGATGCGCCAGTGGTCTGATGCCGACGAACGGGCGGTGGAAGAGGCCATGGCGTTAACCGGCACCGCCGAGTTTGCCCATCTGCCGGTAGACAGCCTCTCCGGCGGCCAGCGTCAGCGCTGCTGGATTGCGATGGCGCTGGCGCAGGAAACGCCGACGATCCTGCTGGACGAACCGACCACCTGGCTCGATTTATGCTATCAGGTCGATATCCTCGAACTGCTGCAAACCCTGACCCGCGAACATGGACGCACGGTGGTCACCGTGCTGCACGACCTGAACTTCGCGGTGAACTATGCCGACATCCTGGTGTTCCTCAAGAAAGGGCGTATTGCCGGGGTGGTGGACGAAAACGCCAGCTGTACCCCGGAGCTTATCAAAACCGTGTTTGATGTTGAGGTACAGATGTCGCTCAACCCGCAGACCGGTAAACCCTTCTTTATGCCCTTTCGCGCGCCCCAGGGGGAAGCCCAATGAGCGCCTGCGCGTTGCCGTTGCGCCGCCGTCGGGCGCGACCAAAACGGGCGATCGTGCTGCTGGCGCTGCTGCTGATTGTTGGTTCGGTGGTGCATCTGGGACTGGGCGCGCGCTGGATTGCGCCGGAGACGGTGCTCCAGGCGCTGTTGCACTATGACCCGCGTAATTTTGACCAGCGGATTATTGTCGAACTGCGTCTGGTTCGCCTCGCGGCGGCGCTGTTGACCGGCGCGACGCTGGGCGTCGCCGGTCTGCTGCTGCAGACGGTGATTCGTAACCCGTTGGGGGAGCCGCATATTCTGGGGCTGAATGCCGGTGCCTCGCTGGCGGTAGTCGCAACATCGGCGCTGGGTCTGAGCGCAATGACGCCGGGTCGCCCGCTGATTGCCGCCGGCGGCGCGGCGCTGCTGTTTGGCGGCGTCATGCTGCTGGCGACCGCCGGGCGCGGTGGGGCGACGCCGCTACGCATCACGCTCTGCGGCGTGGCGCTCTCGGCCTTTGCCTCGGCGGTGACCGCCGCGATCCTGATTCTGGATGAACAAACGCTGCTGGCGATGCGCACGTGGCTGGCGGGCGATCTGGCCGGGCTTAACTGGTCAGTTTTACGCGCGGCGGCGCTTCCGGCGCTGGCCGGGGGCCTGCTCGCGCTGCTTATCGCGCCTCGTCTCAACGTTCTGGCGCTGGGCGACAAGGTGGCGCTCGGGCTGGGGGTGAACCTTGTGCAGACCCGCCTGCTGGGGCTGGGCGCCATTGCGCTGCTGTGCGGCGCGGCAGTGGCGGTCGCCGGGCCGATAGGTTTTGTCGGGCTGGTGGTACCGCACGTCATCCGTCGTCTGGTCAGCGAAGATATTCGTCTGGCGCTGCCGCTGGCGGCGCCGGTCGGGGCGCTGGTGCTGCTGTTCGCGGATATCGCCGCCCGTACCCTGGTGGCGCCGCAGGAGCTGGCGACCGGGGCGATGACCGCGCTGGTTGGCGCGCCGGTATTTATCTTTATCGCCGCGAGGTTTTTTAAATGAAAAACGCGGTGCGCCGTGCCGGTTTCCGGCCCCTTCGCGCGGGGCGTTGCCATCTGCTCCTGCGCCCGGCGGCGCTGAACATCGCCGCGGCGCTGATTATCGCCATTCTGCTTCTGGCAAGCTTTGGCCTGACGCGCGGCAGCTTTCCGCTGCCTGCCGGTACCCTTGCGCGTGCGCTCTTCGCCCCGGAAAACGTTGGCGAACAGTCGCGCTTTATCCTGTTTGATATTCGCCTCCCACGGCTGCTGATGGCGCTGCTGTGCGGCGCCATGCTCGGCCTGGCGGGGGCGGCGATGCAGAGCATCACCCGTAACGGGCTGGCGGATCCGGGGTTGATTGGCGTTAAAGAGGGGGCCAGCGTCGTGGTGCTGGCGTTGATTCTGTTCTTTCCCGCCGTCGGCCTGGTCTGGCGGCCGCTGGCGGGGATTCTCGGCGGGGCGCTGGTGGCACTGCTGGTGCTGGTGCTGGCCCGCGATTGCTCGCGGCCGCGCTTCATTCTGATCGGTATTGGCGTCTCATGGACGCTGGCGGCGGCGGTGGGCATTTTTATGACTACCGCCGATGTGCGCGATGTGCAAACGGCGATGATCTGGCTTGCCGGCAGTCTGCATGCGGCAACCTGGACGCTGTTGACGGTGGCCTTTTTGTGGGCGTTGCCGGGAACATTGATTCTGTTTCTGACCGCCAGGGCGGCGGATGTGGCGCAGCTTGGCGACCGTACCGCGGTAGGGCTCGGTGTGCGCCTGCAGCAGTTGACCCTGCTGCGCTTTTTCGCGCCGGTGCTGCTGACCTCTGCCAGCGTCTCCTGCGTCGGCAGCCTTGGCTTTGTGGGGCTGATGGCGCCCCATATGGCGCGCTTTTTGCTGCGCGGCGGCCAGATGTCGCTACTGTGCGGCAGCGCGTTGATTGGCGCGCTGCTGGTGTTGTTTACCGATACCCTCGGCCGTGTGGCCTTCGCGCCGCTGCAAATTCCGGCCGGAATTGTTATTGCGCTGGTGGGGTGTCCGTTTTTTATCTTGCTGCTGTGGCGTCGTCGTGACGCCCTGTCATGTTGAAGGGTTGCTATGCGTTGGCTTATTTCTTTGCTGTTGTTAGCGGCGGGCGTGACCAGCGCCGCCGAGGGTCAAACACACACGTTTACCGATGATTTAGGGCGGGTGGTGACGGTGCCGCTGCATCCGCAGCGTATCGTCTCGATGCACGACCTGGATATCACGATTCCGCTGATTGAACTTGGCGTGCCGCCGGTGGCCAGCCACGGGCGCACCCGTCCCGACGGTAGCCACTATCTGCGCTCCAGCGCTCAGCTGACCGGGGTCGATTTTGATAACAGCGCGATCCAGTTTATCGGCACCGCGGATATCGACCTCGAAGCGGTGGCGGCGGCGAAGCCGGATCTGATTATTACCGAACCGAGCCGCCACGTCTCCGTGGAACAGCTGGAGAAGATTGCGCCGACGGTCAGCATTGACCATCTGCAGGGCAGCGCGCCGCGAATTTACAGCAAGCTGGCGCAGCTCACCGGCAGCGAAGCGCGGCTGGCGATTCTTGAGCGCCGCTATCAGGCGCAGATAGCCCAGCTTAAAGCGCTGGTGGATACCCGCAATATCACCGTGTCGGTGATTCAGGCCAACAATGGCAAAGTCACCGTTCACCACGCTTACCACGCGCTGGGACGGGTGCTGCGCGATGCCGGGTTCCGTTTTCCGCCGTTGATCGACAAGATCCCTGACGGACAGCGCATTGACGTCAGCGCCGAACAGCTGCCGGAGCTGGATGCGGATTTTGTTTTTGCCACCTGGCGATCGGATACCGGCGGTAAACCGCAGGAGGAGCTGCAGGCGATGGAAGGGGTGATGCCCGGCTGGTGCGACTTTATGCGCGCCTGCCGCAGCGGCCGCTATATCCTGCTGCCGCGCGAGGAGGTTATCTCCAACTCCTATGCCGCCCTGACCCTGATGGTGGCGCAGGTGCAGTCGCACATTGCCGGTCGTCCGCTGCCGGCGGAGCGGAAATGAAAACACCGGTGAAAAGAGAGAAAGGGCGGGTCGACCTGTTCGGCGAACGCTTTCGCGCCCGGGCGCACCAGCTGTCGCCGCGCCTGCTGGCGGTCGTCAGCTATATCAACGAAAACCGTGAAGTGGTGCTGGAGCGCACGGCGATGGAGATCGCCGCGGCGACTCAGACTTCGGATGCCACCGTGGTGCGGGCGATTCAGGCGCTGGGCTTTGCCGGGCTGCGCGAGCTGAAACAGACCATGGAGCGCTGGTTCGGCCCCGCCATCACCTCATCGGAGAAAATGTTGTCAACGGTGAATGCGCTCTCCTGCGATGTCAATTCGAGCATTGATTTTGTGCTGGAGGGCCATCAGCGCGCCTGCGAAGTGCTCTCTCGCCCCGCCAACCGCGCCGCCGTCGCCCAGGCGGTGGCGCTACTCAGCGAGGCGCGGCAGGTGGCGATTTTCGGCATCGGGGCGTCGGGGATTCTGGCGGAGTACACCGGCAGGCTGTTCAGCCGTATCGGCTTACCCTCCTGCGTGCTCAACCGCACCGGTTTCAGCCTTGCCGAGCAGCTAATCGGCCTGCAGCGCGGCGATGTGATGATGATGATGGGCCAGAAATCGCCGCATCGCGAAGGGATGACCGCGCTGCGCGAAGCCCGGCGGCTGGGGATCCCGACGATTTTGTTGACCCAGGCGCTGGACTCGCGTTTCAGTCAGGAGGCGCAGGTGGTGATCGACGTCCCGCGCGGCGGCGATAACGGCCGGGTACCGCTGCATGGCACGGTACTGGTGTGTCTCGAAATGCTGGTGCTGTCGGTGGCGACGACCACGCCGCAGCGGACCATGAAGTCGATGAAGCGCATTAACGAACTGCATAAAGCGATTGGTAAATCCGGCGGTAAACGCGGCTAAGTCCGCGATAATGCGCCCGCGGAAAGGTTTCCTGTTGCAAGTCGTCGTGATGGTGTGTATTTTTATGCAAAATTAATGCATAAAAAGAGGTTGTCATGATGGGGAAATGGATGAAGGCGTGCTGTCTGTTGGTGGCTCTGGCAGGCAGCGCTCAGGCGGCGCAGGAGACCTACGTTGTCGGTTCCGGCGGGACCTACCGCCCGTTTGAATATGAAAACAGCCAGAAACAGCTGGAAGGTTTTGATATTGATATCATCAAAGCAATCGCCAAAGCGGAAAACTTTAATATCAAGCTGGTGAATACCCCGTGGGAAGGGATCTTCGCCACCCTCGGTTCCGGCGACCGCGACATCATTATCTCCGGGATAACCATCACCGATAAGCGCAAGCAGATGGTTGATTTTTCCGCCCCTTACTTCCCGGCTGAGCAGTCCATCGTGGTGCCGGCCGATTCCAAAGTGACCTCTCTGGCAGCGCTGAAGAGTGAAAAGGTTGGGGTCGTCAACTCCAGCACCGGCGATATCGTGGTTTCTGATGTGCTGGGTAAAAACAGCACCTCGATTAAGCGTTTTGATAATACCCCGCTGATGCTGCAGGAGCTGTTTGAAGACGGCGTCAGCGCGGCGGTGGGCGATGTGGGCGTGGTGAAATACTATATCAAGCAGCATCCGGAGAAGCAGTTTAAGCTGGTGCCGGACGCCAGGTTTGAACGTCAGTATTTCGGTATCGCGGTAGCCAAAGGCAACAGCGAACTGCAGGCGAAAATCAACGCCGGCCTGAAGAAAATCGTCGCCGACGGTACCTACGGCAAAATCTATAAAACCTGGTTTGACGACAACGTCCCGACGCTGCCTGCGCAATAATTCATCTTTTGGTTTTCATGACGGCTATCGACGCGTGCGATAGCCGTATTTTTTAGGGAAGCACTATGACGGGATTCCGTTGGGAGATCATCGAGGAGTACGGTCCGCTGTTTATGGACGGCGCCTTGATGACCATTAAATGTACCATTATCTGCGTGATCCTCGGCACCCTGTGGGGGCTGACGCTGGGCCTTGGGCGTATGGCGAAGGCGGAACACGGGCCGTGGAAATATGTGCTGCGCTATCTGGTGCAGTTTCCGGTGCGCGTCTACGTCAGCGCGTTTCGCGGCACGCCACTGTTTGTGCAGATTATGGTGGTGCACTTCGCGCTGGTGCCGCTGTTTATCAACCCGCGCGACGGTCTGCTGGTCAGCCACGGGCTGATGAGCGCCGATTTTGCCCGCGAACTGCGCTCAAACTACGGCGCGTTTCTCTCCTGTATCGTCGCCATTACCCTGAATGCCGGGGCCTACGTCTCGGAAATCTTCCGCGCCGGTATTCAGTCGATTGATAAAGGGCAGATGGAAGCCTCCCGCGCGCTGGGGATGCCGTGGTGGAAAACCATGCGCCAGGTGATTTTGCCGCAGGCCTTTCGGCGGATCCTGCCGCCACTGGGCAACAATGCGATTGCCATCGTCAAGGACTCTTCGCTGGCTTCGGCTATCGGTCTTGCCGATCTGGCCTATGCCGCGCGTACCGTGTCCGGCGCCTATGCCACCTACTGGGAACCCTACCTGACCATCTCCCTGGTCTACTGGGTCATTACCTTCCTGCTGGCGCAGCTGGTTAACCGTCTGGAAAAGAGGTTTGGCAAAAGTGATTCACATTAATAATCTGCACAAACGTTTCGGCGACAGCCACGTACTGCGCGGCATCAGCTGCGATATTAAGCCGCAGGAAGTGGTCTGCATTATCGGGCCGTCGGGGTCCGGAAAAAGCACGTTCCTGCGCTGTATGAATGCGCTGGAAAGCGTCAGCGAAGGCATCGTCGAAGTCAACGGCTTCGCCGTCCACGACCGCAGCACCGATCTGAACAAGATGCGGGAAAGCGTTGGCATGGTCTTTCAGCGTTTTAATCTGTTCCCCCATATGACGGTGCTGGAAAATCTGATCATGGCACCAGTCAACCTGCACGGCGTGAGCCGTTCGCAGGCGGTGCATCTGGCGGAAGAGCTGCTGGCGAAGGTGGGGTTAAGCGATAAGCGTGACGCCTGGCCCTCCAGCCTCTCCGGCGGTCAGCAGCAGCGGGTGGCCATTGCCCGCGCGCTGGCGATGAAGCCTTCGATTATGCTGTTTGATGAGCCGACCTCTGCGCTGGACCCCGAGCTGGTAGGCGACGTGCTGGAAGTGATGAAAAACCTTGCCAGCGAAGGGATGACGATGGTTATCGTCACGCACGAGATGGGCTTTGCCCGCGAAGTGGCTGATCGGGTTATCTTTATCGATCAGGGCATTATTCAGGAAGAGGGGAAGCCTGAGCAGATCTTTAGCGCTCCGCTCAATCCGCGCACCGCGGCCTTCTTAAGCAAAGTATTATAAGAGCGCACCACATGCGCCATCAGCGGAGCTTCGCTGATGGCGTTCGCCGTTAGCCGCCCGGCTAAGGCTGCTTCTCAGGCGGTTTCCGTCTGCACATCGGCGTCGCGGTCCTGACGTTCATTCGCCAGCAGCGCTGTCTCCGTTTTCCCCAGGCACTGAATCAGCAGGAACAATACTCCGCAGGCCAGCAGGGTGACCAGCAGGCCATCATAGCCGGATACGCTGATCAGCAGGCTGCTGACAACCGGTCCGGCAACGCTGCCCGCCGACCAGAAAAATCCCAGCAGGGCGTTGATCATAATAAGCTTCTGCCCGCTGAAGGTTTTACCGGCGCGCACCAGTGAGAGCGTGTACAGCGCCCCTGCCGCCGCGCCGAGAATCAGACAGCCGATTATGAGCTGGCGATACGATGCCAGCAGGAAAGGCAGCGCCAGCAGGGAGAGGCAAAACACCACCGCGCAGCTCAGATGCACGCGGCGGAGGCCAAATTTGTCGGCCACCCAGCCCAGCGGGGCCTGGAAGAAGGCATCGCCGGTTAACACAATGGTCACCAGCAGGACCGCCGTCGCTTCGTTCAGCCCTTTATCCATCCCGTAGAGCGGCAGCAGCGCCAGAATGCTGGCGTCAAAGAAGGCGAAGCAGAAAACCCCGGACGCCAGGACCGGTAAAAAAGCCCCCAGACTGCGCCAGCTGGCGCGCTCAGCGAGGCTTTCGCGGCTTCCGCCCGGCAGATGGCGCAGCATCAGCAGACAGGCGGCGGTCAGGCCGATGACGGCCAGTAAGACCCAGGTTTGATAATCGGCGCCGGCAGAGATCAGCAGCGGCCCGGCCAACTGGCAGCCGGTGAATGCCGAGGCGTAAATACCGGTCAGGGTGGCGCGGTTTTTACCCGCCGCGCCGCCGGTTATCCAGCTTTCGCCAAGCACGATAATCACCCCGGAGGCGATACCGGTCAGAAAGCGCGGCAGCAGCAGTTGCAGGAGATCGACGGTCAGACAGGAGGCGACGGTGGCCAGCGCCAGCAGGATCAGGTTGGCCGTGAGCAAGCTGCCCATCTCAAAACGACGACACAACGCGGGCGAGAGGAACGACGAGAGCATCATGCCCGCCGGAGGCAGTGCGGCCAGCAGGCCGACATAGACCGTGTCGGTCTGTTGCTGCGCAAGTTCAAGGCTGATTAAAGGCACCGTATAACCGGTGATAAATCCCACTAATGATGCGGCCATAATCATCGCCAGCGTGGGGGCAAGGCGATGGTGCTCTGGGTTAAACATTTTATTCCCGATAACGGAAGTCAACAGGTGGATAATCCGGCAAAGTGCCGACGACCCTGCATATTAATTAATCGGCTGCGCGCTGTCACCGTTGAAATGACGACTAATATTGATTCGCGGCATCGGGCGCCCGCTAAAACGCGCCGTTCGGGCCGCCGTAGTGTTGTCAGCGCGCTGGCGAAAGGATATAACGAAGAGGGCATTCCGCCGGCGGCGGGCGCATGCATAAAATGTATCCCGATTTCATACTCGTTCAGCGTTGATGCTGTGCAGGAAAGGAGTAACACATGGCAGTATCGCCTTCATCGATCGCCGAGGCCATCCGCTGGCGTCGTGATTTTCATGCCTGTCCGGAGCTGGGCTATCAGGAGCAGAAAACCTCGCGGCGCGTCGCTGAATTATTGACATCCTTTGGCCTGCAGGTGCATTGCGGGCTGGCAGGGACCGGCGTGGTGGCCACCCTCGAGAACGGCCCCGGACCGGTTATCGGCCTGCGCGCCGATATGGACGCGCTGCCGATGACCGAGCTGGGCGATGTCAGCTATAAGTCGCGCAATCCGGGCGTGATGCACGCCTGCGGCCACGATGGCCACACCGCCATGCTGCTGGCCGCCGCCGCGCATCTGACCCACACCCGGCGCTTTCGCGGGACGGTGCATTTTGTCTTCCAGCCGGCCGAAGAGAACCTCGGCGGCGCGCGTAAAATGGTCGAGGAGGGGCTATTTTCGCGCTTCCCGATGGACGGTATCTACGCGCTGCATAACTGGCCCGGACTGCCGCTGGGACACGTGGCGGTTAACGAGGGGGCGATGATGGCCTCGCTGGACGCCTTTGAAATCACCCTGACCGGCAAAAGCTGCCACGCGGCCATGCCGGAAAGCGGCGCCGACCCGATTGTCGCCGCCGCGCAGTTGATTATGGCCCTGCAGACGATCCCCTCGCGCCGTCTGTCGCCGCAGGAGTCGGCGGTGGTCAGCATTACCCAGATTAGCGGCGGTGAAGCGATTAACGTTTTACCGGACAAAGTGGTGCTGCGCGGCACCTTCCGCTGCCTGAGCAACCCGGTGCGCGAACGGGTGAAAGGGCTGATTGAGCACTATGTCAGTACGCAGCCGCCGGTTTCCGATGTGCAAGGGGCTATTTTCTGGTATCCCGGCTATCCGGTGACCAAAAACCATCGTGCGCAGGCGCGAAACGTGCGCGAGGCGGCGGTGGCGGTACTGGGAGAGGCGGTGGTGAGCGGGCAGATCGCGCCGTCGATGGCGTCGGAGGATTTTGCCTGCATGCTGGAGGCCTGCCCTGGCGCCTATTTCTGGATCGGTACCGATGGCGAAACGCCGTCGAAACCGCTGCATAATGCCCGCTATGATTTTAACGACGATCTGATTGAGCACGGTGTCGCGCTGTGGACGGCGCTGGTGGAAAAACTGCTGCCGGTCGGCTGACGCCAGCGCCAGCAGCCAGCAATATGAAAGGGGAGAGGCGCCGCCTCTCCCCCGGCATTCAGGCGTTCACCGCCGCCTTCAGACGCGCTTTCATGTCACTGTAGGTGCGCCAGGCAAACTGCTCTGCCCAGAGCTGATCCTTGATGGCTTCTATCTTCACCGCGCAATATTTGGTTTCCGGCGTTTTCGAGACCGGGTCGAGGTTGTCCTGGGTCAGTTCATTGCAGGCGCCAACCCACCACTGGTAGGTCATATACACGGCGCCGTGGTTGATCCGGTCGCTGACATCCGCGCGGGTAATCACTTTGCCGCGACGCGAGCTTACCCATACCAGCTGCCGATCGGCGATCCCCAACCGATCGGCGTCGGCACGGCTTATCTGCACGCGGCCGGGCTCATCGGCAAGGGATTGCAATGCCGCGCAGTTGCCGGTCATCGAGCGACATGAGTAGTGACCCACTTCGCGCACGGTGCAGAGCACCAGCGGATAGTCGGCATCCGGCGTTTCAGCCGGCGCGCGCCACGGGGCGGCAAACAGCTGGCCTTTCCCCGTCGGGGTATCAAATTTATTGTCCTTATATAGCCACGGTGTGCCCGGATGATCCAGCGTCGGACACGGCCACTGCACGTGGTTCATATCGCCCATTTTTTCATAGGTGACGCCGTAGAACAGCGGGCACAGTTCGCGCATTTCGTCCCAGATTTGCTGGTTGTTGTCGTAATGCATCGGATAGCCCATTTCGCTGGCCAGCAGGCTGATGATTTCCCAGTCGCGTTTGACGTTGCCTGACGCGGGAATCGCTTTTTCGAAGCGCTGAAAACCGCGATCGGCGCAGGTGAAGACGCCGCCGTGTTCGCCCCATGAGGTGGCCGGTAGCAGCACGTCGGCGATTTCGGCGGTTTTGGTCATGAAGATATCCTGCACCACGACAAAATCCAGCGCCTCAATGCCCTTACGCACCAGCCCCAGATCGGCTTCGGTCTGCAGCGGGTCTTCCCCCATGATGTAGTAGGCTTTGATCTCCCCGCTCAGCGCTTTATGCGGAACTTCGGTAATACGGGTGCCGACTTTGTCATCCATAATGGCCGGATCAATGCCCCAGGCCGCGGCAAATTTGGCGCGCACGTTGGCATCGGTCACCTCCTGATAGCCGGGGAACAGATTCGGCAGCACCCCCATGTCGCAGGCTCCCTGGACGTTGTTCTGTCCGCGCACCGGGCCGACGCCGACATGTTCCCGGCCAAGGTTACCGGTCAGCAGCGCCAGGCTGGCCAGCCCTTTCACCACATCGACCGCCTGACCGAACTGCGTGACGCCCATACCCCACATAATCGTGGCCGACGGCGCGGCGGCAAACATTCTCACCGCCTGACGCACCTCTTGCGCCGGAACGCCGGTGACCGCTTCCACCGCTTCAGGCGAATAGGCTTTCACCGTCTCACGGTAGGCTTCCAGCCCTTCGGTAAAGCGTTCGACGTAATCATGGTTATAGAGATCTTCTTCCAGCAGAACGTGGCCGAAGGCGTTGACCAGCGCCATATTGCTGCCGTTGTTGAGCTGCAGGTGGCGATCGGCAATGCGGGCGGTTTCAATTCGCCGCGGGTCGCAGACGATGATTTTCGCGCCATTTTCACGCGCGTTAATCACCCGACGGGCGACGATAGGGTGGGAATCGGCGCAGTTGTAGCCAAAGACCAGCAGACATTTTGAGTGTTCAATATCGCTGATGGAGTTGCTCATCGCACCGTTACCCAGCGCCACCTGCAGACCCGCCACCGATGGACCGTGACATACGCGGGCGCAGCAGTCGACGTTATTGGTGTTTAGCACCGCCCGGGCGAATTTCTGCATCACATAGTTGGTTTCATTCCCGGTACCGCGCGATGAGCCGGTGGTCATAATCGCACGCGGACCGTACTGCTCTTTGATCTCCCGGAGTTTTTTGGCCGTATAGCGAATCGCCTCGTCCCAGCTGACCGGGGTGAGTTTTCCCCCTTTCTGGTAGCGAATCATCGGCTGCTTCAGCCGCGGAGTGAGCAGCTGAGTATCATTAAGAAAATCCCATCCGTAATACCCTTTGAGGCACAGCTGATTCTGATTGGTCACCCCATCGGCGGCTTCCGCACGGATAATTTTATCGTTTTCGACAACCAGCTTGAGTTTGCAACCCGCCCCGCAATAAGGGCAAACGCTTGTGATTTTTTTCATCAGTAACAGACCTGTTAACAGTGAATGAAGATCAATGGTCAGGCCGGGCCCGGCCCGCCATCGTCATGGAAACCTTTCGCCGCGATGCAAGCGGAAGACAGGAGCGGTATGCAGAAATTATGCCAAAATTAAGTTATTGATATAAATGGAGAATATTTTTCGGGATAGCGGTGTCGTCGTGATGTCGTCACTAATGACGATGACGTTACAGAACGCCCGGATAGGGCGTCCTGTTATGGGTTAGCGCATTTCAGGCTGGAACGGAGCCAGTTTTTGCGGGGAGAGTCCGGCTGCCAGCGCCGCTTCGCAGATGGCCTGCCAGCTGCTGGCATCCAGCGGAATGCCCCGCGCCAGACGCTCCTGACGATTGGCCTCTTCCCACTCGCCCGGTACCAGAATCGGCGTCTGCGCGTCGTGAGGCGACTGCTTACACCAGTCGATGAAGGCTTCTGTTTCGCGCTGCATGTCCGGCGCGTCGAAGGCTTTCGGGTCGAGAATAATGGTGGTCATGCAGTTGAAGATGGCATCAACGCAGGTCTGCAGGCTCTGCTGGTGGGTGGTCTGGCCGCCGGAAACGGCGCCGCCGAGGATTTCGCACAGCGTGGCGAGGGCGTAGCCTTTATGTTGGGCAAAGGTGAGCAGGGCACCTAATGGCGAGGTCTGCATGACCGCTGGGTCGGTGGTCGGTTCGCCTCGGGCGTCAATCAGTGAACCGGGCGGGACGGCTTCGCCTTTATGCCAGGCGACACGGGTTTTGCCAAAGGCAATGGCGCTGGTGGCGTAGTCGAGCAGCAGCGGAGGCTGGCCTTCTCGCGGGAAGATAACGCACAGCGGATTGGTGCCGAAACGACTGTCTTTGCCGCGAAACGGAGCCACCATCGGATCGCCCACCACACTGACGAAGTGGATCGAGATGAAACCTGCCGCCGCGCACTGCTCGGCCCAGTAACCAATGCGTCCGATGTGATGCGCGTTGCGCAGCGCGATCGCCGCCATGCCGTGTTGCCGGGCTTTCTCAATCCCTTTCTGCATTGCTTCATGGGCAACCACCTGACCAAAGCCGGCGTTGCCATCGAGTGTCGCCACCGCACCGGCGTCCTTCATCACGCTGGCATGGCGATTGAGCTGCAAATGACCCTGAGCATGAGAACGCAGATAGGTCGGGATCATCCCCACGCCGTGTGAGTCGTGGCCAGCGAGATTAGCGGCCACCAGATGGTCGGCGACAAGGGAGGCTTCGGTGGGAGAACTGCCAAGCTCAATGAACAGCGTGTTGACGAACTGATGCAGATCCGTCGCCTGAAAACGATATCCGGTTTGCACTGATACGCTCCTGTGACTTATTCGAGGGTGTTGTTTTATTAAGTTTGCGCTTTCATGCTGCGCTTATGGGCGAAGAAGATCAATATGTTGGCGCGCGAAGCGCGCGGAAGAGAAATGAGGGGCAGGGAACAGGCTTGAGGCCCGGCGTGCTGTTCGCGGCCCTGATAATCATTATGATAAAAACCAGCTAAAAAATGATAAAGAGAAGACCAAAATGAACATCAGTGCTCTGTTTTTTATTATCGTCGCGATTTCGCTGCTGGGATTATCGATCTATTGTTTATGGAGTTATATAAAAGAACGCAAAGCGATGCGCTTTAAATCTTTCCGCCATCGCTAATATCCGTCGACGGCCTGGGTATTCACTTTAGTTGTCATGGTTGTCGCGCCAGGCTTTCGGCGTGGAGTGGTATTTCTCGCGAAAACTCTTGCTGAACAGCGGGTGGCTGACAAAACCGCAGCGCCAGGAGACCTGTTCAACCCGCAGACGGGGATCGGTTTCCAGCAGCTGTCGGGCTGCCTCGAGGCGTATCTCTTTCATCACCGCCATCACCGAAGTCCCTTGTTGTTGAAACGCGCGATCGAGGCTGGATCGTGAGCAGCACAGCATCCGGCAAAGCAGATCAGGAGTCAGGTCATGTCGGTGATAATTAAGCGTAATAAAGGATTTCGCGCTGTTGACCAGATGCGCGAGTTTTCCTGACGAGCGCAGCCCCTTCTCCTGAGCCACATCGGCCAGAACCTGCAGCGCGATATGGTGTAGGCCATCGACGATAACCGCGGTTTCCTGTGCGGATAAATTTGCCGATTGCGCGTCCAGCAGCAGCATATGCGATTTCAAAAATAACGCTAAAGGGTGATTATCCAGCGTGATGACCGGGTTGGTCAGTTGACCGCTAAATAACGTGTTGATTTTCGCGCTATGCGGAATGATATACAGCTGTTTGACATCATCACATTGATAATTGTAATAATCATTGCGCTGATGAACGATGAGCTGTCCGGGATTAATCCGGGCGACGGCTGATTTTTTTCTGCCGCCGATCAGCTGATGCCCCTGTACCAGCAGAGAAATATAGATTGAAGATTCAGCCACCCGGTGCGGGTCGAATATTGTCTCGTTTTTAGAACCCATTGCACTACAATAATCGCCGGAAATAGCCGATATGGTTTTATGGTGGGCAATAATCTCTGCCGGACGGCGGTTATTTACCACCTCAATGCCATAGCAGCTGAGGTTCTGCGAGATTTGCTGATAGCGCTCTTCCGGCGCAATATCCGCCGCGCTTAATATATGGGGAACGTACAGCGTCGTAGGTCTGGGCATGGTTGTTTCGTATCCCGGCCAGCTGGTCATTTTATCCACTCATTATAAGAATAATCTTAAGAAACGCCAGCGGCGAGTCGGGTTTTTTACGTTTCTTCAGAGCGTTAGTGCGAGATCTCATCGCTGCTGATGTCGCGACGATCGGACCGTGAAAAACGCTGTTCGCTATCCATAGCGACTTATTTTACGGTCCGCTAAATATAAAATAAAACCCCTTCATCGCAGGGGAGATATTTTATTAGCGCCTGTGGCCGTTATTTAAAAAGAGCCGATTCAGTTTTCCTGTCAGCGGCGCAGGGGCTTTGAATAAACGGCAATATTATGAAAAACGCAGTGGACAGCCGGATAAAAGCGATTGCAAGCTATAGCGCAGGCATCCAACGAACGAAGGGAATAACCGCGTATGCGCAAGAGTAAAATTATTGTTTTATCTTTGATGGTTATTTGTGTTTTATGGTTTGCAATTTTTGCTGTTTATTTTTTTTACGGCTCAAAGACAATTTTGCCGAACCGCGAAACGAGGAAACCGAAGCCGCGGTTCTCCAGGCTGCCGGGTTTGTGAAAAATGGACCAGCCGATGCGCAAATCGTGAGAACGCGATACCAGACGCGAATCGTCACTCGGCGGTTGAATCTGGATAGCGGCCAGCTTTTACCGGCCGGCAGAGCCGCTGCTGGCGAAACACGGCATCAGGGATGGCGAAAACCCGCAGAACGCCAGGCGGTATTCACCCGACTGGCGCAGCAATAAGCGTCTCTCCCGGGCGTGCGCCCGGGAGTCTGCGTCTTTTTAGTCCAGCAGCGAAGGATCGGCATCAATCATCATCTGCTTCATTTCGGCGAAGTGCTGGCGGGAAAAATCGGCGATTTTCTCCCAGTCCTCGGCCGTTTTCTCTGCCACCTCAGCGGACAACACCTTCAGCGGCTGGCCGGTCGACCAGACGGTGACCAGAATCTGGCAGGCCCGCTCCAGCGTCCAGATATCGTCAAACGCTTCGCCGATGGTCGCGGCGGTGACCAGCACGCCGTGGTTGCCCATCAGCAGGCGGCGTTTATCCGCCAGCAGCCCGGCCAGCCTCGCACCTTCGGCGGCGGTATCCGCCATCCCGCCGTACAGCGTATCCACCGCCACGCGATTAAAATAGCGCGCGCTATTCTGATCGATAGGCAGGATCTGCGGATTCGCCAGGCAGGCGATGCTGGTGGTATAGACCGGGTGCAGGTGCAGTACCGCCCGCGCCTGCGGCAGCCGCCGATGAATCTGACCGTGGATAGCCCACGCGGTGGCGTCCACGTCCGGGCGCTGTGCGGTCGCTTCGTCATCGGCATCCAGCAGCAGCAGGTCGCTGGCGCGGATCCGCGAGAAGTGTTTCCACTTCGGATTCAGCAGAAACTTCTTGCCGTCCGGCGACAGGGCCGCGCTAAAGTGGTTGGCGACCGCCTCGTGCATGCCGAGATGCGCGATGATACGAAACGTCGCCGCCAGATCGATCCGCGTTTGTTCTTCGCAAGAGTAAGCCATGGCATTACTCCGCTTTTGGCATCAGGGTTTTCAGGTCCTCTTCCGTCGGCGGCTGGAAGTGATATTTTTTCAGCAGCGCTGCGTATTCCGGCGTGGCGCTGAATTTTTTCAGCCCCTGCTCAAGGGCGCTCTTCACTTCGCTGTTGCCTTTTTTGACGCCAAAGCCGTTCAGCACCGGGTAAATTAAGGTATCGGAAGAGATAACGATCCGCTCGCCCAGCTTCTCAACGACGCCGCGCGCCACCGCCGCATCGGTAATCTGCGCCTCCACCGCCCGCGACAGCAGCGCCTGGGTGGTTTGCGGGTCGGTGCTGTACTCGCTCAGCTTAATGGGCGGCAGGCCTTTCTTGACGCAATAGTCCGCCGACAGTTTTTGCAACTGCGCCAGCCAGGAGGTGGCGCCCATCGAGCCGATTTTGTGCCCGCAAAACTCTTCCGGAGTCTTCGGCTGATAGCTGGCGCCTTTAAGCGCGAGGATCGATTCGCCGCTTTTCAGGTACGGCACCATGTCAATCACCTTCAGGCGTTCGGCGGTGATATACATCGAGGAGTTGGTTATATCGAACCGCCCGCCCTGCAGGCCGGGGATCAGATTAGGAAAGCGGGTATCCGTATTCACCGCCTCGCGGCCGATGGTTTTCGCCAGACCGGCGAGAAACTCAATGTCAAAACCGGCCGGTTTGTTGTTTTCCATATATTCATAAGGATAAAACGTCATATCCGAACCGGCGGTGATTTTCCCCGGCTGCAGGAATGCCGCAAAAGTGCTGAACGAGGTCAGCGCGCCAGCGGTACAAAGAAGCAGAGCATTAAATCTTTTCATAAAAACCTCCAGGGGATGACATTACATGCTGGCAAGATCGTGGCCGGCCTGCTGAACGAAGAATGAGGCGCCGCGCGGTTTCTGCGGCAAACGTAACTGATTGGCGGTGCTGCGCACCAGGCCGCTCTCGACGCCAGCCACCAGTTGGCCCGCGTGCCGGCTTGGCAACGGGTTTTCGCCAAAGGGCAGGGCGTCCTCGGCGGCATAGACGCTGATAAACAGCGTCCGCGGCAGCCCGGTTTCATTGGGGCTCGAGGCATGAAGCAGGCGGGTATGCATAAAGCACACCGAGCCTGAAGGGCCAAAGCAGGCGGCGGGCTGCTGGCACTGTGCGGACACCACCTCGTCGTCAACCGCGCCGGTAAAGCGTCCGTCCTGCCAGTGGGACCACAGCGGCCCTTTATGGCTCCCCGGCACCACGTTCAGCGGGCCGTTTTCCGGCGTGACGTCGCTGACCATCAGCAGGGCGGTGATGATGTCGTCATTGCTGTGCGGTGTGAACAGAAAATCCTGGTGCCATTTTACCTGCGTCGCGGTGAACGGCAGTTTGGAGTTGATTTTGCTGTGATGAAAACGGGTGCCGCTGCCGCCGATAAGCTGGGCGGCGATGGCCGCCATGCGCGATTGCAGAGCGGCATGTTCGAAGGCGGCGGAAATCTCCGTCGGCGAACTGACCCGGCGCAGAGAAGGGTGATCGGCGCGGTGATCCCCTTCAAGGTCGAAGCGCGGGCGACCGTCCAGCGTCTCGCCCCATACCTCGCTATGGCGGCGGCTCTCTTCTACCCAACCGTCAAAATCCTGCTGCAAGGCGGCGATGTCGTCAGGCGACAGCACCCCTTCGACCACCAGAAAACCTTGTTGATGAAACTGCTCGATTTGCCACTGCGCGATCATAATTTTTCCTTTCACAAACGGAGAGTTAAGCCAGGGAGACATCCTTCAGGAAGGCGTCAACGCGCGGGTGGTTGCCGTCGCGCATCGCCTGCGGCGTGTCGTCGCACACCACGCGTCCTTTTTCCATAAACACAATCCGGTCAGAGACTTTGAAGGCAAAGTTCATTTCGTGGGTCACGATGACCATCGTGATGCCTTCGTGGGCCAGCGACTCGATAACCTGGAGCACTTCATTGACCTTTTCCGGGTCAAGCGCCGAGGTGGGTTCATCAAACAGCATGATTTGCGGTCGCATCATCAGGGCCCGGGCAATGGCCACGCGCTGCTGCTGGCCGCCGGAAAGCTGGTGCGGGTATTTCCACGCGTGCTCCAGCATGCCGACCTTATGCAGCAATTCGCAGGCCTGCTGCTTCAGTTCGGCTTCCGGGGCCAGCCGATGGTAGCGCGGCGCCAGCAGCAGGTTGCCGAGAACCGTCAGATGGGGGAACAGGTTAAAACTCTGGAAAACCATGCCGATGTTGAGGCGGTACTGCGCGTTTTCCATAAAGCGCGGTTTCTGCGCCCCCTGGCGATCGAGGTGAATAAACGGCTGGCCGTTGATGCGAATCTCGCCGTTGTCGATCTGCTCAAGTCCGTTGAGCAGGCGAATCAGCGTGGTTTTCCCGGAACCGGAAGGGCCAATCACCGAGACCACCTCGCCTGGCAGAATTTGCAGGCTGACGGCCCCAAGCACTTCCACGTTGTTATAGGCTTTGTGCAGTTTTGACGCCTGCAGCGCCGGGGGCGGGTTGTCGACCACGCTGCGCACGATTGCCGGGCGCGTTTGCGTCGCCAGCCGCAGCATCTCGCTGTCGATGGGGCGGGTGACTTTCCGCCGGGTGACATCGAGGTAGCTCTCCAGGCGTTTGAGCAGGAAGTCGAAGACGGTGACGATCAGCACGTAGTAGAAGGCGACGGCGGCCATGGTCTCCATCACCAGGAAGTTCTGCGAGTAAAGACGCTGACCGACCATCAAAATCTCGGTCAGGGAGATAACCGACACCAGCGAGCTGAGCTTGACGATGGCAATGTATTCGTTGGCCAGCGCGGGCAGGGCGACGCGCAGCGCCTGGGGAATAATCACCCGCCATTGAGTACCGGCATAGCGCAGTCCCAGCGCCCGGGCGGCTTCGCTCTGGCCTTTCGCTATCGAGAGCAGGCCGCCGCGGTGGATTTCGGCGACGTAGGCCGCTTCACTGAGTACCATCGCCAGCAGGCCGGCCCAGAACGGGTCGTTGAGCAAGGGCGCTGAGGACGGCACCGCCTGGGGCAGGTTATAGACGAATATCAGCAGCACCAGCAGCGGCAGGCTGCGGAACAGCCAGATATAGAAGCGCGCCGGAAGATGAAAAAGTTTGCGCGGCGACTGCTTGGCCAGGGCGAGAACAAATCCCAGCACAATACTGCAACCCCAGGTCAGCAGACTTAATTTAATCACGGTCCAGGTGGCCTGCCAAAAATCTGCATCGCTGAGCAGACTTAACATGTAGTTCCAGTTAAACGTCATGGGTTATTTCACTCGCCATAATTAACGGAAATGAATGCGATACCGATGATCAAAAATGGGGCATCGCCAGGCTTTATCTTGCAATAACACTATGCTGGCAGTTTTCGTTGCGAGGCAATTAGTAAATTTTTGGTCTTTAAGTTTAAAAAAACTATACAGGTGGATTAATTTCAATAAATTTAAAGCAATGAGTGCGAAACAAGAACTAAACATTAAAAAAACAATTACGCGCTGGGGATAACGGAACGGGCGATTAAATCCAGAATTGTGCCATGTTGGGGCGCGCAAAGAATTAATTTGGTGCAACGTGATGCGGTCTGGTGCAATTAAACGGATGCGGCGGCAGCGTCAGCATTTTGACTCCGTCAGGATGCTAAATAAATCATTTGCCCGGCGAAGAAAGCGTGGCGCTGAGGGGGAAATGGCACGATGCTTGCAGGCTGCATATCAGAAAACTATACCGTTTTCGCTCGCGACAATATTTCGTAAAGGGTGGGGCCATGACGCGATTCACGCTCAAACAACTTAAATACTTCGTCACCGTTGTAGAGACCGAGAGTATCGCTGAAGCCTCCCGGCAGCTTCATATTGCTCAGCCGTCGATCTCGATTGCGATTAAAAACCTTGAAAGCACATTTGAGCAGCAGCTGTTTATTCGCCATCACGCCCAGGGCGTCTCGCTGACCTCCTGCGGCAGGCGTTTTTATGACAAGGCCAAAGAGCTGCTACGGCTCTCCTATGAGTTTGAACAAAACTCCCGCGCCGATAAAGAGCTGGTTTCCGGGACGATTTCCGTCGGCTGCTTCGAATCCGTGGCGCCGCTGTACATGCCAAAGCTGGTCGCCGGGTTTAAAAAAATGTATCCCGATATCACCCTGCAGCTGTATGACGGTGAGCAGCATGAGTTAATGCACGGTCTGCATCGCGGACGTTTCGATCTGGCGCTGGTCTATGATCTGGAATTAGGCCATTCAATCAATAAAGAGATGCTGAATGCGCCGCATAAACCCTATGCGCTGCTGCCGGCCAGCCATCCGTTAGCGCAGAAAAATAGTGTGACTTTGCAGGAGCTCAGTCATGAACCGATGATTTTGCTCGATGCGGTGCCCAGCAAGAATTATTTTATCACCATATTTAAAGAGAAGGGCTATCACCCTGAAGTCGCCTACAGTTCACCCTCCATCGAAATGGTGCGTTGTATGGTGGGACAGGGACTGGGGTTTTCGGTATTAGTCACCCGGCCATTGTGCGATATGACCTATGACGGCGAGAGGCTGGTGCAGTTAGATATTGAAGATGAGATGCCCGCGTCGACATTAATTATGGCGCATCTTGCCAATAATGAACCGACCCGGCCCACACAACTGTTTATGGACTATTGCCGTAGTATTGAATTAACTCCCGCGCATTGTTGAATAAATAAGCCTGTGACTGCCGCAGGCTTATTTCTCCTGCTCCTGCATTAAGGCTCGTCATTTTCTATTCAGCGACTCGTTTTATAATAATTTACCCGCGACAGGTAATTAAATAACCTGTGTAGGTTCGATCCTCGGTGGCTAAATAGCGGGCCTGTCTGGGTCACTTTCAGCCGCATCATCTCTCCATACAGGAAGATTAGCTATGCAAAATCAGCGTGTCCCGAATATCGATTCGCAGACCATCGACAGCTATCAGACGGATGGCGTCGTGTTGCTAAAGGGGGTGTTTACGCCATGGATTGAAAGCCTGGCGGCCGGCGTCGCGGAGCTGATGGCCAGCCCCAGCGAGTATGGCCATGCCCGTACGGTTGTGCCGAAAGATGGCTCCGCCCCGTTTTTCCAGGATTATTGCAACTGGTCGCGCATCCCCGACTTTGCGCGCTTTGTCCTGCATTCGCCAGCGGCGGAAATCGCCGCTGCGCTGATGCGATCGCAGACGGCCACATTTTTCCATGAACATACGCTGGTGAAACCGCCCGGCGGCAGCACGGTGACGCCGTGGCACCACGATCAGCCCTATTATTGTGTCGACGGGCAGCAAAACGTCAGCTTCTGGATCCCGCTGGACCCGGTGGCGGAAGCAATCTCGCTGCGCTGCATCCGCGGTTCCCATCGCTGGGGCGACGAGTACAGCCCGACCCGTTTTAACGGCTCAAAGCTCTACGCGCACGACCGTTTTAAAGAGCTGCCGGATATTGATGCCCGTCAGGATGATTACGATATTGTCAACTGGGCGCTGGAACCGGGAGATGCGGTCGCCTTTCATTTCCGGACGCTGCACGGCGCGCGGGGCAATGCGACCGCGCGTGCGCGGCGGGTCTTCTCCGCTCGCTGGGTCGGGGATGACGCCACCTTCGCCGATCGCGGCGGCGTGACCTCGCCGCCGTTCCCGGAGCTGACGCTGAAAGATGGCGAGGCGCTAGTCTCGCCGCTGTTTCCCCGGGTCTGGCCGCGAGAATAATGCAGACGAATTACCGCTTCGTCTGCATACGGACCTGAATTTGCCCGACTATCTTTTCCTCTGTCAGACCGTCACTATTATTTCCTGCCGCGTCATTAAACGGCGGAAAATTGCCCTCCGGCAGGCCCATGCAGGCCTGCCGCCATTCAATTTGGGCGAAGGGCGGCCCCCGTTTTATCAACATCTCATCTGACGCTTAAGGCTGTCTTAATATTTCGTCTCCCGGCGCGGGAAAATATTGTTCGCCTTATTCTTTTTTGACCGCGATGGCCGCCAGTTTATTTAAATTAAGCCAGCGTCACAAAAGCCGGAAAAAAACACCGCCCGTCATTGCAACGTCCTGATGTCTCGCTATATGTTAAATTTGTGTTTAATAAATGATAATTAAGGGTTGGATTTATGTATAGTAAAATTGGTGGTTTAGTGGTTTCACTGACGACAGTCTTCTCCTGTTCCGTTCTGGCAGAATTACCCCAGGGTTACCCGGCTGATTATCAAAAAGTGGTGGATGCCGGGGTAAAAGAGGGCAAAGTCGTCATCTATTCGACGACGGACACCAAAGCCGCGGGCCCGTTAATTAAAGGGTTTGAGGCGCAGTACCCTGGGATCAACGTTGAATATAACGACATGAACAGTACCGAACTCTATAACCGCTATATCAGCGAGCAGGCGGCGGGCGGCGGGAGCGGCGATGTGGTCTGGAGTTCATCGATGGATACGGCGCTAAAACTGGCGACGGATTATGCCGAACAGTACGCCTCTCCTGAGTTGAGCAAACTACCGAAATGGGCGGTCTGGCAGCAAAAAGCCTATGGCACCACCTACGAACCGGTGGTTTTTATCTATAACAAACGCTTAATCCCGCAGGGGGATGTCCCGGATTCGCACACCGCGCTGGCCAAACTGGTCACCGCGCAGGCGGATAAATTCAAAGGCAAAGTGACCACCTACGATATTGAGAAATCGGGGCTGGGCTTCATGCTGGCGGTACAGGACAGCAAAGCCGACGCCAACTATTTCGCCAATCTGGCCGGGATGGCGAAAGGCGGTCTGACCGTGCAGTCCTCAACCGGCACCATGATGGAGAGGGTCTCCTCGGGTGAAAATCTGTTGGGCTATAACATTCTTGGCTCCTACGCCGAGGCGCGGGCGAAAACCGATCCGTCATTGGGAATTTCATATCCCAAAGATTATGTGCTGGTGTTGTCGCGGGTCTCGTTTATTTCTCAGGAATCCGCGCATCCGAACGCCGCCAGACTGTGGTTCGATTATCTGCTGTCGGAGAAAGGACAGAGCATTCTGGCCAACCAGGCGGATATTCCCTCTATTCGTAACGATATCGAAGGCAAAAATGATATCGACGGCATGACCAAAATGTTGGGTAACGCGTTGAAACCGATTCCGGTCGATGAAACGTTGCTGGAATATCTGCAACCGAAGAAACGGCTGGAATTTATCAAACAATGGCGTACCGCTGCCGCAAAATAATAGCCGCCAGGCGGCGTATCATCGGATGCGCCGTCTTTTCGCGCCGGGTATTCCCGGTGTTAACACCCGTCTGGTTTGTACTCCGCGCCTGACCAAAGGGATACGCTATGAATGTAATACGCAGAAAATGGCAGGGGCTACCGCGCGGTATCGTGGTAGTGATAACGGCATTAGTAATTTATATCCCGCTGTTATTTATCGTGGTGCAGAGTTTTCTTTCCGCCCCGTTTTTTGCCCGCAGTAAAGAATTCAGTCTGGGGGCCTTTGAATTTATTTTTACCGACCCCGACTTTTATCTTGCGCTGAAGTCCGGTTTTATTCTGGCGGTGGGGCTGGTACTGATTGCGATACCGCTGGGCGGGATCCTCGCGTTCTTAATGGTGCGTACTGATTTGCCCGGACGGCGGTTTATTGAACCGCTGATTCTGGTGCCGATTTTTGTTTCCCCCATGGTACTGGCGTTTGGCTATGTGGTTGCCGCCGGGCCGGTCGGTTTTTTCTCGCAATGGGCAGAGCAACTGTTGGGGTTTGTGCCGTGGAATATCTACTCGATGTTCAGCATTGTGGTGATTGCCGGGCTGACCCACGTTCCGCATGCCTATCTCTATATCTCGTCCGCGCTGCGTAGCGTCGGTTCGGATGTCGAAGAGGCGGCGCGGACGGTGGGGGCCTCTCCGCTGCAGGTGATGACCTCGGTCAGCCTGCCGATGGTACGTCCGTCGATTCTCTATGCCTGCGTGCTGCTGTTTTTCCTCGGCCTTGAAGTGTTTGGCCTGATGCTGGTGCTGGGGGACCCGGAAGGCAACATGGTGCTGGCCACCTACCTGTATAAGCTCACCAATAAGCTCGGGACGCCCTCCTATCATCTGATGGCGGCGGTGGCGGTGGTGCTTATCTGTATCACTATCCCGCTGGTCATGTTGCAGCGGCGCCTGATGCGCACGGCCAATCGGTTTGTGACCATGAAAGGCAAAGCTTCGCAGGCACGTGCGCTGCCGCTCGGCAAGTGGCGCTGGGTCGCTGGCGGGGTGGTGGTCTTCTGGCTGACCGTGACCATTGGCGTGCCGCTGATTGGCGTCGCCATGCGGGCGTTTATTTCCAACTGGGGGGTAGGGGTTTCTCTGTGGGATGAACTGTCGCTGGCGACCTTCCGTAATATCTGGCAGCAGCCGAACCTGCTGCGGGCCATCGTCAACTCCATGGCCATCGGTATTTTCGGCGGCGCGCTGGCGGTTCTCTGCTATCTGTTTGTCGGCATTGCGATGCATCGCAAAGCGGATAATGTCACGCGCTTTCTCGACTACAGCGTGCTGGTTCCGCGCGCGGTGCCGGGCCTGCTGGCCGGACTGGCGTTCCTGTGGGTGTTTCTGTTCCTGCCGATGTGGCTGGATCAGTCGCTGAAAAACGGCTGGCTCTCGGCGCTGCCGGTGGCCGACTGGCTGCGCGAACATCTGATTGTCCAGCTGCGGGCGTTGCGTAATACCATTTTCAGCGTCTGGCTGGCCTACACCGTGGTGTGGATGGCCTACGGGCTGCGCTTGATCTCCTCAACCCTGCTCCAGGTGGCGCCGGAGCTGGAGGAGGCCGCCCGCAGCAACGGCGCCTCGCAGGGCCAGGTCACTCGCCACGTTACGGTGCCGCTGTCGCGCTATGGCCTGATTGGCTCCTGGCTGCTGATGTTTTTGATCTTTGAGCGTGAGTATTCCACCGGCGTCTATCTGCTTTCGCCGGGAACGGAAACCATTGGTTCGATGCTGGTCTCGCTGTGGGCCGCGGGAGCCATCGATATTGTCGCCGCGCTTTCGTTTATCAATATCCTGCTGGTGGTGGTCGGACTGGGTATCGCCCTGCGCTTTGGAGTGAAATTACATGATTGAATTATCAGTAGAAAATCTGCATCTGACCTATGGCGACAACCCGGTGCTGAAAGGGGTGTCGATGACGCTGAAGCGGGGAGAGGTGGTGTCGCTACTGGGGCCATCGGGCAGCGGGAAAACCACCTTGCTGCGCGCGGTGGCCGGGCTGGAGAAACCCACCGGCGGGCGGATAGCCATCGGCAAACATACGGTCTATGACGGCAATCCGCGCAGCGAAATTCCGGCCGAGGCGCGCAATCTTGGGCTGGTGTTTCAGTCCTACGCCTTGTGGCCGCACAAAACGGTATTCGAGAATGTCGCCTACCCGCTCAGGCTGCGTAAGGTCGCCGCGGGCGAAATGAAACAGCGGGTGCAGGCGGTGCTCGATCAGCTGGGGCTGGGGCATCTGGGCAACCGGCACCCGCATCAGCTATCGGGGGGGCAGCAGCAGCGCGTGGCGATTGGCCGGGCGCTGGTCTACAACCCGCCGGTTATTCTGCTTGATGAACCGCTGTCGAACCTTGACGCGAAATTACGCGAAGAGGCGCGGGTGTTTCTGCGCGAGCTGATTATCAAACTGGGGCTGTCGGCGCTGATGGTTACGCACGATCAGAACGAAGCGATGGCGATTTCCGACCGTATCCTGCTGCTCAACAATGGCGTGATTGAACAGCAGGGGACGCCGCAGGAGATGTATGGCAATCCGGCAACCCTGTTTGCCGCCGAGTTCATGGGCAGCAATAACCGCCTGCACGGCAAGATTACCGCCGTAATGGACGGACGGGCGCGGATTGAAGGAGCCAGTTGGGCGCTGTGGGGGATGGCGGGCGGTCGGGTCAGCGTCGGGGAGGAGGCGACGGCGGTGATCCGCGTCGAGCGTCTGCGCCTTGGGGCGACGCCCCAGGATAATATGCTGGAGCTACCGCTGCTAACCAGTATGTATCTTGGCGACCGCTGGGAGTACCTGTTCCGTACCCGGGGGGACGATTTTGCCATTCGCGCCTATGGCTCATCGCTGCGCGACACGGAGCATTGTCACCTGACCTTCCCGGCCAACGACCTGTGGATTTTCCCGCGCGCGTAAGGCGGCAGGTTCTGAGCAGACGGTGAACCGTCGGCGCTGTCTGCTCACTTTATCGCCCGCGCGGCGGGAAAAGCGCATAAAAAAGCCCCTGCATCGCGGCAGGGGCAAACCATGTCAGAGCATCATGGTATTAGTTAAAAACCATCCCGCCGTCGATAAGCAGCGACTGGCCGGTCATATAGTCGGAGTCCGGGCTCGCCAGATACGATACGCAGGCCGCTACATCTTCAGGCTCGGACAGTCGTCCCAGGGTGATGCGTTTGGCGAACTCGGCGGTACCGTAGCCCAGCGGTTTGCCCGCCGCTTCCGAGATCTGACGATCGATCTCCGCCCACATCGGAGTTTTGACGATCCCCGGGCAGAAGCCGTTAACGGTGATCCCCAGCGGCGCCAGGTCGCGGGCGGCGGTCTGGGTCAGGCCGCGCACGGCGAATTTACTCGAGCTGTAGACCGCCAGTTCCGGATTGCCGACGTGTCCGGCCTGAGAACAGGCGTTGATGATTTTCCCGCCGTGGCCCTCTTTTTTAAAGGCGTCGACGGCCGCCTGAATGCCCCAGATGACGCCTTTGACGTTGATGTTATAGACCTTATCGATGGTCTCCTCGTCGATCTCTTCAATCGGCGTTGAAGGGGCGATGCCGGCGTTGTTGACGATAACGTCGAAACCACCCAGCGTTTTACGCGCCTGTTCGACGGCGGCAAAAACCTGTTCGCGGCGGGAGACATCGACCTTCACCGCCAGCGCCCGGCCGCCGTGCTGGTTGATTTCGGCGGCCACGGCTTGCGCCGCGGTATCGTTGTAATCGGCAATAGCCACGGCAAATCCGTCTTTCACCAGGCGCAGCGCGATAGCTTTACCGATGCCCTGAGCGGCGCCGGTGACAAGGGCGACTTTTTGCATGTTGCTTTCCTTTTTGTGTAGTGACTCAAAGTATTTGGCTGAGATGGAGTTGTCCCATCAGCAGAGGGTTATCGCGATAGTCGACCGGAATGGCGACCACCGCCGGGCCATCGACGTCCATGGCGGCACGCAGCGTCGGTTCCAGCGCGTCGGCGCTCTCCACCGAAAAGCCTTTGGCCCCGAAGGATTCGGCGTAGGCTTTGAAATCAACCGGGCCGAACTCCACGCCGGAGAGGCGCTGATATTTTTTCTGTTCCTGAATCGCCACCATGTTGTAACCGTTGTCGACCCAGATGATGTGCAGGATATTGGCCCGCAGCCGGACGGCGGTCTCCAGCTCCATGCTGGATTGCAGGAAGCCGCCATCGCCGGAGACCGAGACCACTTTGCGCTGCGGATTGACCAGCCACGCGCCGATTGCCCACGGCAGCGCGACGCCCATCGT
This sequence comes from Raoultella sp. T31, assembly GCF_002806725.1. Classification (NCBI taxonomy): domain Bacteria; kingdom Pseudomonadati; phylum Pseudomonadota; class Gammaproteobacteria; order Enterobacterales; family Enterobacteriaceae; genus Klebsiella; species Raoultella sp. T31. The sequence goes on from NZ_PIBO01000008.1 coordinate 89,112, forward strand.
CTGCTGACCGTTGGAAATCATCACCTGGCGGGCGCGGAAGCTGTACAGGTAGCGGGCGATCCAGATATGGAAGCTGCCCATGTCAACGGTGAGGGTGACATCGCTGTTGACGATATCCTGCATCGCCCGCACGATGCGCAGCGGATGGAGGGCGAATTGATTAAGCTGCGCACCGCGGCGGTCGAGCAGCTCGCGCTGATGCTGGCGATCGGTGAGGATCTCCGCCGCCTGCGGGGTTAACACCAGCTTATGGCTGATGCGCCCGGTCAGTTTGTTCAGCGTCGCGGCGATATCGCCTACCAGCTCGATATCCGGGGTGTAGTTACGTTCTTCATAAGCGGGCAGCACGTCGATATGCACCAGCGTCGCATTGCCGAGGTTCCACATCGCTGGTTCATATTCGACCGGGCTGTAGCCGATGCAGATGATCAGGTCGGCGAGGTGGAGCAGGCGGTCGCCGGCCTGGTTGTTAAACAGTCCGACCCGCCCGGCGAAGCGCGCGAAATGCTGCTGATTGACCGCCCCGGCGGCCTGGTAGGTACTGGTGACCGGAATATGACTCTGTTCCAGCAGCTGGTGCAGGGCACGGCTGTTTTCCGGCTGGCTGGCCATCAGCCCGAGCAGGAACACCGGGTTTTTGGCGGCGGCGATCATCTGCGCGACCTTCTCGATGGCCTCGTCCGGGGCCGAGCCCATTTGCGGAGCGTTGCCGGCCGGAAGAATCGCGCCGTGGGTGGGTTGATCGACAACATCCTGCGGCAGGCTGATAAAGGCGCTGCCCGGGCGTCCTTGTTCAGCGGCGCGGAAGGCGTTGGAGACCACTTCCGCCAGTGCGTCGGAGGCGGTCACCTCAACGGCGTATTTGGTCACCGGGCTGAACATCGCCACGGTATCCATGCTTTGATGGACCAGCTTGGCCTTGTCCGCGCGCTTAACCGCACCGCCCAGCGCCACCACCGGATCGCCTTCGCTGTTCGCGGTGGCCATGCCGGTAATCAGATTCGAACAGCCCGGGCCGGAGGTGACCAGCGCGACGCCCGCTTTACCGGTCAGGCGACCGACGGCCGCGGCCATAAACGCGGCGTTAGCTTCATGGCGTACGGGAATAATCCGGATGCTGGAGTCGAGCAGCGAATCGAAGACTTTATCTATTTTAGCGCCGGGGATACCGAAGACCTGGCGTACACCCTGGGCCTCAAGTTGACTGACTACCATATCCGCGCCGTGCGCCCACTGGCGTTCGTGACGTTGATTGTCCATATGAAGCTCCTTAGTTTTCTACCGCGCGGATGGCGGCGTCGAGATTGTCAGGATGCAAATCGGCCTGGAGAAAAGCGCTGTCGGCCGGGAGGTCAATCAGCAGCTTGTGGATCTCGCCGAAGGTCAGCACGCCGCTATCGAGCTGGTAATCCAGCAGATGGCCGCCGCCCTGGCGATCGTCGGTGATGAAATGCTCGTGATAGCCGGCGACGTTAATCCCCTGCATATGCTGCGGGGTGCGAAAACCGACCAGTATCCCTTTGCGCTGGTTGAAGCGGAATACCGGCTGGTCGTCGAGAACATCGGTCATCGCCCGGTAGGGCGGGGTCTGACGGGGCACGGTCCGGGTATGGGCGTGGCGAAAATGGCCGTCGATATGCAGGGCGCAGAACAGATTGTCGGAGGGGATCTGCTGGTCGATTATCTCGTGTAACTGCTGGCGGTTAACCGGATGGTCGAAGCTGACGCGGTACTGCGGCCGAAACCAGGTCATCACCGCGAACGGCGTTTTTTGCTCCGGGCGGGCTTTGCGCGCGCTGCCGTCGGCACGCAGCTGATAGACTTCGCTGCTGAAGGCGATCAGCTCGCCGTCAAGTTCATTAAAGGTTCCGAGACCGAAGTCGCCGTGGGTGAGCAGGTCAGCGATGGTGGTATTGCCCTCATAGACGCCGCTCAGGAGCGCGCTCATCAAAGAGGTCTGATAGATAACGCTATCAGGATGGCGGGCAGAAAAACCGCGTATGGTTTCGCACAGGCTCTGCTGGCAGGTGCATGCAGAAGGATGGGTCATCAGATACTTCCTCGTTCAACACAGATAAGAAAGATTAAATAATTGTTGACCCGATTCAGCTCTCAGTTCCAATATAGAAAACATGCTGGTTTGAGACGTTTTTGATATGGAACTTCGTTATCTACGCTATTTTGTCGCCGTGGCCGAGGCGCGGAATTTTACCCGCGCCGCCCGGGAACTCGGTATTTCTCAACCGCCATTAAGTCAGCAGATTCAGCGGCTTGAGCGAGAAATCGGCACACCGCTGCTGCGTCGTCTGACGCGGGGAATCGAGCTGACGGAAGCGGGGGAATCGTTTTATGAAGATGCCTGCCAGATCCTGGCTCTTAGCGACGCGGCGCTGGAAAAGACCAAAGGCATCGCCCGCGGGATGAACGGAAGCCTGGCGTTAGGCATCACCAGTTCTAATGCTTTTCATCCGCAAATTTTCGCGCTGCTGCGCCAGTTTCAGCTGCGCTATCCGGCGGTCAGCCTGCGCCAGGTCGAGGGCAATATGGCGGCGCTGATGAGCGCGCTGGGGGACGGGGAGTTGGATATTGCCTTTGTGCGCCTGCCGTGCGAAAGCAGCAAAGCGTTTAACCTGCGGATTATCGATGTGGAGCCGATGGTTATCGCCCTTCACCGCGACCACCCGCTTGCCGGTGAGGCCATGCTGGCGCTGGTACAGTTGCGGGAGACCGCGCCGATTCTGTTTCCGCGCGAGGTGGCTCCGGGGCTGTATGAGCAGGTATTTAATAGCTGTTTGCGCGCCGGTATCGATATGCGCCAGGCGAGGCAATCTTCGCAACTCTCCTCCTCCTTAAGCATGGTCGCCGCCGGATTCGGTTTTGCGCTGGTGCCGCAGTCGATGTCCTGTATTCAACACCCTGACGTCATCTATCACCCGCTGGCGGGGACGCCAGTGACGACGGATATTGCGATTGCCTGGCGGCGATTCGAACGTTCGCGGACGGTAAAACGTTTCCTGGAGATGTTTTAGCTGCCCCGGTCTGCTCTCGGGGCCGTCATCCGCGGGCGGGCGCGGCTATGCAAGGTAGACGTTAGCCGCCGTCGGACCGCGCAGGCCGTTGACCCGGCGAAATTCAACGCGAATACCTGGGATAATGTTTTCTGATTCACCTGGGGATAAGGCGGAAATATGGACCTGAACGTCTTTACGACCATCGGAGGGAATAATAAGGCCTTTGCCGGTTTTATTATCAAACGCTTTGACAATGCCTGTCATTTTTTGCAACAAATAAAATCCTTGTAAAAATAAGTACCGTCGCACTATACCTTAATCGGACAATAAAGCTATCGATTTTATTTTTTATCAGAGCACTCTTACCGCCGAAAAAATAAACCTTGCTAATAAATATACCCTGTGCATTAATAGTCTGGTCGGTTTGTCAGACAGAAAAAAGTTCACCAAAGCAGTTCACCAAAGCAGTTCACCAAAGCAGTTCACCAAAGCAGTTCACCAAAGCAGTTCACCAAAGCAGTTCACCAAAGCAGTTCACCAAAGCAGTTCACTAAAGCAGTCCTCATTTCCAGGCGTTATCGCTGATATCTCTTTCCTTGAGTCCCTTCATTAAGTGTTAAGTTGATTGCGTGCGCAAACCCGTTTGGCGATTAAGGACGCATACAAAGGAATATTGAATGTCGAATAAAATGACTGGTTTAGTCAAATGGTTTAACGCAGATAAAGGCTTCGGCTTCATTACGCCGGCCGACGGCGGCAAGGATATTTTCGTCCACTTTTCTGCGATTCAAAACGAAGATTTCCGCGCCCTGTTTGAAGGGCAGAAGGTCGAGTTTGTGGTCGGCAGTGGCGCGAAAGGCCCGGCGGCGACAAACGTTTCCATCGTAGGATAAGTATGCTGAACGTGGGTGACCGGCGCTAGCGAAGATGGCAGCAGCCTGAGTAGACCGCTTCACCCAAATAACAGGCAGCATAAATTTAAAACCCGCCAGCGTGCGGGTTTTCTGTTTGCCAGAAAATAATGGCCGATGGCGTCATTCATTCAGTGCGATAAGAATAATTTAACCGCGTCTGGCATCAGGCGATTAAGCCGCATTTTTTGCTGTGGTCTGGAAAAGTTTGTGGCAATAGGGGCAAATGAGCCGGGAGCCTTTTTGTACTCGGCTGAAGCTATGTTCGGAATCCTGGGAGCAATGAGGGCAGGTACATTTTACAAGATAATTACGGCGGTTTTTGCTATCTTTCCGGTCTGACATAGGATTTCCTGGCTGATTTAATGGCCTGAAACCATACAGCATTATTAAATAAATAGCCCGCACTCATTGTCTTTTGTCGAAAATAAACCGGCGGCAGGGAGATATTTCGCTGGAGAAAATGCGGTGCGCCGGGCGCCGTATGCCTGCCGCTGGATAACCCGCCGATTGAGAAGTGTATCGGGGTTATCCATGCCGGTCATCTGCAGTTGTCGAAGGCGGCGCAGGCGTTGCTGGGGACACTGAAAGGGGCGCTTGCGACTTGAATGACGGGCGAGAATAAAAAAACCGGCGTGGTTAGCCGGTTCAGGAATCAGATTTTGCAGGCGTCGCCGCAATCATCATCGGCAACGATCGCTTCGGCTTTTTTGTCAGCATCTTCAAGGCGTTCGGCATTGCGTTCTTGCGCCTCTTCCAGACCGCTGAAGACCAGATTGTCGAGATCAATTTCCATGAGTTACCCACTTTCGTTCAGTTTTGACGGTGGTCAGTATAGGGCAAAACCACGGCAGGATGAACCCTCGCCGCCCCGTTACCGCACAGAGCGATAATGCCGACGCCGGGCGGCCCGACGGCGACAGCCTGGGGCGGTCCTGCTTTGTCGCGATGCAGGACAACGACCTCAGGCGCAGGGCCTCGCGGTTTAGCCGGAGGCGACCACCTCATGGCAGGCCACATAGTGACCGTCGGCTATCTCACGCAGGGCGGGGATGTCGCGGCGACAGCGGTCGTTGGCCTGGGGACAGCGGGAGGAAAAGCGGCAGCCGGGCGGTGGATTCGACGGATCGGGAAGCTCGCCTTGTACGACCGCGACGGGTTCTGCGTGCGGGTCGAGCGTCGGTACCGCGGCCAGCAGCGTCTGGGTGTAGGGGTGGCGCGGCTGGGCAAACAGCGCATCGCGGCTGGCGGTCTCCACCAGCTGTCCGAGATACATCACCGCCACGTCATCGCACAGATGTTCCACTACGCCAAGGTCATGGGAGATAAACAGAAAGGTGACGCCGAAATCGTCGCGCAAATCGGAAAACAGATTGATGATCTGCGCCTGAATAGAGACATCCAGCGCCGAGATCGGCTCGTCGGCAATGATAAAGTCCGGATTGAGAATCAGCGCGCGGGCGATACCGATCCGCTGACGCTGACCGCCTGAGAACTCATGGGGAAAGCGGTTGTAGTGCTGGGGCGCGAGGCCGCAGATCTGCATCACCGCAATCACCTTGTCATACAGCTCCGCCCGGCTGCACAGCTTATGCTGCAACATGGCTTCGCCGATCGCCTCGCCGATGCGGATCCGCGGGTTAAGCGAACTGTAGGGGGCCTGAAACACCAGCTGGATGAACGCGCGCATTGCGCCAGTGGCGATCGAAGTGGTAACGGTTGCTGGTCGCCCGGGTGCCGCTGAGTTCAAACAGGCGGCTGGCGGCGTCAAGGGCGACTTCGGTGGTGAACACTTTGGCCCGGGCCACGGCGATGGAGGCCTGCGCCACATGCTCCTCGCTGAGATCATGTTTGAAGCGGTCGAGGACCTTGCCCGCCTGCTCCAGCAGCGCCTCGGAGGCGGCCAGTCGGCTATCGATCTGCCCGATATGGTAGATGGTGAGCGGATCGTCGCTGGCCCGTTCGACGCCGGCATCAATCCACGGGCGGGCGAACTGGCGCACGAACGCGACCGTATCATTGAGAGCCGCGCGGGCGATCCCGGCATCAATCGCAGCGGTGGTGAGCTGGGCGAAGGGGCCGGCGAGCGTCGGCACGGCATAAGATTTCCACGTCGGGAAAAGATGGAACGGCGCGACCGCCAGGTTCTCCGCCAGGACCGTACCGCTGGCGGTATTGCGCTGACCCAGGCAGTCCCAGTCATCGAGCACCGTCAGACCGGCGCTGTCACGCGGCACGAAGGCCAGTTGCGCGCGATCGTCGGCGTCCAGCGCCAGAATGCCGATCCAGTGGGCGTAGAGCGATCCGGTGCAATAGCCCTTGCGCCCGTTGATGTACAGACCATCACCGCGACTTTCCAGGCGGGTGCGGATATCGAGCACCGTTTTGCCGCCGGTCTCGGAGAGCGCGTTGGCGAAACGATGCCCCTGCAGCACCAGGCCAAAAAAGAAGGCCTGCTGCTCTGGGCTGCCCTGCAGGCGAATATCCTCAAGCAGGCAGTAGTGGTTTTGCGGGATTTGCCCGAGCGACGGATCGGCGGCGGAGATGATGGCAATCACCTGGGCGAGGGTCGCGGCGGAAACCTCGGCACCGCCCCATTGGCGCGGCACCGTAATGCCCCACAGACCGCTGTTGGAGAAGGTATCGATAATCTCTGGCGCGACCGTGCCGCTGCGGTCGCGTTCTGCGGCTCCCGGTTGCAGCAGCAGGGCTATCTCGTGGGCAATGGCGATGGCTTCTTCATCGCTGCGGATGACATAGGCATCCGGCGAATGCGGGTATAGCTGACAGGCGTTTGGCGTTCTGACATACGGATTTCTCGTGTTAACTCAATGGTTATATGCAAAAAATAGATAAATAAATAACCTATAATTCCAGCGTGTTATATGTGAATAGCAAAGCCTGTGCCAGCTCGCGACGACTTTTTAGATGGTTAAAATCAATGGATTAGGTTTTTATCTGCGCCGGTGGGCTGCTGCAAATGCAGCGACGGTGGCAGCAGGCTGTTGCATTTCCGCCAGCCTGCGGCGGGAAAATTGAATATTGCCGTCCATGACATTCCGTTAGCGGTGGCGCGAGGCCTGGTTTGGCGAGGCGGATAACATCCATATTAACGGCTGTCGCTCCGACACGCGGGCGGAACGGCATGAATTTGCTCTGCCGGGAGCTTGTTGGCACGTTCAAAATCAAAACATGCATGCTGGCGGGCAGGGAAATCAGCCGTGGAGAGCGCTTTTTTTGCACGCGGTTATTTCCAGATTGACATATATGAATTAGCATATGTGTTAATGTCACGTAAGGAACCGAAAATGCCGCATCCGCTAGAAGTCTTTAAAGTCTTGTCCGACGCCACGCGCCTGACGGTCGTGATGTTGCTCAGAGAGCGAGGTGAGCTGTGCGTCTGCGATATTTGCGCGCTGACAGCGGAGTCTCAGCCCAAAATATCCCGTCACATGGCGATTCTTCGCCAGAGCGGGCTGGTTATTGACCGTCGGGAAGGGAAATGGGTGCACTACCGCTTGTCGCCGCATATGCCGGCCTGGGCGGCAGAGATCGTCGACAGCGCATGGCGATGCCTGCGGGATGAGGTGCGCGCCTGGCTGGCTGACGCGGCGCCGTCTTCCTGCTGATGACCGCTTAATATATCTGTTATTACATATTTGATGGGGTGGAGCATGCTGCTCGCAGGGACCATTTTCTTATTCACACTGCTGCTGGTTATCTGGCAGCCGAAGGGACTCGGCATCGGCTGGAGCGCGAGCCTCGGGGCGGTGCTGGCGCTGGCGTCCGGCGTTATTCAACTGAGCGATATTCCGCTGGTGTGGAATATTGTCTGGAACGCCACGGCGGCGTTTATTGCGGTGATCGTTATCAGCCTGCTGCTGGACGAGTCGGGTTTTTTCTCCTGGGCGGCCCTGCACGTCGCCCGCTGGGGGAACGGGCGCGGGCGGATGCTGTTTAGCTGGATAATTGTGCTGGGCGCCGTCGTGGCCGCGCTGTTTGCTAACGATGGCGCGGCGCTGATTCTGACCCCCATCGTCATCGCGATGCTGTCGGCGCTGGGGTTCAGCCCGCGCGCGACGCTGGCCTTTGTGATGGCCGCCGGGTTTATTGCCGATACCGCCAGCCTGCCGCTGGTGGTGTCGAATCTGGTCAATATTGTTTCGGCCGACTTTTTCCATCTGGGCTTCAGCACCTATGCGGCGGTTATGGTGCCGGTCGATATCGCGGCGATCCTCGCGACCCTGGCGATGCTGCATCTGGTCTTTCGCCGCGATATTCCGCCGGTCTACGATCTGGCGCTGTTGCCTGAACCGGCCAGCGCGATTAAAGACCGTCCGACGTTCCTGACCGGCTGGGTGGTGCTGGTGGCGCTGCTGGCCGGCTTTTTCGTCCTCGAACCGCGGGGGATCCCGGTCAGTGCGATTGCCGCCACCGGAGCCGCGGTGCTGCTGGCGGTAGCGAAAACGGGACGGGTCATTAATACGGGCAACGTGCTGCGCGGCGCGCCGTGGCAAATCGTCGTCTTTTCGCTGGGGATGTATCTGGTTGTCTACGGTCTGCGCAATGCCGGGTTAACCGCGGCGCTCTCCGCGGTGCTGAATGTGTTGGCGGAAAACGGGCTGTGGGTGGCGACGTTCGGTACCGGGGTGCTGACGGCGTTCCTCTCGTCGCTGATGAATAATATGCCGACGGTACTGGTCGGGGCGCTGTCCATTGATGGCAGCGCGGCAACCGGGGTGATCAAAGAGGCGATGATCTACGCCAACGTCATTGGCTGCGATCTAGGGCCTAAAATCACGCCCATCGGCAGCCTTGCGACGCTGCTCTGGCTGCATGTTCTGGCGCAAAAGAACAGGGCTATCTCCTGGGGCTACTATTTCCGTACCGGGATCGTTATGACCCTGCCGGTACTGCTGGTGACGCTGGCCGCACTGGCCTGGCGTCTCTCTTTTTCTCTGTCGTGAGAACCTGATATGAGCAATACCCTCATTTATCACAACCCGGATTGCGGCACGTCGCGCAATACGCTGGCCATGATCCGCAACAGCGGTATTGAGCCGACGATTATCTACTATCTCGACACGCCGCCGTCGCGGGAAGAGTTAGTGGCACTGATTGCGGCGATGGGGATAACGGTGCGCGCGCTGCTGCGCAAAAACGTCGAACCCTACGCGCAGCTGGGGCTTGATGATGACACCCTTAGCGATGAACAACTGATCGCGTGTATGTTGCAGCAGCCGATCCTGATTAACCGGCCCATCGTGGTCACCCCGTTGGGCACACGCCTTTGTCGTCCGTCGGAAGTGGTGCTGGAGATCCTTACCCAGCCGCAGAAACAGCCATTTCGCAAGGAGGATGGGGAATGGGTCGTGGCGCCTTCAGACCAGCGGTTGCCATAAGGTACCCGGCCCGGCAAATCCCGCTTCAGCCTGAGTGAAAAAGCGCCTGGCGTGCAGTCCTGACGAGTCCCGCTATAGGTTGACAGAGCCGGGTGGATGCATGATCATGCTCTTTGATGCTCGATTAAGATGAATTAAGGAGTTGGTTTGCTCGATTATGCGGCTTTCCCCCAACAACGACAAGCGCTGATTTGTCAGATCCTGCAGGAAAATGGTCGGGTGGTTTGTAGCGAGCTGGCCAGCCGCTTAAACGTCTCTGAGCATACCATTCGCCGGGATCTGCATGAACTTAGCAAAGACGGGTTCTGTAAAAAGGTGTACGGCGGCGCGGTAATGAACCTGCCGGAAGCCGGGGATTACAGTGAGCGGAAAGACAAAAATGCGGCAACAAAGCTCAGAATCGCGCAGAAATGCGCAAGACTGGTGAAGCCCGGCGGCTGCATTTTTATCGATACCGGTACCACCAATCTGGCGATGGCGGAGGTGCTGCCTGCCGAGCTGGCGTTAACGGTGGTGACCAATTCGCCGGAAATCGCCGCAGAGCTGCTCAAAAAGCCGCTGTATGACGTGGTGATGCTTGGCGGGCAGGTTCAGCGAGCGTCGGGCGGCTGCGTGGGGACCTCGGCGGTGGCTCAGTTGCAGGGGGTGCTGTTTGATCAGGGGTTTATCGGCGGCTGCGCGATGGCGCCGGAATCCGGCCTGACCGGGTTTGACTATGCCGATTGCGAATTTAAAAAAGCGGTGATTAAACAGTGCAGTGAAATTATCGTCGGGCTGACCTCGGATAAAATTCCGGCGGTGGCCCGTTTCGTGGTCGCGCAAAGCAGCGATATCGATGTGCTGGTGGTGGAGGAGAACATCAGTCGTGAGTATCGCGACACGTTTCGCGAGCACGATATCCGTATTTATACCGTCTGACCCGTTGCCCGCGCGATGGCTAACCCCCGTAGACTTAGCCGCTGCCGGGTATTGCTCGCCCGCCTGCCGGTAAACGATCGGCGCTGCAACCGACAGATTGCATTTGAATAACGATTCCTATTCTTTGCCGCGATGCTACACTGACAAACTGTGATCTTTGTCATACCATAATTCATACCGAGAAAAGAGACACTGCTATGCAACATATCATTGAGGGTTTCCTCAACTTCCAGAAAGAGATCTTCCCGCAGCGTAAAGAGCTGTTCCGTAGCCTGGCCTCCAGCCAGAATCCCAAAGCGCTGTTTATCTCCTGTTCTGATAGCCGCCTGGTGCCAGAACTGGTCACCCAGCAGGAACCTGGACAACTCTTTGTCATTCGTAACGCGGGGAATATCGTGCCCTCATTCGGGCCAGAGCCAGGCGGCGTTTCTGCGACTATCGAATATGCCGTAGTGGCGCTGGGCGTCACCGATATTGTTATTTGCGGTCACTCCAACTGCGGCGCGATGAGTGCGGTCGCGACCTGTCAGTGCCTGGATCCGATGCCGGCGGTGGCGCACTGGCTGCGCTATGCCGATGCGGCAAAAGCGGTGGTCGAAAAAGGCACCTGGAACAGTGAAATCGATAAAGTGAATGCGATGGTACGGGAAAACGTTATCGCACAGCTGAACAATATCAAAACTCACCCGTCGGTTGCCGTCGGTCTGCGTGATAAGGCGCTGCGCCTGCACGGCTGGGTTTATGATATTGAAAGCGGAGCCATCGGCGCGCTGGACAAGAACACCAAAACCTTCGTCTCGCTGTCCGAGAACCCGGCCGTCTACTTCGAGTAATTGCTCTCTTCAGGGCAGGGAAGCCCTGTGTAGCGGTGCTTTGGTTACTGCCCGTCGCCCCCTTGAGCTGAACCCGACAACGTTACAGCTCTGTCAGCGGCAAACGCCTGCGGCGGCGAAACGCCGGCCGGGAAATGGCGCCTGCTATGGCTTCAGCCATTCCGGCGCAGGCGGTAATACCTTGCACAAACGGCTGGTCATGCATTAACCACGGTAGCGCTGCAAACGCCACGCGACCGCGGACCTCCGCAGGTTCTTGTAACGTGTAGTCATCCCCCACATCCGGGATATCGTCGCCGGTCGCCTGGAGCTGTTCCCGTAACGTCGGGAAGGGCAGATCGTTGGTTTTTAGCGCTTTTTGTCCGCGCGCATCGATAAAAACATCATAGGTATCGCCGGTTTCCCGCGTGGTTATCCGCGTTTTGTCCTCTTCAATCGTCATCTGGTAATCCTCGCCGAGGGCGACAATGCGGATGACCCCGGCTTCGCGCAGCGCCAGCAGGCGGCGGATCGATTCCGACGGAATAGCGGCGTAATTATCGATGAACACCCTCGCGAGCCCGGCGCGAAAGCGCTGGCTATCCCGTGCATCCAGATGCGGGACAATCTCCTGCACGGCCTCATGCAGCCGGAGGAGGCTATACCGCCATGCCACGGTGTATTTCTCGCGCTTGTTGCGTTCGACTTCCATAAGGTTGGCCTGCGCCCAGTGAAACGGGTCGTGTTTGCGCCGTTCAGCAAACCACGCGTCGCTGAAGCTGTCGGCGTCCAGCGTCGGGAGGGCGATGCGGGCACTCCATTGCGGATCGGCGCGGGCAATCTCCTGCGCCATCAGCCGGAAGACGCGGTCAAGCAACCCCTTCGCACCGGCGGCAATCGCCTTGTCCAGCGCGTCAGGGGTCACCACCGCCAGCGGTTCGTAGGGAATCGGGCAGTAAAAATCCGCCTCCGGCAAAATACCGGCGCGCGACATCAGGACGATATTCAGCGCTTCGCTGGCCGGATTGAGCCTGAACTGCAGCGGTCGTTCGGCGGATTCGACAAACTCGCCGTGCTGCATCACCACGGCCATCGCGGCGTCAATTCCGCTCAACGAGGTGCCCATGATACCGACTCTGCAGGCCGGGATCTGCGCATCCATCAGGCCGGACCACGGACTGGGGAAGAAGGTCCGGGTGGACTCCTCCTCAGCGGGCCAGACGTGGCCTGTGGCGATGACCGCGAGATCGAAATGCTCCGCCACCGGCTCACCTTGCGCCCATAACCTGACGCCTTCTGCCGTGGCCTGCAGGTCGGTGACCTCACAGGATTCATGCACCGTCAGCGGGAAGCCCTGTTGTCTGGCCCTGGCGGTCAGGCCGATAAACTGGTCGCGAAAATACTCGCCGAGCAGGACCCGCGGAAGAAACTGGCGTACATGCAGCGAGTCATGGCTGACGCCATAGCGGGCCAGGTGCTCCTCGCTTTGCTGCTTCAGCCAGTCGATATAGCGACAGAGGATCGGCGGGATTTCAATACTGGCGATATTGGCCAGCATCATGCGCGAGTTTTCTTCGTCGCTGTATGGCATGCCGACGCCAGCCTGACGCGCCTGCTCATAGACCGTCACCGCCAGCGGCTGCTGATGTTTTAACAGGGAAAACAGCGTGTAAATCCCGGTGGGACCGGCGCCGATAATCGCAATTTTCTTCATGCATAATCACCCGTGATAAACGTTCTTCCATTGCAGTTTCCCGTCTGTCGGACGGTGAAGCGGGAAAAGCGATCTCCGCCTTCGGTACGGCGGAGGGCATCGGGTTTAAGTGTGGTCGAAAACTCCGGCACTAGCCAGCCGGGCGTCATTTGCTCTGCTGTTGCATCTGGCTTGCCCCCCGGGCAATAAAAAAGGGGGCGCTGCCCCCGATGAGGGTTCCGCTTGATATCGCTCACGGCAACGGAAACTGTTGAAAGGCCGGATGGGCTTCGGCGATGTCGCGATGGGCGCAAATATCCTGGAAATCATGCGCCTTAACCACGTCGGGGATCATTGCCTGAATAAAGGTCCATACCACGGCGCTGGTGACCGAGACCTGATCGAGCCGGGCGTTGGGCGCGCGATTTTCCAGCGCGGCGTTCCATTCCCGGCAGGCCGCCAGCAACTGCCAGGTGATGCGTTCGATCCACGGTTGATGCTGTTTCTCTGGCGGCCGTAAGCGATGCTCGTAAACATGCTGTACGGCTTTTTCGCTGGCAGCCAGAATTAATCCCAGCGTCTGAAGATCTTCGGCCAGTGCAGGGGCGGCGACGGGGAGCAATTTACGCGGCATCTCCGCCTGGGATTCGAAGTAATTGAGGATCAGCGTCGAGTCCATCAGCCGTATGGCGTTATCCAGAATCAGCGTAGGCGCTTTAACCACCGGGTTGATTTTTGAGAACGGCTCAACGGCACTAAATACCGACAGCGGCAGATGTTCAAATTCGACGCCGTACAGCGCCAGAGATACCGCCACGCGTCTCACGTAAGGAGAGTCCATCATGCCAATGAGTTTCATCATGATTCCTGTTTTCCTGTCTCTGAAAGGAGAATTCCGGGCTAATCAAGGTGCCAGGGAGGGCTATCACGGCGCGCGTCGCCCCTGGCAGCAGAGAGACATTACGCTAAATGGCCGATGACGAATATTACGCATTTCTTACCTGAGATGTCAGAATCACTGACCGGTATTGTCGCCTGCGGTGTAAACCGCAGGGTTATGGTAACGTTGACCTCCTGGAGCGGGAACACAAGGAGCTGCTTGATGTCGGATTACCCACCGATCGCCAGTTTACGCAGTTTTGAGGCCGTGGCCCGGCTTGGTAGCGTGACGCTGGCGGCGAAAGAGCTGCATGTCACCCATTCTGCGATCAGTCAGCAAATTAAAGTGCTGGAAGAGATGCTCGGCGTGAGATTGTTTATTCGTCACGGACGCGGGGTGCAGATTAATGAAGAGGGGCGACTGTATGCGATGCATGTTCGCGAGGCGCTGAATCATATCGCCGATGCGACTCGCCTGGTCCACGTTAAGCCGCGGACGACAACGTTAACCCTGGCCGCGGTGCCTTCTTTTGCCAGCCACTGGCTATTGCCGCGCCTGGGTAGCTTTCGCGCCAGATATCCCCACATTACCTTGCGACTGCTTGCCAGCCTGACGGTTGCCAATCTACAGCAGGAGGCGGTGGATATCGCCATTCGCATGGGGAAAGGCGACTGGGAAGGGCTGGAAAGCCGCTATATGTTCGCCGATGAGCTGATTGTGGTGGCCGCGCCGCAGTATAACGGCGGCTTGCTGCCCGCGACGCCGCAGGAGGTGGCGGCCAGCCAGATTATCTTTTCGATGGAGTCGTGGAAAGCCTGGTGCCTGAAGGCCGGGCTGGAGCGAGAGATCGTTGCCAGCGGACTCTGTATTAATGATTCGAATCTGGTTCTGGAGGCCGTTAGACTCGGCAATGGCATCGCGCTGGAGCGGCGCTCGCTGGTGCAGGGCGCTATCGACCGCGGAGAGCTGGTCCAGGTCACCGCCTGCTCTGCGCCTTATCCCTGGCCGTACTGGCTGGTCACCCCGCAGCAAAGTGAAAAGAAGGCGGAAGCGGCGGTATTCATCGCCTGGCTTAATGAAGAACTTGCGGCCTGGCGTCAGCGGGGAGATTTGCCAGTGCCGCTCTAGCAGTGCCCCGGCCATGCAACGGGCGCGCTTAACGGTCGGCGGACTGGGCAAACTCCCGCGCCAGCGCCGGAAATGCGGCCAGCCCGGCGGAGGGGTGGCGTCTGCCGGGTGTCCCTGGTGATTCCAGCGCCCGCCGTGCTGGTTGGCTCCGCTTCCCGTCCAGGTTTCGCTGGCGTAACGGCCGGTCACCAGACGATAGAAAATCATGCAAAGACCCCGCCTTCCAGGCGGCTAACACGTCTCAATAACGACATTTGTCATGTTTCATTTTAGTCATTTGGCGGGTTGTTGAGGGTTTAATCGCGGGCACGGTTGCCAGAGAGGCAGGATTATGCAGTTGACTACGGAGACCTTTTTATTTGTTATTTTTGTAAGTTATTGATTTTTATTGAGAGTAATGGCAGCTTAGAAAAAAGGGTGAGATGAGTAAATTTGAAGTTTTTTATATATAAAACAAAGAAGTGAGTTGATATTATTTCAGTTCACTGCCGTACAGGCAGCTTAGAAACGAATACGGATAAAGTCTTCTCGACGGTAATGGTTCACTGCCGTACAGGCAGCTTAGAAAAATGTGAAATCTGAATACGGAGATGGATTCGTGTTCACTGCCGTACAGGCAGCTTAGAAAGTGAGCGTAGCTTCAACGTAGTCGTTTGCTGGGTTCACTGCCGTACAGGCAGCTTAGAAATATCCAGATTTCCTCGCCAATCTTCAGCTTGTGTTCACTGCCGTACAGGCAGCTTAGAAATCTCTGAAGAAGGCCGAATCCATAACCATGACGTTCACTGCCGTACAGGCAGCTTAGAAATTGAGGTTAACGGTTTTTGGCGAGATGCGGACGTTCACTGCCGTACAGGCAGCTTAGAAATGCAGGCACTGTTACCGGTGGGATGGGCGAAGGTTCACTGCCGTACAGGCAGCTTAGAAAGTCCAGACCAGCCAACTGCTATGCATTACAGAGTGCACTGCCGTACAGGCAGCCTGGGACGTATTAACTCGCTGATTATCAGAATAAATTGTGCCATTCATTTCTGGACGACAAACTGGAAAATCAGGCACGGCCGAAAATGATGATTCGAGAGGACCGACCGCTGGACGGTCCGCCATTTTCGCTTTATCAGCCCGCCATTCAGCTTTTACTGCTGCAACACCTCAGCAAATTTCGCCAGCCATTGCGGATGCGCGGGCCACGCAGGTGCGGTGACGAGGTTGCCGTCGACATGCGCCTGATCGATACCTATTTCAGCATAATGCCCGCCGCTGAGCCGCACTTCCGGCGCGCAGGCCGGGTAAGCGCTACAGGTCCGGCCTTTCAGTATTCCTGCGGCGGCCAGCAGTTGCGGGCCGTGGCAGACGGCGGCAATGGGTTTGTGCGCGGCGTCGAAGGCCTGTACCAGTTTGAGCACCTCATCGTTCAGGCGCAGATATTCCGGCGCTCGTCCACCGGGGATCAGCAGGGCGTCATAGTCCTGTTCTTTTACTGCCGCAAAATCAGCGTTGAGGACAAAGCGGTGTCCGGGCTTCTCGCTATAGGTCTGGGCCCCGTCAAAATCATGGATCGCCGTCATGATATAGTCGCCTTTGCTCTTATCCGGGCAAACCGCGTCAACCTGGTGGCCAATCATCTGCAATGCCTGGAACGGTACCATGGTTTCGTAATCTTCAGCGTAATCGCCGACCAGCATCAGAATTTTTTTGCTCATCATGAGTGTTCCTCAGGGAATAAAGATGACTAAGGTATAGTCCAGCGGCGAAGGGAATGCGAACAGCAAGTGGCGTTGTGAGCGCTGATTCTGCGATGTTGTCATCTGTGACCAGAAACGACTTTTGTAGAACATAAAGTGGTTGCGCTACCTGCGGTCAGGAAGTGCGTAAAGAGGTATCGAGAAATCCTGCCGGTTCAGCGATCATCGCTGGCGCGAAATTGTATCCGCTCCACCTGCAGCAGGAGAGCAGAATGATGTAGCTTTAGCAAATGGCTCCTTCTTCTGCTCCTGGAATACAGGCAGTAAGATTTAATGGCTACGTCAGAAATTGCAATATTATGCCGCTACTGTAGCTGTTCTCTGGCAAATTGACTGCCTGACAATGATATAAACGGTTTTATAT
The DNA here is from genome assembly GCF_002806725.1 of Raoultella sp. T31. Classification (NCBI taxonomy): domain Bacteria; kingdom Pseudomonadati; phylum Pseudomonadota; class Gammaproteobacteria; order Enterobacterales; family Enterobacteriaceae; genus Klebsiella; species Raoultella sp. T31. Next base: position 105,976 of record NZ_PIBO01000008.1, read on the forward strand.
CTATTTCAGAGAATTTTTAAAGTAAATATAGAAAACCCTCAAAGAACGTGATTAATATTAATGCAGGGAATATTACTCTTCAAAGAGTTGATTGTTTGATGAAAGTCACATTTGCATACAGAGGTTTTCATCAATAGACAGATGACATTACTATTTTGCGCAAAGGGTTTGCCATGCCTGAAAACACGATCACCCCCTCTGATCTAAAAACTATTCTTCATTCTAAACGCGCTAATATTTATTACCTCGAAAAATGTCGTGTACAGGTGAACGGCGGTCGGGTGGAGTATGTCACCCAGGAGGGCAAAGAATCTTTCTACTGGAACATCCCCATTGCTAATACGACTGCGGTGATGTTGGGTATGGGGACCTCTGTTACGCAAATGGCGATGCGGGAGTTTGCCCGCGCCGGGGTGCTAGTTGGGTTTTGCGGAACGGATGGCACGCCGCTTTATTCGGCTAACGAAGTGGATATTGATGTCTCATGGCTCTGCCCGCAAAGCGAATATCGTCCAACAGGGTATTTGCAAAACTGGGTGTCATTCTGGTTTGACGAAGCAAAGCGGCTGCAGGCGGCAAAAACATTTCAGTTTATTCGGTTACAGCAAATTGAAAAACAGTGGTCAGGGCTGCGGATGCAGCGCGAAACCTCGTTTCAGTCAGATATGGACGTATTGCAGGCCATTCTTGAGCGCGCGCGGCAGGGGATGGAAAGCGCCAATGACCATACCTCATTGATGCTTCAGGAAGCGCAGCTAACAAAATCGCTCTACAAACTGGCAAGCCAGACGGTCGGTTACGGTAGCTTTACCCGTGCCAAACGGGGCGGCGGTGTTGATACGGCAAACCGGTTTCTCGATCAGGGCAACTATCTGGCCTACGGGCTGGCCGCTGTCGCGGCCTGGGTTACCGGTATTCCCCACGGTCTGGCTGTGATGCATGGCAAAACCCGCCGTGGCGGTCTGGTCTTTGATATTGCTGATTTAATAAAAGACGCCCTGGTGTTGCCGCAGGCATTTATCGCCGCGATGGAAGGGGAAGACAATCAAATGTTTCGTCAGCGCTGTATCAACGTTTTCCAGCAGGCCGATGCGCTGGACGTGATGATCGCCACGCTACAGGAGACCTCCCTGTCACTCGCTAAGGCGGCCCCATGAATATCCTGATCATCTCCCGCTGTACGAAAAAGGCGCGTGAAGAAAGCTGTCGGATCATCGACCAGTTTGCTGAGCGAACGGGAGATGCCGCCTGGCAGACGGCGATCACCCTTGATGGCGTCAACACGCTCAGAAAACTTCTGCGTAAAACTGCCCGACGCAATACGGCTGTTGCCTGTCACTGGCTTAAAAAAAACGGGCAAACAGAGCTACTGTGGATTGTCGGTAATATTCGTCGTTTTAACGCGCAGGGCCGCGCGCCCACCAACCGTACCACGCTCGATGTGCTAAAGAGCGGCGCGGAACATCGCTGGAACAGTGCCGAGAGTATTGCGTTACTGGCCGCTATCGCCGGGCTGTTTCACGATTTTGGTAAGGCCGGGATGTGCTTCCAGCAGACGCTGCGCGGAGAAAGTCAGCATGTCTGTCAACCGTACCGCCATGAGTGGATCTCTGTTCGCCTGTTTCAGGCGTTCGTCGGCGAACGGACCGATGAACAGTGGCTGGGTCGGCTTGGGCAGCTCAACGCCTCTGACGAAAAGGAGATGCTAAAAGCAGTGAAGATGGATTCGCCGACCTGGACGTGTAGCCCGCTCAGCACCTTACCTCCTCTGGCGAAAGTGGTCGGATGGCTAATGTTGTCGCACCATCGGCTGCCGCAGTCACTCTCAGTGCAACCCCAGTTAATGTATTGCGAGGGCTGGATCGAGCGGCAACTGAACGCCGACTGGAACTCGCTTAATCACACATCTACTGGCAAGCATCAATGGAAAGATCGCGACTTTAAAAACGTCTGGAAATTCCCCCACGGTACGCCGCTGAAAAGTAAAACATGGCGCGAGAAAGCCCGGCAGATTGGCAAGCGCATCAGGAATCTGCCGGGATTATTGCACTATGGCTCTCTGGATAATCTCTTCACTCTGCACCTTGCGCGTCTGTCACTGATGCTGGCCGATCACGTTTACTCTTCTCAGCCCGCGTATGCGGGATGGCAGGATGAAGCTATTCAGACCTGGGCAAACAGCGACCGTCAGACCCGACAGCTCAAACAAAAACTCGACGAGCACAATATTGGCGTCGCGCATCATGCGTTACTGCTGGGGCGTTCTCTTCCCACTTTACGGCGCACATTGCCAGCCATTGCCCGGCATAAAACGTTCCGGGAAAGGGCGAAAGATGCACGCTTTCTCTGGCAAAACAAGGCCTGGGACGTGGCCTTGTCCCTGCGCGACAAAAGTGTCGAGCAGGGCTTTTTCGGTATCAATATGGCGTCTACCGGGTGCGGTAAAACCTTTGCCAATGCGCGCATTATGTATGCGCTGTCCGATGAGCAGGAAGGGTGTCGCTTCAGCGTGGCGCTGGGACTACGTACGCTGACGTTGCAGACCGGGCAGGCTTTGCAGTCGCGCCTGGGGCTGGATGACGATACGCTGGCCGTGGTGATCGGTTCTGCCGCGGTGCGAGAACTTTACCAGGGGAACGACGGGGAAGATATCAACAGCGCAAGCGACGAGGCGTTTTTCGCCTGCCACCATTATGTTCATTATGAAGGCGCCACGGGTAGCGGCATCGCCCGGCAGTGGCTTGCGCAAGAACCGGCGCTCAATCGGCTGGTTAGCGCGCCGGTGCTGGTGACCACCATCGACCATCTGATGCCTGCAACAGAAGGCGTGCGCGGCGGCAGGCAGATCCCCGCTATGCTACGTCTGCTGACCAGCGATCTGGTGCTTGATGAGCCAGATGATTTCGATATTGATGATTTGCACGCGCTGTGTCGTCTGGTGAACTGGGCGGGAATGCTGGGCTCACGTGTGCTTCTCTCATCCGCGACATTGCCCCCCGCATTGACGGAAGCCCTGTTTGAAGCCTACCGGGAAGGGCGCAAAGCCTGGCAGGCAGCGTGTGGCGTATCTGGCAGGCCGGTAAACATCTGCTGCGCCTGGTTTGATGAGTATGGCGCCCAGTCTCACGATGTGGCAGACGAAGCCCTGTTTCGTCAGGCGCACGGCAAATTTGTAACTCAGCGCGTTAAACGTTTGCCGGAAAAACCCTGCCTTCGTCTGGGGAAACTGGCGATCGTGGCGCTGCATTCAGCTGGCAATTCAGGCATTGTTTCGGCGGTTGCGAACACGCTGCACCAGCAAATGCGGATACTTCATCAGCACCACAACACGCATAAAAATGGTAAAACCGTTTCGTTTGGCCTCGTCCGGCTTGCCAATATCAATCCGCTGGTCGCGATAGCCCAAACGCTAATGGAAATACCCTCGCCAGAAAATTACCGCATTCATTATTGCGTTTATCACAGCCAGCACCCGCTTGCGGTCCGCGCGTTGATTGAAAAACGTCTGGATGGTGCGTTTACCCGCCATGATCCGCAGGCGATTTGGCAGTTACCCGAAGTGCAACAGGCGCTCGCTATGCCGGAGCAAAACCACCTTTTTGTGGTGCTCGGCACCTCTGTTTTAGAAGTCGGCCGGGATTTTGATGCCGATTGGGGGATCGCTGAACCAAGCTCCATGCGTTCGCTTATTCAGTTTGCCGGGCGTATTCAGCGCCACCGTCAGCACGTTCCTGTGCGCGAGAACCTGGTGATTCTGGAACGCAACGTGCGAGCCCTTCAGGGTAAAACGGTGGCCTATTGCCGGCCGGGGTTTGAAACCGAAAAGCATCTGCTTCCTCACCACGATATGCATGATCTGCTCAGTGAAGAGGGCTACCGGACGATCGATGCTGTGCCACGCATTGCTGAGGGCATACCTGGAAACAGACTTGCGGCGCTGGAGCATACCCGGTTGCGCGCCGCGTTGCTCGATGGGGGCGATAAACAGGAGGCGATTGCCGCATCCTGGTGGCGGCTACCGCTGACGTGGAGTGGTGAACTTCAGCGCCGCACGCCGTTTCGCCGGTCTTCACCGCAGGCCTCTTTCTTTCTGAGTATGGAAGAGGACGATGACGAGCCCGAGTTTTGCCTGATGCAGGAAAACGGAGGGTTAAAACCAGCCGGACGGTTTCGCTGGCAGGCCTTGACACTCGCCGATGGTGTACAGCCGTGGTTCGGCGTGGATTATGCGCAGGTGCTGCTTGCGTTGGCCGAGTCGAAGCAGATGGAGCTTGCTGCTGTGTCGCGACGCTTTGGGGAGATAACGCTAAGGGTGGCTAAAGAAGAGGAGACAGAAGAGTGGCTATATCACCCGGTGCTGGGTGTGTTTCGCCCCCTCTGAAAGAGGGCGCGAACTGCTTGTGCAGCAGTTTACAGGATTGAGTCCAATCCTAAGTGTCATATTTCTAAGCTACCCAATTCATTTATAACAATCGTAAAGCCATAAAGTAATCAGCTAAAGGAGAGGGGGATGGATGAAGGGGCTTTGATAGCGGCGCTTCGAAATTATATTGCTGGACGACGGCAAGCAAAGCTGGAAGCATTCGATAAAGCGGCCGCAAAGCGCAGTGATGCAGATAGCGCGACGCTTGCGGCAGAACGCCGGGAACTGGAGCTTCGCTATGAACCGAAAGCATGGCTGACGGATGCAGCAAAGCGAGCCGGGCAGATTAACCTCGTGACCCATGCGGCGAAATTTACCCACGGGGATTCAAAAAGTAGCAGTATCTTCAGCGAGGCCGTGGCGCAGGAAGGTTATCTGAGCAGCGCGACGATGTCAGGTCTGGAACCGGATGCGGTTGGCAACGCCGCGGCGCTGGATGTGGCGAAACTGCTGCAAATGCGTATTGAAAACGGTGATTCTCTTCTTGCCTCTCTGAAGCGCGGCGATCGCAGCCCTCTGGCTGCTTTTACCGACGATGCCGCTGAACTGGCTGAGTGGGTTTCAGGGTTTTCCCGCGCATTTACGCCGGGAGAACCGGCTTCCCACAAACTGGCGAAGCAGGGCTATTTCCCTGTGGGGGACGATTATCATCTTTTAAGCCCGCTCTTTGCCACCTCACTTGCCCATGCTGTGCACCAGAGAATGATCGCCTTAAGATTTGGCGATGACGTTAAGGCTATCTGGAAAGCACGTCGTGAGAAAACCTGGCACCCCACACCGCTCACGTTATTCCCGGATTCAGCGGAAATGCATTTTGGCGGCACTAAGCCGCAGAATATTTCGTATCTCAATAGCGTCCGTGGCGGGCGTACCTGGCTGCTTTCCTGCCAGCCGCCGCAGTGGAAAAGGGCGGAAAAAAAACCAACGAATTTACGCTCGGTGTTCACTTTTGGCGGCCAGTTTGATCGACGCGCCAACGGCAAACTGCAGTTGCTGGTGTCATTGCTGACAAGAACCGGTGATTACACCAGTTTTCGTATTCGTGAAGCACGCGATGAATATATCGACGCGCTGATCGATCTGCTGTTTGATGTGGTGTCTGACCTCCAGCGTGAGACGTGGCAAAACTGGACGCTCGACTGCCCTGAACTGAAGGCGCACCAGCAGCTCTGGCTCGATCCGTGGCGGATAAAAACCGACGAAGCGTTTCGTCTGGAGCGAGATAAAGATGACTGGCAGGCAAAGGTGGCAGAAGATTTCGCCCTCTGGCTGAACGCGCGTCTGCGTAAGGCGTTGCCTGACGTTGGCGCGGTGGAAAAACATGAGTGGGAAACCCGCGAACGTTTACGCACCAACCTGCGTGAGATGGAAAAAATCATTCAGGAGGCGCTGAAATGAGTTCGCTAATCCTTCTTCGCCGTATAAAAGTGGAAAATGCCAATGCGGTGGCTGGCCTGACGTACGGTTTTCCCGCTATCACTCATTTCCTGGGCTTTGCGCATGCGTTGTCGCGCAGGCTGACGCAAACCCAGGGGCTGCGAATCGACGGGTGCGCAGTGGTCAGCCACGAGCATCAGATCCACGCCCATACATCGGGCCGCGATTTTCAATTTGCCCTTACCCGCAACCCTCTCACGCGTGAAGCCAAAACCGCCTCTTTTAACGAAGAGGGGCGTATGCATCTGACGGTATCGCTTCTTCTCGAATGCCACGGTGAAATCCCAAATGGTGAATACGGCCAGCGTGAGCTTGCAGATTATCTGGCGCAGGTGTGTCCGACGTTCAGGCTGGCAGGCGGGATAATCGTCTCCATTGAAGGCATTTCCGTCATGCCGATGCCGGCAACCGGGCGCGAAATGTATCGTCTGCAGTGGCAGCTGATGCCGGGTTTTGCGTTGCGCGATCGCAGCAGCTGGCTTTGCGAACATCACCAGATGCTTCTGGAAAACGATCCTGCCGCGACGTTACTTGATGCATGGCTCGACTTTGCCGCGCTGAAAATACAGGCCGAAACCCCGGAAGATAAAGGCATTCAGGAAGGCGATCCTGCGGCGTGGCAGTATGTTCCCAAACCTAAGCCCGGCTTTCTGGTTCCCCTCATGACCGGGTACCAGCGGATCTCCGAACTCTATGCCCCTGGGGTAGTGGTTAATGCTCGCGATGCGCAGACGCCGTTTGCGTTCACGGAAGCGGTTTACGCGATTGGCGAATGGTGCGGGCTGCACCGGATCCAATCACTGGATGATATTTTCTGGCGTTACCACTCGACAGAAACAGGCTACTACTGTCAGGGCGCGGGCGCGCCATTGGCACCAGAACATCTCAAATAAGGACTGACATATGGCAAAGGCTCCGACTGCCGTTAAAACGGCTTCTGTACTGGCATTTGAACGTAAACTGGCCACCTCGGATGCGGTGATGTACTCTGGGCGTTGGCAGGGAAATGAGTGGCAGCCCGTTCGTGTTCAGGAAAAAGCGGTGCGTGGCACAATCTCTAACCGCCTGAAAAATGCGCTCACCAGCGATCCGGCGAAGCTGGATGCTGAGATCCAGAAAGCGAACCTGCAGCGGGTGGATGTGGCGGCGCTCTCCGCGGAAGCAGATACCCTGCTGGTTAAGTTTTCTCTGCGCGTGCTGGGGAATTTATCCACCCCCTCTGTGTGTAACGACCGTGATTATCAGGATGCGCTTCGGCAGGTGATCGATGGTTATATCCGCGAAAATGGTTTTGCCGAACTGGCACGCCGCTATGCTACCAATCTGGCTAACGGGCGCTTTTTATGGCGTAACCGCGTAGGCGCTGAAAAAATTGTTGTTAAGGTCACTGGCAGCAAGGAATGGATGTTTGACGCGCACGAATATGGTTTGCGTGATTTTTCTGCCAGCGATAAGTCGCTCGACGAACTGGCCCGGGAAATTGAAAAAGGCCTCAGCGGAGAAGGATTTGTCCTCCTCAATGTAGAAGCACAGGTGTTCCTGGGCGCAGGGCAGGAGGTTTTCCCATCGCAGGAGCTGGTGCTGGACAGTAACAGCAGCAAAAGCCGCTTGTTATATCAGGTAGATGATATCGCGGGCATGCACTCGCAGAAGATTGGCAATGCGCTTCGCACTATCGATACCTGGCATCCTGAGGCTGACGAACTTGGCGCGATAGCCGTTGAGCCATATGGTTCTGTCACCAGTCGCGGCGTAGCCTGTCGTCAGCCGAGAGAGGAAATGGATTTTTACACTCTCCTTGATAACTGGGTCACCAAAGGGCAGACGCCGGACAAAAAGCAGCAGCACTACGTTATGGCTGTATTGATCCGCGGCGGCGTGTTCGGCGAGAAGAGCGAGTAAGGAGTTGTTATGGATCACTATCTGGAGATCCGCGTGCTACCTGACCCGGAGTTCAGCGAGGAGATGCTGATGGCGGCACTGGTTGCCAGGCTGCATCGCGCTCTGGGGCGGCGAGGAAAGGGCGATATTGGCGTGAGCTTTCCGTCACATCATATCAAGCCCGGCGCTGTCTTGCGTCTGCACGGCCAACACCGGGCCTTAAATGAACTTGAGTCAACGGGATGGCGAAAAGGGTTGAATGATTACTGCCTGTGTTCGCAGGTACAGCCCGTGCCGGAGGCGGCAAGCTGGCGCTGCGTCAGCCGCGTTCAGGTAAAAAGCAGCCCGGAGCGGCTTTTACGACGCTCGGTCAGAAAGGGGTGGTTAACCGAAGAAGAGGCGCAGAAACGCATGGCGACGGTGGAAGAAAAACGGACTGATTTGCCGTGGCTGAATTTGCGCAGCCTCTCTTCGGGCCAATCGTTCCGGCTGTTTATTCGTCATGGCGATTTACTCCCGGCACCCGTTGCGGGACTGTTTTCAACCTATGGGCTAAGCGCGACCGCCACCGTTCCCTGGTTTTGAGACACAAAACCGCATCTGCTCTCAGGATGCGGTTTTTTCTGCCAGACGGGTATCAAAAACAAAAGGGTACTGCTGAACGGAGGCGAGCGCCTGATGAAACGCAGGATGCAACGGGTTAAGAATTGCGTTGTTTTCATAAGGGATGATGCAGGAGGGCAGTACTAACGCCAGCGCGCTGGTGGCCTGTAACCAGCCAGTCCCTAAATCCATGGTGGATACCGGAGCCGGGTTTTCCTGCCAGTCTTCGGGTAACCAGTGTTGATCCAGATATTCAATCTGGTCATCTGGAATGTTGATACTGAAAAGCTGGTACTGATTAAGCACCGCGTCTTTTTTAACGTGCACCAGTATTTCGAGTGAGGCCAGCGAGATGGACGCGGACACATATACGGCAGGATGGCCCTTATGATTCCAGCGGCCGCCATACTGGTTTGCCCCGCTTCCACTCCATGCCTCGCTGGCGTACCGCCCCATCACCAGGCGATAAAAAATCATGCAAACACTCCGTGCTCCAGGCGGCCAATTAAATCGGTTACCTCAAGTGCGCCGGTCTCAGTTGCAATGAGATCGACCGGAGCAGCATTGCCCAGCCCACGTACCGGGGATTGTAGCCAGTTCCAGGCTTCATCTTTGCTGCCGAAATAATCAACGGCGGCGTCGAGCACCCGAACGAAGCGTGCTACCCGCTCACTTTCATCGGGAGTGAGGGTTCGCCCCGCACTTTTGCGACGAGCAACGTTGCGCTCATTAATGCCCGTTACGCGAAGAATGTCCGCTTTAGACATCTCGGTCCATTCATGAATATTATCGAGTACGCTGACCGGTAGCCCCTGATTGAGAGATTCGATCAGCCGCATTCCCCGATTTGCAGGCAAACCGGCATAGCGCCAGAGCGCGTTGTCAGCAGGCTTCTGCTCGGGAACCCATGTTCTCATTTTTCATCTCCTGCTTTCTGTCATTTGTCATGGTTAAGTATAGTCATTTGTCTGGTGTTTGACAGGGCGATTTTTTGACGAGTCGTACATCCCTGGCAGATTCCGGAGACCCTTTTTTAATGTTGATTTATAATTATTTGATTTTAAATATTATTTTTTTACAGGCTGAAAAAAGGGGGAGAAGCGTCATTATATGAGGTTATCTCGTGAAATCAGTAAATTATGGAGATACTATGTCAGTGCACTGCCGTACAGGCAGCTTAGAAAGTCGCGGCAGGCACGATTCTGGGCCTGACCAAGTGCACTGCCGTACAGGCAGCTTAGAAACAGGGCGGGGATCAGTGCAAGTGCTTTGGATAGTGCACTGCCGTACAGGCAGCTTAGAAAAATGGGGCCGACCTGTTCGAGGCGCTGGAAAGGTGCACTGCCGTACAGGCAGCTTAGAAAGCAGAAGCTACCGGTATCGTGCTGACCCTGTTGTGCACTGCCGTACAGGCAGCTTAGAAATTGATAATTGGCGCAGATAGAGCGTGCGTGGTGTGCACTGCCGTACAGGCAGCTTAGAAATGGTTCCCCGGCTGTTCCCGGCGTCGGCGGTTGTGCACTGCCGTACAGGCAGCTTAGAAATGCGCCATAGTTGTCGCACCGCAATACACTTCGTGCACTGCCGTACAGGCAGCTTAGAAATGACATGTCCTGAACAATTTCAAAGACCTGATGTAGGGGGCAAAAACCACGGGCGTCAAAAAAACCGGCAACCCTTATCAGGACACAATCTCACAGTTGCTTTTAAAACGTGCCAGGACTTACTGAGATAAAGTGATTTGAACAGTTCAGCATCTGAAAGAGTATCGAATAACGATTCGCTCATCGTCGATTCTGAATGAACTTAAATGCCGTGGAACAGGCTGGAATTCTATGGGGTTTACCAGAAAGAGAACGTATGAAAACTTCACACCGTTCGATAACCGACAGACTGTTGCTGATGTCTGCGGAATAAAGAATGGTGCGTCCGAGTGGACTCGAACCACCGACCCCCACCATGTCAAGGTGGTGCTCTAACCAACTGAGCTACGGACGCATTATGGTGCGTTTAATTGGACTCGAACCAACGACCCCCACCATGTCAAGGTGGTGCTCTAACCAACTGAGCTATAAACGCATTATGGTGCGTTCAATTGGACTCGAACCAACGACCCCCACCATGTCAAGGTGGTGCTCTAACCAACTGAGCTATAAACGCATTATGGTGCGTTCAATTGGACTCGAACCAACGACCCCCACCATGTCAAGGTGGTGCTCTAACCAACTGAGCTATGAACGCAATGTTGTGGTGACAACGGGGACGCATATTAGCGATCGGATGGGGTTGTGGCAAGAGGCAAACGTCACTTTTCTTTCAGATCTCACGCGATTGCGGAAGTTTTACGCATATTGCTTATATTTTACTGATGATAAAGGATATTTCTTATCCAACTGCCTTTGTCGCGCTGCGGCGTCGTTCCTGACGCAGGGCGAAGAGGGGCCTGGAGAAGCCGCCGGGAGAGAGAACAGGTGATTCGTCAGGCGGACGGCGCAAGAGGCGTCGCAGACGCTTGTGCCGCAACAGAGGGATTATTTGAAAATAAGGCGAAGGGTAAAAAGCGCGCAGAGGACTAACAGGATCAGAATAAGCTCAAAACGATAGCGCTGCAGCATAGTGGCCTCCTGAAATAAAACCGGCGCTGTAGCAGCGCCGGTTTATGATTAACCTGACTTACCGGAAATATTAAGCAGCCGGTTGTGCAGCAGGTTTAGCGGCGTGGTGTTTAGCAGCTTTGTGGTGTTTTTTCGCAGCCTGAGCTTTCTGCGCTACTGGTTTAGTTGCAGCTTTGTGGTGTTTTTTCGCAGCCTGAGCTTTCTGCGCTACTGGTTTAGTTGCAGCTTTGTGGTGTTTTTTCGCAGCCTGAGCTTTCTGCTCAGCGGCTGGTTTAGCAGCGGCTTTGTGGTGTTTTTTCGCAGCCTGAGCTTTCTGTTCAGCGGCCGGTTTAGCAGCGGCTTTGTGCTGTTTCTTATGATGCACGGTTTTGGCAGTGGTGCTGTGAGTTGCAGCAGCCGGAGCCTGAGTGGTGCTTACTGCGTCAGCAGCGAAAGCAGCAGAAGACAGACCCATAGCAGCGGCAACGACCAGAGCTAATACTTTTTTCATTCTGATATCCTCGAAATTGTTTCTTCAGTTAACCCCACTGCGGGGCTGTTGAAGTCACTATAAGTATTTCTTTCCCAGGCTTCAGTGAGTGTTTGGTATCGGCAAGTAACGGAATGTACAACGGCTGTGGCGGGCGAAAAACAGGAGGCTCCGCTGACGACGGAATACGTGTCAGCGGAGGGAAGAGACGGTTAGCGACGCGGTGTCCGGGACAACGCCGTGAGCAGCACCGGGCGGGTCATTGGTACGCAATAGGCGGGCTGGCCGCGTTCAAAACGCCATCCTTCGGACAGCGGTCCGGCATCAACGGTGTCAAAACCAAACGCCTCGTACAGCGCGGCGGCTATCGCTTTCCCTTCTTCACTATCGCCTGCCAACGGCAGCGCCCGACGATTTTCCGCGCCTGCGGGCAGTCCATCGCTTTCCAGTTGGGTCATAGGAATCGCGTTAAACGCTTTGGTGACGGTGGCGGCAGGCAGGATTTGAGCGAGTAATTCGCTGGTAGTGATTTCTCCTGACTCCAGCGCCTCAACCGGGCCGTCACGTTCGGGATAATAATTCACTGCATCAATGACATGTTTATCTTTAATTGCGGCGACCGGCAGCGAGTGGATGGCGCTGAGCGGCACGGCAATGACCACCACCTCACCAAATTCGGCAGCGTCATTTGCGCTGCCGACCTGGCTACCAATCATCGGACCCAGGCTGAACAGAGTCTGTGGTCCCCGCGAGTTACTCAACATGACATCGTGACCGGCGGCAAGCGCCAGCTTCGCCACAGACCGGCCAACGAATCCGGCACCGATAATACCAATCTTCATTTTCAACTCCTTACGAATGATCAGGGTGTGGCGATAAATTTAATTCCATCTGTACAGAAGATAAATCGTAAGATAGTGGAATGATAAACAACTCAAATGAGTGAATCATGGACCAGCTCACCAGTATCAGGGTTTTCGTAAAGGCGGCTGAGACGGGGTCGTTTGCCGCCACGGCCGCACAACTGCGGCTCTCGCCGCAGATGGTCGCCCGACACGTGGCCGCGCTTGAGGCGCATCTGGGCACTTCATTAATCGCCCGCACCACGCGCCGACAGACGCTCACCGATATCGGGCGTGGCTACTATGAACGTTGCCGCGTGGTACTGGCTGAAATAGCGGAAGCGGACGCGGTGGCGCAGGAGATGAAAGCGACCCCATCAGGCATTATCCGGGTGAATGCGCCGGTCACGTTTGGTTCGCATGCGCTCGCGGCCTTTATTACCGACTATCTTGCCCGCTACCCTGACGTCCAGGTCGAGCTGACGCTGAGCGACCGCATTGTCGACCCGATTGAAGAGGAGTTTGAGGTGATCGTGCGTATCGGCGAGCTGGCCGACAGTTCGATGGTCGCTTGGCCGCTGCTGCCATACCGGCTGATTGCCTGTGCGTCACCTGACTATATTTTGCGTCACGGCGAGCCGCAGACGCCGACCGATCTTCAACAGCATGCGTGTCTGGTCTATGGTCACTGGTCGGCAGGGAGCGCCTGCCGGTGGCAATTTGAGAAAGAGGGGACCATGTTTGAGGTTAAACCCTCCGGGCGCTTGCGAGCGAATGACTGGAAGGCGCTGATGAATGCCGCCATTGCGGGGCACGGTATTACCCTGGGGCCGGAAGAGGTGTTGAAAACCGAAGTGGCGCGGGGGAGTCTGGTGCAGGTTTTAGCCGGATACTCAGGACCAGCGCGGCCCATGCATGTTCTGGTGCCGACCGGACGGCGGCGAACGACGAAAATTAAATGTTTTGTCGACGCATTAAGAGCCGCACTGGGCCCGCGCTGAATCCGTTCGGGCACCCCGTTGGCAGGGTGCCGCTGGGCGTTAGCGCGCCGCGCGTTGCAAAATTACGCTGGACGGTTGACGCTGCAGGAAACGCATCCGCAGCATCATCATCACTGCCGCCGAGGTGAGCCCGATAATAAATCCGCACCAGAAACCCGCAGGCCCCATACGCGGAACCAGCGTATCCGTTAAGGCCAGCAGGTAGCCGCTCGGCAGCCCCAGCACCCAGTACGCGGTAAACGTGATAAAGAAGATCGACCGCGTGTCTTTATATCCGCGCAAAATCCCGCTACCAATGACCTGTACGGAGTCAGAAATCTGATAAATCGCGGCCAGCAGCATCAGCTGGGAAGCCAGCAGGACCACTTCCGGGCTGTCGTTATACAGTAGCGCAATCTGCTTACGCATCAGAATAGTGAAAATCGCCGTGATGACGGCCATGCAGACGCCAACGCCGACCCCGGTTCTGGCAGACACCTGCGCATCGAGGGTCGAACCCTGTCCAAGACGGAAGCCGACGCGGATGGTGACCGCTGCCGCCAGCGAGAGAGGTAAAACGAACATCAGCGAGCTGAAGTTCAGGGCTATCTGATGGCCCGCGACATCCACAATCCCTAACGGGGAGACCAGTAGCGCAACGACCGCAAACAGGGTGACTTCGAAAAACAGCGCCAGCGCAATCGGCAGCCCGAGCTGCGCCAGGCGTTTAAGCACGCCGAAGTCCGGGCAGCTGAAGCTTTCATCGCTACGGATATCGCGCATAGAACGGGCGCGGCGTACCCAGGAGATCATGCAAAAGAACATCACCCAGTAAACGGATGCCGTCGCCACGCCGCAGCCGATGCCGCCCAGTTCGGGCATGCCAAAGTGGCCGTAGATAAAGATATAGTTCACGGGAATATTGACCAGCAGGCCGATAAATCCTATCACCATCCCCGGTTTAGTTTTCGCAAGGCCTTCACACTGGTTACGTGCGACCTGGAAGAAGAGATAGCCGGGAGTGCCCCACAGCAGCGCGCGCAGGTAGCCCACCGCTTTTTCGGCGAGGGCCGGGTCAATATTGTGCATCGAGCTGATGATGTACCCGGCGTTCCACAGGACCACCATGACCAGCAGCGACACCAATCCCGCCAGCCAGAATCCCTGACGAACCTGGTGGGCAATGCGGTCGCGGCGACCGGAGCCGTTTAGCTGCGCGATAACCGGCGTCAGCGCCAGCAGCAGACCATGGCCAAAGAGAATGGCGGGGAGCCAGATTGAGGTGCCAATCGCGACGGCCGCCATGTCGGTGGCGCTATAGCCGCCCGCCATGACGGTATCGACAAAGCCCATGGAGGTCTGGGCGACCTGTGCGAGGATCACCGGGATAGCCAGTGCTAATAACTGACGCGCTTCAATAAAATACTTCTGCACGTGAACACCTTTATATTGTTGTTATTTTGAGACTAAAAAAGCCGCCGTAAATGGCAGCAAGAAGAAAGAGCTGAAGGGATTTCCAGTCTATTGTAGCGAGGATGCGCCATTAAGCCAGTGAAAAAATGGTAGGGCACGATGCGCGCTGGCAACCTGTTTTGCCAACTGGTATTGTTCCCGACAGGTATAACGGTAATGATACCGTCACGAAAGTCTACAGGAGTAAAGCATGTTTACTGGCATTGTGCAGGGGACCGCTAAAGTGGTGTCCATCGATGAAAAACCCAATTTTCGCACCCATGTGGTGGAGCTGCCTGAGCATATGCTCGCCGGCATCGAGACCGGGGCATCGGTGGCGCACAACGGTTGCTGCCTGACGGTCACCGAAATTGACGGTCCGCGCATCAGTTTCGACCTGATGAAAGAGACGCTGCGTATTACCAACCTCGGCGCTGTAGAGGTGGGGGACGTGGTCAACGTGGAACGAGCGGCGAAATTCAGCGATGAGATCGGCGGCCATCTGATGTCCGGTCACATTATGACCACGGCGGAAATCGTCAAGATCCTGACCTCGGAAAATAACCGCCAGATCTGGTTTAAAGTTCAGGACCCGACGCTGATGAAATATATCCTCTATAAAGGATTTATCGGCGTCGACGGGATCAGCCTGACGGTCGGTGAAGTGACGCCGACGCGTTTTTGCGTGCATTTGATCCCGGAAACCCTGCAGCGCACCACGCTTGGCGTCAAAAAACTCGGCGACCGGGTGAATATCGAGATCGACCCGCAAACCCAGGCGGTCGTCGATACCGTGGAACGCGTGCTGGCGGCGAAAGAAGCAGCCCAGCGCCTGAGCGATGAATGATCGGGCGCTGCTGCCGGATGAAGAATGAAAGAAAAGGCATCCCCCGTGTTAACGGGGGATAGTTTTAGCGGGCAACGCGAAGGCCGTTTTCAACACCGCGAGAAAAGACGACCTGCCAGAGCTGAATATCGCGTGCGCGAAATGCTCCCGCGCAGGCGTTGAGATAATAGCTAAACATCCGTTTAAAACGTTCCGAATAGTTATCGGCGATCTCGGGCCAACTGGCCAGGAAGCGCTCGTACCAGGCCATTAGCGTGGTATCGTAATCGGCACCGATATTGTGCCAGTCTTCCATCACAAAATGGGATTCGCTGGCTTGCGCGATATGACGAACCGAAGGCAGGCAACCGTTGGGGAAAATATATTTATTGATCCACGGATCGACGCTGAGGTCCGTTTTTTTGGAGCCAATGGTGTGCAGTAAGAAACGACCGTCAGGTTTCAAATTACGATCCACCACGTCAAAATAGGTGGCGTAATTTTTAGGTCCCACGTGTTCAAACATCCCGACGGAAACAATGCGATCAAAGTGGTCATGCAGGTCGCGATAGTCCTGCAGCAAAATGGTGACATCCAACCCTTCGCATCGCTGCTGGGCCATTTTTTGCTGCTCGGCGGAAATGGTCACCCCGACCACGCTGACGTGATAATTTTTGGCCATGTAGTAAGCCAGCCCACCCCAGCCGCAGCCAATATCCAGCACCCGCATCCCCGGTTCCAGCTGCAGCTTGCGGCAAATAAGATCTAATTTAGCTACCTGCGCCTCTTCCAGCGATTGCGCCTCTTTCCAGTACGCGCAGGAATATTGCATATAGGGGTCGAGCATACGGCTGAAAAGATCGTTGCCGAGGTCGTAATGTTCTTTTCCGACAATCCAGGCGCGCTTTTTACTTTGTAGATTAAACAGGCGAGCGCCCGCGACGCGTAACGTATCTTTGAGATGATGCGGGAGCTGATTTTCCAGCCCGGCGCGCAGTACTTTATGGAAGAATAGATCCAGCCGTTCGCAATCCCACCAGCCGTCCATATAACTTTCACCTAACCCCAGCGACCCTTCCTGCAAAACACGTTTAAAAAAGAGCGGATTGTTAATCTGCAGATCGCAGGGGGCGGGGCCATTGACTTCAATGCCCGCGCGACCGAGTAATTCGGTTGCAATTCGGTACCAGTCGTCGTTTGGTACGCTTACTTCTTCTATACACGATGAACTCATAGCTTCTCCATCACGCCCAAGTGATCAGAACCTTAAAACAGCGTAGACGCTTTTTTGGCTTTGTGAGAAATCTCACGGAATATCCGTGAAGCTGCTATCCGACGTAGAACAGAGGAAGGGCGAAAACCCTTGCCGAAAGGCCTTCCATGGTGAAACGGGATGCATCCTGCTCCCGTTAATCTTAAAAATTTTTTTATTTATGTGAAGCCGCACCAGTATAGGCCGCTGAGATCAGGCTTTCAATAAAAATATATTAGCAGGCTAATTACTGACCTGTAACATCACTGAAACGAATTTATGCATGCGATGACTCCGTGGTCAGGCACACGCTCTGACGCTGCATAAAATAGCCCAGCCCGGCCAGCACGATAGAAACCAGCATCACGCTGGTAGTGGTCAGCAGCGGCGTGGCAATCAGCGCCGAGACCAGCAGGCTGGTCAGGAAGCACAGGCCGAGCTGCAGCGTGTTCTGCAACGCGGCGGCACGACCTGTCGCCTGCGGGAACGGCTTCAGCGCCTGGGCGACAACTATCGGGTAAATCCCGCCATTGACAATCGCCATCACGCAGAAGGGAATCATCAGCGCAATAATTGAGGCGTCCGCAGCCAGGCCCACCATCCAGGTTGCGGCCACGCTGACGGCGAAAATCACCAGTAGCCAGGGCAGCAGCTGTTGGCCCTGCCATTTCTGCAGCGCCGCGCGGCATCCATAGCCACCGACTAAAAAAGCGATAGTCTGCGGGACATAGCTAAGACCGATAGCGGTCGGACCGTAGCCCATCTCATGGAGAATAAACGGCGACCCGGTCAACCAGGCAAAAAAACTGGCGGAGCAGGCGGCGTAAATCAGCACGTTGCCGCTGTATTCGCGTGAGCGCAGCAGCGTCATAAAGGTCAGTTTTTCGCGGGCGTCACCCTGCGGCCTGGCGACCGGCTTCAGGCGCAGGGCGGGGACCATCAGCAGCAGGGCGATGGCAAAAAGAGTGGCAAAAATGGCCTGCCATTCGAGATGGGCGAGCAGCCAGCTGCCGAGCAACGGCGCCAGAGCCGGCGATAACCCCACCAGCGGCATGATGGTGGCGAAAATACGGTTAGTGCGCTGGGCGGGATAATAGTCCGTGACCATCGCCTGCCAGGTCACCGCCGCCGCGCAGACGCCGAGAGCCTGGATAAAGCGCAGCGCCAGCATCAGGGTGGCATCGCGTACCCACAGCATTCCCAGACAGCCGATAGCGAAGATAGCCAGCCCGGTCAGCAGAATCGGTTTACGTCCGTAGCGGTCCGAGAGCGGGCCCCATAACAGCTGCCCGATGGCGAAGCCGGCGAGGAACAGACTTAGGCTGGCGCTGACCGACGCCGCAGAGGTATTGAGATCCTGCTGGATAGCCGAAAAGGCCGGCAGATACATGTCGGTGGCCAGGAAACCCAGCACGCTGAGTCCCGCCAGCCACACTAAAAATCCTTTCCCCGGTTGTTGCATAACATTCTCTTATAGATGCAGATAGGATGCCGCAGAGTGTAGGGAGTGCATTCTGGCTTGTGAAACGCTAATATTTGCTACATGCATTCAAAATTTTTGCAGGCAGAATATGTGGTCCGAATACTCACTCGAAGTTGTTGATGCTGTCGCCCGCAACGGCAGCTTCAGCGCAGCGGCGCAGGAGTTGCACCGCGTACCTTCGGCGGTCAGTTATACCGTCCGTCAGCTGGAAGAGTGGCTGGCGGTACCGCTTTTTGAACGCCGCCATCGCGATGTCGAATTGACCCCCGCCGGGCTCTGGTTTTTACAGGAGGGACGTTCTGTTATCAAAAAAATGCAGATCACTCGCCAGCAGTGCCAGCAGATAGCCAACGGCTGGCGCGGTCAGCTGTCGATAGCCGTGGATAACATCGTTAAACCGGCCCGTATGCGGCAGATGATTGTCGATTTCTATCGTCACTTTCCGGATGTCGAGCTGATTGTTTTTCAGGAGGTCTTCAACGGCGTCTGGGACGCGCTGGCCGACGGGCGCGTGGAGCTGGCTATCGGGGCCACCCGTTCGATTCCGGTGGGGGGGCGCTACGCTTTTCGCGATATGGGGATGCTGAGCTGGGATTGCGTGGTGGCGAGCCATCATCCGCTGGCGCAGATGACCGGCCCGCTCAGCGATGATGTGTTGCGCAACTGGCCGTCGCTGGTCCGGGAGGATACCTCCCGCTCGTTACCGAAACGCACGACCTGGCTACTGGATAACCAGAAAAGGGTGGTGGTGCCGGACTGGGAGTCATCGGCGACCTGCCTGTCGGCGGGATTGTGCGTTGGCATGGTGCCGAGCCATTTCGCCCGCCCCTGGATTGACCGCGGCGAATGGACCGCGCTGGCGCTGGAAAACCCGTTTCCGGATGCCGCATGCTGCCTGACATGGCAGCAGAGCGACGCCTCGCCGGCCCTCTCATGGCTGCTGGATTATCTGGGGGACAGTGAAACGTTAAACCGGGAGTGGCTGCGGGCGCCGGAGTAGCCGGCGCCGCACGGGCGATTAGCGACGGTAGTCGACGAACGGGCCGTCGACGACAGAGCGGCGCTCTACCAGTCGCGGGTGAACCTCAATCGACTGGGACTCTTCGCGCTTATTGACGATCCGATCCATTAGCATATTGAAGGCCGCTTCCCCCAGCGAGTCTTTCGGCTGATGGATGGTGGTCAGCGCCGGGCTGAAATAGCGGGCGTTACGCACGTTATCATAACCGATCAGCGAAATGTCCTGCGGCACGCGCAGACCCATCTCATCCGCAGCACAGATGGCGCCCATTGCCATGATGTCGCCGCCGCAGAAGACTGCCGTCGGGCGATGCTGCTGGCTGAGGATCTGCTGCATCGCGCGGTAGCCGGATTCAGGCTCGAAGTCGCCCTGAACAATCCAGTTTTCCGGAACGGCGATCTGCGCTTCTTCCATGGCTTTCATAAAGCCCGCCAGGCGCCCGGCTCCGGTGTTACGCTCCAGCGGACCCGGGATCACGCCGATTTCACGGTGGCCGCGTTCGATCAGGTAGCGACCAGCCATGTAACCGCCTTCGAAGGCGTTATCGATCACCGAATCAGTGAAGTCGGCTTTGGATTCACCCCAGTCCATTACCACCATCGGAATATGGCGGTACTCTTCCAGCATGCTGAGCACCGATTCCGGATATTCAGAACACATAACCAGCATGCCGTCGACGCGCTTTTGCGCCATCATCGACAGATAGGCCTGCTGTTTTTCCGGATCGTTCCACGCATTGCCGAGAATCAGGGTATAGCCTTTCTGGAAACAGCTCTTTTCTACGGCTTCAATAATCTCAGCGAAATAGGCCGCTTCGCTGCTGGTGGCCAGCAGGCCGATCGATTTGGTGTGATTAACCTTCAGGCTGCGAGCAACGGCACTTGGAGAATAGTGCAGTTCTTTGATCGCCGCCCACACGGCGTTGCGGGTCTCTTCCGCCACGAAACGGGTTTTGTTAATTACATGTGATACTGTTGTAGTGGAAACGTTTGCGCGCTTCGCTACATCTTTAATTGTTGCCATTACTTCTCACTCCAGACCTTGACCTGATCGTCTGATTATCGATACGTAAACGTTTGCCTGTACACACCCTGAAGACAATTTTCATCATTGCATCACGTCGGGAAAACGACACAGAACGACAGGAAGGGGTCAATGGCCGATACGCTTTCAAATTAGCGTGGGATTTTGTCCGATCTTGCGGCAAAGGGGAAGAGCAAAAATGTGCATCGCCCTAAAACATGGAAGATTTTTGCGCGATAGTGTGCAAAAATGAGCAAGCTCACTTTTCATGTGGGGATAACAGGGGGAAAAATTGATGGATACAGATTTAAAGTTTTCGCTGACGACAACGATTATTGTCCTGGGTCTTATCGTGGCCGCTGGCCTGACAGCGGTACTGCACTGATTTATCCGGGGGAGAGGTCTCTTTCCCCCGACATCCCGCCATTATTATCAATTTCGCAAAAATCTTTTGCCATTTCGTTTACTTTTGTTTTTTTGTGATTGATGTCATGCTTTTGACTTCTGATGAGATACCGTCGCCGATGACGGTCTGCTGGAGTCATTGCATGAAAATCAACTTCCCCTTATTAGCGCTGGCGATAGGCGCGTTTGGTATTGGCACCACGGAGTTTTCCCCGATGGGGCTGCTGCCGGTGATTGCCAAAGGCGTCGACGTGTCAATTCCGGCGGCGGGAATGCTGATCAGCGCTTATGCGATCGGCGTGATGGTCGGGGCGCCGCTGATGACTTTGCTGCTCTCTCATCGCGCGCGCAGAAATGCGCTGATTTTTCTGATGGCGATCTTCACGCTGGGTAACGTCCTCTCCTCAATGGCGCCGGATTACACCACGCTGCTGATTTCGCGCATTATCACCAGCCTTAACCACGGGGCTTTCTTCGGCCTCGGTTCGGTGGTGGCGGCGAGCGTGGTGCCCAAACACAAACAGGCCAGCGCGGTGGCGACCATGTTCATGGGGTTGACCATCGCGAATATTGGCGGCGTTCCGGCGGCGACATGGCTGGGCGAAACGATCGGCTGGCGGATGTCGTTCCTCGCGACGGCAGGTCTGGGGCTGGTGGCGATAGTTAGCCTGTGGTTTTCGTTGCCCAAAGGCAGCGCTGGCGAGCGTCCGAACGTTAAACAGGAGCTCTCCGTGTTGGTCCGTCCGCAGGTGCTCTCCGCGCTGCTGACCACCGTGCTGGGGGCCGGTGCCATGTTCACCCTCTATACCTATATTGCGCCGGTGCTGCACACCGTTACGCGCGCCTCGCCGCTGTTCGTCACCGCCATGCTGGTGTTGATTGGCGTCGGCTTTTCGCTGGGTAACTACCTGGGCGGTAAGTTCGCCGACCGCTCCGTCTCCGGGACGCTGAAGGGTTTTCTGCTGCTGCTGATGGTTATCATGCTGGCGATTCCGCTGCTGGCGCAGACGCAGCTGGGGGCCGCTATCAGTATGGTGGTCTGGGGGGCGGCGACCTTCGCCGTGGTTCCGCCGCTGCAAATGCGGGTGATGCGCGTGGCCCATGAAGCGCCGGGGCTCTCTTCGTCAGTCAATATCGGGGCGTTTAATCTCGGCAATGCGCTGGGCGCGGCAGCCGGCGGCGCGGTGATTTCCTGCGGACTGGGCTATGCTTTTGTGCCGGTGATGGGGGCGATAATTGCCGGAGTGGCGCTGCTGCTGGTGCTGTTTGGTGGGCGTTCGCAGCCGGAAGAGGCGTTGGTCGGATAGCCGATGTATTCGCAGAAGGGTTGCCCCTTCTGCGTTCGCGTTTTAGGCCGCCAGATTGGCCGCGACAAACTTCCAGTTTACCAGCGCCCAGAAGTGCGCCAGGTAGTCAGGACGGGCGTTACGGTAGTCGATGTAATAGGCATGTTCCCAGACATCCACGGTCAGCAGCGGTTTGGCATCGCCGGTCAGCGGCGTGCCAGCGTTGCTGGTGGAGACAATGCTCAGGCTGCCATCGCTGTTTTTAACCAGCCATGTCCAGCCGGCACCAAAGTTCTTCGCCGCCGCGTCGGTAAACTTCGCTTTGAACTCTGCAAAGCTGCCGAAGGATTGATTGATAGCGGCTGCCAGCTCACCTTCCGGTTCGCCGCCCGCATTCGGCGCGAGGCAGTTCCAGTAGAAAGTATGGTTCCAGACCTGGGCCGCATTGTTAAAGATGCCGCCTTCAGAAGAGCGGACGATCGCTTCTAAAGATTGACCTTCAAACGCGGTGCCTTTGATCAGGTTGTTGAGGTTGGTGACATAGGCCTGGTGATGTTTACCGTAGTGGTATTCCAGGGTTTCTGCGGAAATGTGCGGCGCCAGGGCGTCTTTTGCATACGGTAATGCAGGTAATTCAAACGACATTGTTACTCTCCTTATAACTTCTTGTTTTTTAGCTCACATTCAAAGGATGTTTCACCATCCAGAACAGCATGTACTGTCCCTCGCCGCGGCGAGTGCGACAGGTTTTTATTGTGATCAGAATGCTAACACTTGCAGAAGGGAGTTAAAAGCCTTGCAATGATAAAGGGTATATTTAACAACCGCAGCCGGTTAAGCCTTAGCCGGACGGCAGGAGATCCCCTTGCCGCAGAGCCGGTTGAATGCCGTTGCTGCTAAAAGATACAGTGATGACTGAAAAATCCATTTTGCAGAGATCTGTGGTGTCTAACTCGCTACGAGCGGCCTTCGGCCTCGGATCATGGCGGCATGTCCTGGCATGAGATGAGCCTGGCGTTATAGCGAGAACAGTTGACCTGCCGCAGGCGCGGCAGGTGAGGTTCAGCGAATGGTTTTGGGGGTCATTACGCGGCGCGCGCCGACATAGTGGCGAATCCAGTAATCCTCGCTTAATGAGGTTATCTGGATATCGCGGCCGGTACGCGGCGACTGAATAAACTTGCCGTTGCCGACGTAAACGCCGACGTGATCGGCAGTGCCGCGCCCACGGGTGCGGAAGAAGACCAGATCGCCGCTTTGCAACTCGCCGCGGTCGACCGGACGGGCATCGCGCAGGTGATACATCTCATTGGCGGTGCGCGGAATGCGGATTTTTACCAGATCCTTATAGGCGTAGTACACCAGCCCACTGCAGTCGAAACCGGTACGCGGCGAGGTTCCGCCCCAGCGATACGGTTTGCCAATCTGGTCCATTAACTTCGACATGGCGGTGGTTTGCGCTTTCTGTACGCGGACTTTATGTGCATCCGCCAGCGTCAGCGGTGGTTCTTCCGCGACTGTTTTACAGCGTTTTTTGTAGCCTTTACGCACGACGCATTTGCTCTGCACGCTGGCCATAACCGGAGCCGGCTCGGCACCAGGCGCGATCGATTTGGCACACTGTTTTTTATACCCTTTACGCAAGACGCATTTTTTCGTGCCGACGGCGTGACGGTTCAGCGCTGTCTGGCTGGATTCTATCGTGCGGGTAGGGTGTCTGGTGCGGGTGGCCGTTGAGGCTTTCTTGCTGGAGGTTTTGGTTGTGGACTTTGTTTTCTGACTGGTGGCTTTTTTCTTGCGTTCTGTTGTGCCTTTCGCCGCATGCGCTTTTGGCTTAGCGGAGGTGTGCGTATGCCCTGAAGCATGCGCCAGTGGTGTAAATGAGATAGATGTAAACAGTAATGCACAGAGCGAAATCGCGATTTTGTTTAGCCGCGCCACTGAGCAATCCCCTGATTAATGACAGATATGTACCCATACCTGACGGTGAATGACAAATCCCAACGATTCTAAAGCATAAAAACCCGAAAAGTTAATACTCTTTTGTATCTAAAGTGTATATGAAAATTTCCGTTTTTAATCAATGCATTATAATGGTCAATTCAAAATCATTCAAAACAAATTCATTACCCGACCTCGATCCTGTTCCACTCCCGACCCCTGTCATCACGATATTTTGCCGTCATGATACCAGACTTATGCCCTAGTAAATGCTGCGCAAAACTGTCTCCAGCTTGTTTTCCGTACAACCTTGCCGACAGGCTACGCAACTCATGAAAGCCTGGTGGTTCACCAGAGAAATTCCCACCAACTATTCTCCGTAACAAGCCGCCGGTTGGTTTTGATGGCTCAACCTTAATAGCCGTTTCCTGAAATAAATATTCCACACCGTCTTTCTTCGGCGCAGGATAAATCTTGCTTTCTCTCACCCATCGACGAACAGTTTCAAGGCTGCGTGGCCGTGGCTGCCTGGCGTTCCATTCTTTTAAGGTAATAAGGGCCATGTTCACCTCATTACCGGCCTGTAATGTAAATCAGGCCGGCTTAATAAATTGATAATTCGATATCAGGAAACCTGACCGGGTAAAGGGCGGAGCCACCGGGCGCAGTTCATGGCCGTGGCTACGTAGCTGCATTTCCGGTTTACGACTTCGACAGTGATTTTTGAACCCTGAACGACGACTGTATAAATCCGTTTCGTCTTCTGCCATCTTCATGCAAATGCAGAGAGTTAGCAGAAGATCGGAATACTCATCAGTTGCTGCGCGCAAGGCCGTAATGGACAGCGAGCCGGTTTATCAGTGTCAGTTCTATCACACCGATGCATCGGGTGAGCTCGAATTTCATTGGGAGGATGTGAACCAGGATTTTTACGAGCAATGGGATTCGAAGCGTCGCGGCGACCGCAGAATGCTCTATCGCAACACGCAGCCAGCGCCGGAACGTGAGCAGGTGCGCCGTGAGCATTCCGAGTGGTCACAGGTAACCTTCGGGAATGTAGGACCTGTTGGCCCACTGAAGCATCTCTCGAAAGAGGCTTTAGAAGCGGCAGCCGAACCCGGCGACCTAAGCGAGCGGGCCGACATGCAGTTTCTGCTGTGGAATGCTCAGCACCGTGCCGGTATCACTGACGAGCAGATTACCAGGGCGATGATCGAAAAACTGGTGGTGAACAAACAGCGCGAATGGCCGGAGCCGAAAAATGGGGAGCCGCGGTTGCATATCAGAGATAAGCCTGACGTTAGATGAAGAGAAATACTTAAACTTACTTCAAGCGTGATAGTCCGGCCAATAAACGCCGATTAATACTGCTATAGCAGACATTATCAACAAACAGGATATCAGTAGCCTTGACTTAACTGATGGGTCTTTGTCCCCTCTTCGGTAATGTCTTATAAGTAGCAATGCAAACGACAAACTAATGGCTGAATGAGTATAGGCTAATTTCTCGGGTAAAAGCATGAAAATTTCCTTCCTTTGAATCCTATGACTTAGTCTTCAAATAGTTTAGAACATTTATGCGTCTGAGTTCTATACTGAATGTAATGAGGGAAGTGATGTTCAATCAAGCCTTTGTAGTGGATTTTGAGGATTTCAAGGGAGGGGCGTGCATGCGCATTTGGAAGTTTGGGAAGGGAGTAAAAACATTATCTGACGTAAAGTTTAGTTTGGCACTTTTGATTTGTAAACCATCAGCGATGGCATAAGAGTGTTAATCCCATTCAGTTTACAAGTGTTTTATTTTCTTCAGAACTAGATCGTGGACTTGCATGACTTGATTATGCCATGATAAGAAATAGTTAGAAGGTTATTTCAACTTATTATAGGTTGTAACTTATACAGTTTAGCATGTGAAGTAGGTGGTGAATGATGGCGTATTTGGATTATTTTTTGAATTTTATTAAGAGCAACCCAGCATTGGCCATAGGTTTTAACATTGTGCTTCTGATTGTGTCTGGATTTTTTGCGCATATTATGTGCAAGTTCCTGTTAATTAAAGTTGTCAGGAAAGTGTTTTTTTCCAGTCATAAACAAGATGTTCCTCTTGAAAAAGATCGACGTATTGCTGAAAAGTTATCCAACTTCGTTCCTGTTATTATTGTATATTATGTTCTACAATTCATGCCAAATATGCCAGCGTCATTGGTCACTGGCATAAATACAGTATGCGGAATCTTATTTTTCGTTTTTATGTCTGTCTTTTTTAATGAAATGCTAGATATCGTTAATGGTTCTTATTTAAGAAAAACAAAACGTAAAAATCATTCGATAAAAGGTTATATACAAATAGGTAAGATTTTAGTTCATATCATTGCGGCAATAATGATACTTGCCGTTATGTCAAACAAATCGCCTGCAATTATTATCTCGAGTCTGGGTGCTGTTGCTGCTGTGCTAATGCTAGTATTTCAGCATACGCTGCTTTCGCTTGTAGCCAACGTCCAGTTGTCATCAAATGACGTACTTCAACTCGGTGATTGGATTGAAATGCCAGATAAGAATTTGAGCGGGGAGGTTACCGATATTGCGTTACACACAATTACTATACGCAATTGGGATAATACGATTTCACGTATACCTACGAAAAATTTCTTAACAGAAACATATACTAACTGGCAGGCTATGTTTTCTTCTGGTGCTCGAAGGATAATGCGTAGTACTACAATAGATCAGCACTCGGTTACTTTTTTAACTCAGGAAATACTTGCACCAATACTTGCGATACGAGGTGTGAGTGAATCTCTCTCTAAGTTAATCGATGGGCGTGATGCAATGGGGATTGCGGACAGTTGGTTTATAGATAATGGACTGACAAATCTAACGTTATTTCGCCATTACATGATGGCCTATTTGGCTGAACGATCTGATATTATCAAGGATATGTATGTTGTAGTGAGAACATTAAAACCTTCAGCCTCGGGGATTCCACTGGAAATTTATTGCTTTACCACTTCAACACTGTGGGTGGATTACGAGAATACTCAATCAGAAATTTTTGAGTACATCACGGCTATTGTTGAAAAGTTCCATCTTCGTATATATCAGTATCCGGCAGGACATGATTTTTGGCATTCATCACCCGAAAATTGTATTCGTAAAAGCGAACATTTTAATGTTGATAGTTAGTTTTGACAAAGAGCTACACATTGATTTTTAAACTGCATGTAAATTCTCGGTAGTTGATTAAGATGGGTTACAGCCGGATCATCCGATCCGCGCTACATCGAAATGGCCAGGCAGAACGCCAAAAAATAACCTTTTCTCGTTTTGCAATTACTGGCATTCGGCTGCGACAGGAACCGGTGTGGGGCCGGTGTATGTGATGCTAAACAGTTCTTATTGTCCGACTAACGCTAAGGGTAAATATAGCGGACGTGACTATAATACTGACAAAACTGGTGGCCCAGATCTAAAATCTGGACTGGAAAGATGCTAAGATTGACGGTGTGGGTTTGGATGAGGTGAAATCACATGCTGGTCGGTTTGGTGAATCACCAGAAAATAAAGTCATGATCGAACGTCTGGAAAAAATTCTGAAGGGTGAGTTACAGGCCACTGATACAGACAAGTGTTTTTATACTCATGAAGCCAGGGAACTAGAACATTATCGAAATCTTGGGGTTAAAGACGGTGAAGTTCCAGGAAATGACGCTGAAGTATGGAATAATATTCATACGGCAACGTTACAGGATTGTAAGTTTCCTTCTGATGAGAATCTATTATATACGCCAGATGTGCTTAATTCACAGAAATAAAAATTGAGGTGTGAAGTGATTGATTATAATTTGATGGTTAAAAATGAGTCAATGAAGGACATTATTTTATTTTTAGTTTCTCTCGAAAGTAACGGTATAGCATATCCGTCTATAGATAGGTTTTTTGGCAGGCATAAAGCTGCTGAAAAATACGAATCATATAACATAAAGTTAATTGAAGAGACAAAAAAACTTGAGGGTAGTGGCCTGATTTTTTCTTCCAAAACCTACGGATCTGGATATAAAAAAGGCCCTAACTGGGAAGAGCCTAAATTCGTGGCTGAGAAAAAATACGGTATTGAATAGACTTAGCACATGGCTACCTTACTTTTAATTTCGAGTGGGGAAGTGCAGATGAGGGAAAGTAATGCTAGATCTTGAAAGTATTTATAAAAATGAAAGTGTGGAAGATGTTCTTCTGCATTTCGCTCTACGAACACCATATCCGAGCATAGACAGGATGTACGTGAATTACAAATTTGAAGTCATTGAGCATGGCGAATTACTGCGAACTCATCAACGATTATTTGACGAAGGAAAATTAAAAAAAACAGGCAGGCCACTTCCAGAAAAAGGCCCTAACTGGAAAGAACCGAAATTCGTAACTGAGAAAAAATACGGTATTGAATAGACTTAACTCATTATAACTACAAGAATTTATGCTGGTTTTTTGCAATTGATTTCCCATAATCATGTCGTCGGAGCCTGAACAACTCCGGTGACTTCTGCGCTTTGAGGGGGACTCAAAGTGAAAATGACAATCAGGATACCTTTCAACCAGTTACAGATGCAGAAATACATCTGCGTTTTATTACATTCAGTGCTTTACCTCTTTGGAGGTGAAGCGTGAAATTCTGCCTCATCAACGACAAAGTTAAGCGTAACGTCGTCAACTTCATCCAGTCTCTACCTGTCGATCACCGATCGCCACTGATTATCGAGGCGCGCGAAGAAAGCCGCACCGATAAGCAGAATCGCCTCATGTGGCCACTTTTGAAAGACCTGAGCGATCAGGTTATCTGGTACGGCGAAAAACTGGAGCCAGTGGAGTGGAAAGACCTCATCACCGTACTGGTAAGCCAGATGCAAAATCCGGAGTGCGAGCAGAAATACGCCCGGGGTATCAACTGCGGCCGCGTCTACTTCGTCGTTCGTTCCTCTCAATTCAGCAAGCGCTACATGGTCGAGGTTATCGAAGCGATCTACTGGTTCGGCACCGGGCACAATGTGAAGTTCAGCGAAAAGCCCAGTAGTCGATGACGAACTGCGCCTGATGCATGCAGAAGGTGTGCTCAGAACACTGGCCATATGGAAAAAAGAAGGACGGGTAAAAGCATGAGCATGAACAGGGATATTCGTGATATCCGCCTGGGCAGCAGCCAGCGTCATATACTGACGACTCAGGGGGATCAGGTTCTGCCTGAGCTCATCAATTTTCGCCATGATCTGGCGCCAGGGATCCAGCGGTTGACCTGCACGATCGGGAACAATGGCAGCGGGCCCGTTGGCCAACTCATCCAGACGTTTGGCGTTATCGAGCAGCACAGCAGGCGACGTGCTCCCCAGTGACGGATTAAAGGCCATGTTTTGCTCCAAAAAAGCATTTGCCTAAACGAGGGTTTGTGCGAAATGTCGGAGATTTTTACAATCAGCAATTTCAAGGAGTTATAAAGTGCTGATTGGCTATGCTCGGGTGTCCACCGGGGATCAAAACCTCGATTTACAGAAAAACTCGCTGATCCGCGCAGAATGTGAACAGATATTCGAAGACACAGCGACGGGAAGAATGCCCGCCGTCCGGGATTAAAGCGTGCACTGCGGCGACTCCGCCCGGGTGATGTGCTGGTGGTCTGGAAACTGATCGGCTGGGGCGTAGCGTGCGCGACCTGATCACATTGGTATCGGAACTGCAACAGCGTGGGGTGAATTTCCGAAGCCTGACCGACTCGATAGACACATCAACGGCAGCCGGGCGCTTCTTCTTCCACGTTATGAGCGCGTTGGCGGAGATGGAGCGCGAACTGATTGTAGAGCGGACTCGTGCAGGGCTGGCGGCGAGAGCGCAGGGGCGCACAGGTGGGCGCCGGCGGGTAATGACTCCTGATGTTGTGGATCGCTGCCGTAGGATGATGGAGAACGGAGCTACCCGGCAGCAGGTTGCAGATGTGATCGGGGTCGGAGTGAAGACGATTTACAAATATTTCCCTGCGGGATAAGGATGCCTATAAACAGGTCAAAAAGACATCTTAAGTGATTGATAAATAGTGAATAGATGGATTTCCCCCTATAACTCCAGACTCATCGACTCTCTTATTTAGGCCTGCCAGCGTCGCAGATATTCCCGCGGCGAACGGTAGCCTAACGCACTGTGCGGATGTCATTCTCCCGACTAGTCATTAATTTAAGGTGGGTCGAAGTGTCTGGTGATCTATGGGGCCAGTCTAAGAGATACCGCTTTTACACGGGCAAAGTGATATTTTTAAGGCAACTTCTGGGCACAGAAGATAAAATATAATGAGTGAAAAAAATGTTATTATCCGTCCTGCGTTCAGGACGCTACAATGACAAATTACTGCCGTATAGAAGTTAAGGAAGCATGACAATGAGCACGACTGTAGAAAAAATCCAACGTCAAATCGCTGAAAACCCGATCCTGCTGTACATGAAAGGGTCTCCGAAACTGCCAAGCTGCGGTTTTTCCGCTCAGGCTGTACAGGCGCTGTCTGCATGCGGCGAGCGTTTTGCCTACGTTGACATCCTGCAGAACCCGGATATCCGCGCGGAACTGCCGAAATATGCGAACTGGCCGACCTTCCCGCAGCTGTGGGTTGATGGCGAGCTGGTTGGCGGTTGCGACATCGTGATTGAAATGTATCAGCGCGGCGAGCTGCAGCAGCTGATCAAAGAAACGGCGGCAAAGTACAAGGCCGACGAACCGAAAGCTGAATAAGCCTGCTGCCAGTAAAAAAGCGACTTCCTGTGAAGTCGCTTTTTTTGTCTCTTATTCTTCTTGTCCGGCAAGCGGTAATGGCCAGCCGCCAAGACGTTTCCAGCGGTTGACGATTTCGCAAAACAGCTGTGCCGTCTGCTCGGTATCGTACAACGCAGAGTGCGCCTTGGCACCATCAAACGCCATCCCGGCGGCCAGGCAGGCTTTGGACAGCACCGTCTGACCGAGCGCCAGTCCGCTCAGCGCCGCGGTATCAAACGTCACGAACGGGTGAAACGGATTACGTTTCAGTCCGGCGCGTTCGGCGGCGGCCATCGTAAAGGTGAGATCGAACGTCGCGTTGTGGGCCACCATGATGGCACGATTACAATCGTGGTCCTTAATTCCCTTGCGGACCATTTTAAAAATGGCGTGCAGGGCGTCGTATTCGCTCACCGCGCCGCGCTCAGGGTCATGCGGATTGATGCCGTTAAAGGCCAACGCTTCAGGCTGCAGATTGGCGCCTTCGAAAGGTTCAACATGAAAATGCAACGTCTCGTCCGGCATCAACCAGCCTTGCTCATCCATTTTCAACGTAATGGCGGCTATCTCAAGCAGGGCATCGGTTTTAGCATTAAACCCGGCGGTTTCTACATCAATCACCACGGGGTAGAAACCACGAAAACGGTCGCACAGACCATTAAGTTGAACGTTCTCGGACATCAGATTCTCTTAACTGGAAAAAAGTAGCGCGCATTATGGCAAATTTTGCCGTGCCTTGCAGCAGGAAGGGGAAAAACAGCGGGCACCGATAAGCGCCCGAAGCAGGTTAGTTGCCAAGACCTTTGCCAGCGTCTTTCTCTTCAATCAGTTCGATTTTGTAGCCGTCCGGATCTTCAACGAAAGCGATAACCGTGGTACCGCCTTTCACCGGGCCCGCTTCGCGGGTGACGTTGCCGCCGTTCTGGCGAATACGTTCGCAGGCTTCGGCGGCGTTATCCACGCTCAGCGCGATATGACCGTAAGCGCTGCCGAGGTCGTATTGGTCAACGCCCCAGTTATAGGTCAGCTCGATAACCGCCGTCTCGCTTTCCTCGCCGTAGCCCACGAAGGCCAGCGAGTATTTGTACTCGGGGTTTTCGCTGGTACGCAGCAGCTTCATGCCCAGCACGTTGGTGTAAAACTCAATAGAACGTTGCAGGTCGCCAACGCGCAGCATGGTGTGAAGTAAGCGCATAGTTTTTATACTCCTTGTTTACAGCCCCTTAGCAGAGACCGTATGTGCAATTGTCAGAATAGCGTAACAAAACGGACAAGGCGTTTCATACCCCTGAGCACTATATCGTAAAAAGGCCGCCATTTCAGGCGGCCCTTACGCGGCTCTTTCTTATCCGGCGGGATTACAACGTCGGGTAATCGGTATAGCCTTCCGCACCGCCGCCGTAAAAACTTTCAGGGCGCTGCGGGTTCAGCGCGGCTTTATGCTGCAGACGTGCGACCAGATCGGGGTTGGCGATATAGTCACGACCAAAGGCCACCGCATCGATTAAGCCTTTGCCGATCAGCTCGTTGGCTTTTTCTACCGTGTAGGCGCCGGCGCCGATAATCGTGCCCGGGAAGCGATCTCGCACTTTCTGACGGAACGCGTCGCTGTACGGCTGGCCGCCGGCCCAGTCCGGCTCGGACATGTGCAGATAGGCAATGCCGCGTTTGGCGAGTTCTTCAATCAGATACAGCGCATCGGCTTCTTCGTTCGGGCCATTATCGACATTCTGGAAACTACCGATTGGCGAGACGCGAATCCCGATACGGTCAGCGCTCCACTCTTTGCTGACGGCATCCACCACTTCCAGTACCAGACGCGCGCGGTTTTCAACGCTGCCGCCGTAGCGATCGCTACGCTGGTTAGAAGAAGGGGACAGGAACTGATGCAGCAGGTAGCCGTGCGCAGAGTGCAGCTCCACAAGATCAAAGCCGGCATCGCGGGCATTGCCTACCGCCTGGCGGAAATCATCGACGATCCCCGGAATTTCATCGAGCTCCAGCGCGCGTGGCATCGAGGTGTCGGCGCGCATAGCGTGACCATGCTCATCGCGCAGGGAGGTGCGGGTGCCCGCACTGATAGCAGAAGGCGCGACCGGCGCTTCGCCGCCGGGCTGCAGAGAGTTGTGGGAAATACGACCGGTATGCCACAGCTGCACGGCGATACGGCCATGTTCAGCGTGAACGCCGGCGGTGATTTTCTGCCATGCCGCGATCTGTTCCGGGCTGTGCAGACCTGGGGCGCCGGCATAGCCTTTTGCCTGGGCTGAAATCTGCGTGGCTTCGGAGATGATCAGTCCGGAGCTGGCACGTTGACGATAGTACTCTGCCATTAACGGCGTCGGGATATCGCCGGGTTCAATACTGCGCAGGCGCGTCAGCGGAGCCATGAATACGCGGTTAGGTACGGTTATCGCACCGACTTTCAGTGGGGAAAACAGTTTTGATTCGGACATAATGACTCCTGAGTAGACCGGTCGTCTCGTAATTCGTTAAATAAAAACGCCTGTTAAACGCCAGGCGCTGCAATAATCTGTCTGACATGGGCAAGGGCGCTTTCCAGCGGCATTGCGCTGCGGGTAATCTTGGCCTGCAGATTGGCTCCCAGCCACAGGGAGTAAAGCACCTGGGAGAGGGTAAAGGCATCGCCATTAAATGTCAGGCAGCCTTCCCGGCGGCCCTTTTCCAGCGCTTCGCCCAGCAAAGTAATAATCTGGCTGGCGCCTTTGTTCATCTCTTCGCGCATGGATTCAGACAAATCGCACACTTCAGCGGAGAGCTTCACCGTCAGGCAACCGCTGATTACGCCCTGCTGGCAAAACTGCGTCAGGGTATGCTGGTAGTAAGCCAGCAGGCGGTCGCGATAATTCCCTTCGCCGTGAGCAAAATGGTCAACCAGACGGCGCATATAGCCAGCATAGTGATATTCAAGCAGCGCGACGCCGTAAGCTTCTTTAGAGCGAAAATAGTGGTAGAAAGAACCTTTCGGCACTTCCGCTATTTTCAGCAGCTCGCTCAGGCCCATTCCGGTAAAACCGCGGTGCATGCACAGCTGTTCACCGGTTGCCAGAATATGTTCGCGGGTATCGTATTCGCTATGTTTGTTCATGCGCTCACTGTAATAGACCGATTGGTCTAATGCAAGCACAAAAAATGTCGCCTGCGGCAGGGGACTGAATAACAAAAGTTGCCAGATGGCGTTGAAACGTCTTCAATAAAAGACACAGAGAAGTCGCGGAGGCGTGGAGTGGCAGAGCAGCTGGAGTTTTTCCCGGTACAGAGTCCGTGCCGGGGAATTTGTCAGTCAGATGAACGTGGGTTTTGTCGCGGTTGCTTTCGTAGCCGTGAAGAGCGTTTTCACTGGCAAACAATGAGCGATGCTCAGAAGCAGGATGTGCTGCGCCTGTGCCGTCAGCGTTTGTTGCGCAAATTACGCGCGAATAAGCCGCAGGCCGAGGAAGAACCACAGCAGCCTTCACTGTTTTAATGGCAAAATTGCGTATACTCAACACACTTTTTTGTTGAGGACGTTGTTATGGTTCAGCGTATTGCTATGGCTCCACAGGGGCCGGAATTTTCGCGTTTTGTAATGGGTTACTGGCGTTTGATGGACTGGAATATGTCCGTGAACGAGCGGGTCAGTTTTATTGAGCAGCACCTGGATCTGGGGGTGACTACCGTCGATCACGCGGATATTTACGGCAATTATCAGTGCGAAGCGGCCTTTGGCGAAGCGCTGAAGCAGGCCCCGCATCTGCGTAGCCGCATGGAAATCGTCAGCAAATGTGGCATTGCCACTAAAGCCCGCGCCGAAAACACCATCGGCCACTATATCACCGATCGCGATCATATCGTCTTAAGCGCCGAGCAGTCCTTGCGCAATCTGGCGACCGACCATCTGGATTTGCTGCTGATCCACCGCCCGGATCCGTTAATGGATGCGGATGAGGTGGCGGAAGCTTTCCTCGTCCTGCATCACAGCGGTAAAGTTCGCCACTTTGGCGTCTCCAACTTTACGCCGGCGCAGTTTACGCTGCTGCAATCGCGCCTGCCGTTTACGCTGGCCACCAACCAGGTTGAAATCTCTCCGGTACACCAGCCGCTGCTGCTGGATGGCACCCTGGATCAGCTCCAGCAGTTGCGTATCCGGCCGATGGCCTGGTCCTGCCTCGGCGGCGGGCGTTTGTTCAATGATGAAAGCTTCCAGCCGCTGCGCGATGAGCTGGCGCAGGTGGCTCAGGAGCTGAATGCCGAGAGCATTGAGCAGGTGGTTTATGCGTGGATCCTGCGTCTGCCGTCACAGCCGTTGCCAATCATCGGTTCCGGTAAAATCGAGCGCGTGCGTTCTGCCGTAGTAGCCGAAAAGCTGAATATGTCCCGTCAGCAGTGGTTCCGCATCCGCAAAGCCGCGCTGGGTTACGACGTACCATAATCCTCCCACCGCCTCCACAATGGTCGTCTCTGGTTTACCCTTATCAGGGACAGAGCCATTCTGGAGGTGTTATGCAACGATGTATCCTTGCAATACTGACTTTAGCGATCTCAGCGGGCGCGCAGGCGGCCAGCGAAAACGTGGATCTCAATCTGGTTACCAGCCAAAGCGTGGGCCAGACCATTGGCAGCGTTAAAATCAGCGAGACCGCAAAGGAGCTGGAATTTACCCCTGATTTCAAAGCGCTACCGCCGGGTCAACATGGTTTTCACATTCATGCTAACGGTAGCTGCCAACCGGCGATAAAAGACGGTAAGGCCGTCGCCGCCGGTGCCGCCGGCGGACATTACGACCCGCAGCAGACCGGGAAACATGAGGGGCCTGAGGGGCGCGGGCATCTGGGCGACCTGCCGGTACTGGTCGTCAACAGCGACGGGAAAGCCACCCAGCCGGTGGTGGCGCCGCGGCTTAAAACGCTGGCTGAGGTGCGGGGAAAAGCCCTGATGGTCCATGTCGGTGGAGACAATATGTCCGACAGTCCGCAGCCCCTCGGCGGAGGCGGCGAACGTTTTGCCTGCGGGGTGATTAAGTAGTTCTTTCGGTTATCGTCCCGATCGCAGGTGCCTGCTCAAGCTGGGACAAGGCGCAATACAGCCGCCAGATCACGGCAGCCAGCTCTTTTGCCGCCGGCTGGTGGTGATGGTTCAGGGTGTCGCAAATTCGCTGTAGCTCCTGCAATGTTGCGGCCAGCGGACGTTGCTGGACGCCGCGTTCGCTCATGACATCCCGAAGCAGGCTGATGCATAAATCCCGGACCTGCGAGAGCGGGTCAGAACGGGCTTCCCACTCGCGAAGCTGCCAGACCACATGCGAACAGTTAAGCAGCACCACGCCCCAGCGCAGCAGCCAGCGGCGCGCCAGGGCATCCTGGCTGTTGCTTAACTGACTGATGTGATGGTAAACCAGCGATTCGAACTCGTGTTCGCTATGCTGCGGACGGCGGCTCAGCTGATCGACAAAGTGACGGCGTAACGATTTTATGTGGCGGCGGCTCTTGCGCGCATCGGAGCCGGGGCTGATCACCGCAAAAGCAAGCCAGGCAAAGCCGACGCCGATGATTTTTCCCAGATTATCGTTGAGAAAAGAGGCAAAGTCGTACACCGGCGGGTTGGTTACCGAAATAAACGACCCCATGAAGACAATCAATTGTCCCCACAGACCCGCCAGCTTTGGCATTTGCAGCTTGAGCAGTTGCATGGTGGTCAGTAGCGGGAAAAGGAACAGCAGGAACTGCCACAGGTCGGTTATCTGCACCATCAGGCCGAATTTCACCCCGAAGCTGAATATCGACAGCAATATCAGCGTCCGCATCAGCAGGCTCAGTGATTTGAACGGCGAGGGTGAGACCGAATAAAGTACGCAGCAAATTGCCGCCAGGGTGAGGGCGGCGGCGCAGGACTGCCATTGGGTGCTGATACCCCATGCCCCC
The DNA here is from genome assembly GCF_002806725.1 of Raoultella sp. T31. Classification (NCBI taxonomy): domain Bacteria; kingdom Pseudomonadati; phylum Pseudomonadota; class Gammaproteobacteria; order Enterobacterales; family Enterobacteriaceae; genus Klebsiella; species Raoultella sp. T31. The sequence goes on from NZ_PIBO01000008.1 coordinate 142,622, forward strand.
ACCGCCACCAGCGCGCAGAAGGTTCTGATACCGTTCCATAACGCTTCGGCCTGATCGGTATAACGAGCTAATGCCGGGGCGGAAGGAACATTAAATTCGGCGATTGCCGAGGCGTTCTCCACGCGGCGGAGCCAGCGACTGCTGTCCAGATACAGGCGGCAAAAGTAGCGCAGGCGCTTCCAGAAAGCGAGATGCCGATAGTCGGCATCGGCGGGAGGCGCCAGCGGGGCGATTATCCGGGCGACAGCGTAAAAATCGGCCCGGGGGTTGGCCAGCGCGATAAGCAGCGTTTCCAGGACTGCGCGGGTCTGTGCCGGCGCGGCTGGCCAGTTAAGCAACATCCGGCGCAGGCTGGAGATTACGCTGGTCAGCCGCAGCTGCCGGTGGAGTAAATAGTTCAGCAGCGGATTCTGACGACGAAAACGGTAATGACTCCAGAAGGCCTGAATACGCAGCAGGTTCATGGTCAGGATTTGCCCGATCACGCTTTCGTGGGCGGTGCGAATGGCATCGCTGGTTTCCGGTACCCACAGCAGACTGGCGTGCTCAAGCAGGCGAGCATGCATATTTTTCAATGCCGTCAGCAGCGTGGCGCCATCCGACGTACTGGGCATGATCATCATCATCAGCCCGCCGCACAGGATACCGACGATAACCTCGCAAACCCGCGATTGGGCGATAGTCCATAGCTCATTGGCGTCGGTAACGTTGATAACCGGAAAGGCGATAATGGCGCAGGTATAGCCGGCGAGCTGGAAGGCGTAGGCCACGTTGTTGGTATACATTGCGCAGGCCCAGGTGCAGAGCGCAATCCATGCCGAAATGCTGAATAAAAACAGCCAGGGATCGTTTAGCGTATGCCCGGCGAGCAGGAGCGCGGCGCAGGCGCCGAGCAGGCTTCCGGCGATGCGCCCGAAGCTCTTACTGATAACGCCGCCTACCGTCGGGAAACTGACGACGGCGGCAGAGGTCATCGCCCAGTAGGGCTCATCAAGATCCAGCCAGTAGGCAATACTCAGCGCGAGACACATCGCAATACCGTTACGCAGGGCATAGCGCCACTGCGCACGGCTGGCTTTAATCCAGGGAAGCGCCTGCCACGACGGGACCAGCCGTTTCATCAGGGGGCGCCAATCGAGACGGTGCAGGTGGTCCCGGAAACCAGGGTTATATCCGCAGGTAAGTCGTTTAACGCGATGCGCACCGGTACACGCTGGGCCAGACGCACCCACGGGATATTCGGCTTGATATTCGCGACCAGGCTGTTACCGCTTTCAATACTCTGGTCGACGATCGCGCGGCCGATACTGGATACGTGACCCTGTAACGTTTGTTTGCTGCTGTATAACACTATCTGCGCAGGATCGCCGGCGCGAATATGCCGCAGCTTAGTTTCTTCAAAATAACCAATGACATAAAATGAATTGCTATCGACAAGGGCGAAAACCGGATGGCCCGCGGAAGCGTAGTCGCCCACACGGGTCGTTAAGTTTGTCACCCAGCCGTCTACCGGCGATTTCACTGCCGTCTGGTCAAGCTGCCATTGCGCGTGTTCGAGACTGGCCTGCGCCACGCCGACCACCGCTTTGGCGGCCGCAAGAGTGGTGGTGGCGCTATTCAGTGCGGTATCCACGCTTTCCAGATCTTCGGCGGAGATGGCCTCTGGCGAAAGATGACGACGACGACGGGCGTCACTGGCCGCTTTTGTTTGCTCCGCTTGCGCTTTGGCCATTTCTGCTTTCGCTTTCGCCAGCTGCGCTTCGGCGTTGAGAGCGGCAATCCGATAGGGAGTGTCATCAATCCTGAACAGCACGTCGCCTGCTTTGACCAGCTGGTTATCGCGAACGTTTAGCTGGAGGATGCTGCCTGAGACCTGCGGCGTAATGCTGACTTGCTCGGCGCGTACTTTGCCATCCCGGGTCCAGGGGGATTGCGTGTAATAGTTCCAGACCAGCCAGGCGGCAATAATCGCAAGTGCGGCGACCAATAACGTCGAGAGATATTTAAGTTTTTTCATGTCGTGAACATTACCAGGCAGTCAGTAAAACCAGAGCCAGACACACGGAGAGTGCAAACAGGGACAGATCCATCAGCAAGGGATGCCAGATATCGCCGGCATACATCCAGTCGCGCAGCTGACGATGAATAACCAGCCAGATAAAAAATCCCAGCAGCACGGCTTTAAACAGGGGAGGAAAGTAAATTGATGCACCGAATACCAGATCCTGGAGCGCCAGTCCGGAAGTGTTAAGACTCAGTTTCACAAGCAAAAATCCTTTGCCATTGCAGGGAGAATGTTCATAGCATGCTACTATTACACATTGTAAATCATGGTGTTGAATTTGGTGTATCAGGTAATTCATTTGTTTTGATTATTCAAATGCTGCACACTATTGTAAAATCAGTATAATAACTTAGCAAGCTAATTATAAGGAGATGAAATTGGAATCGCCACTTGGTTCTGATCTGGCACGTTTAGTGCGCGTCTGGCGCGCGCTGATCGACCATCGCCTGAAACCTCTGGAGTTAACGCAGACGCATTGGGTCACGCTGCATAATATTCATCAGCTGCCTCCTGAGCAGTCGCAGATTCAACTGGCGAAAGCTATTGGTATCGAGCAACCCTCACTGGTGCGGACGCTGGATCAGCTGGAAGAGAAAGGCCTCATTTCTCGCCAGACTTGTGCAAACGACCGGCGCGCGAAACGAATCAGGTTAACGGAAAAAGCGGAGCCGCTGATCAACGAAATGGAAGAGGTGATCGGCAAGACGCGAGATGAAATTCTGTCTGGCGTATCGGCAGAAGAAGTCGCAACGCTGCTCAGTTTAGTGCGTAAACTGGAACAAAATATCCTCGATCTTCAGGAAAAAGATTAATTTATTCAGGGCCCTGAGTATTCAAGGCCCTTTTTTATTTACTCGTGCCAGATAACCACCCGATTACGCCCGCCTTTTTTGGCCTCATACATTGCCGCATCCGCTCGCCTTACGCACTCGACGATCGCCGACAGGGGCCGGGAAACCGAGGTTTTCTCGAGTTGGGCGGCGAGCGTGTCATAAAAGTAGCTGCGGTTGTATAGCCGGGTCAGCGGGTCACGGATCGAATTTTGGGAAGAGTTCAGGTATTTGTTTTTGGATTCCCGATACAGACTGAATACATCGCACAATAAAATGAAAAACATAAACAACGTGCTAATGACTTCAAAAAAACGTGCATGATACCAGGCGTACTCGGTGTCGTTTTCAGATAACAATAAAAAAGCCAGCGTAAAAATATACGTAGCACAAAAAAATCACCGTGCGGGTGAGTTTTGGACTATGGCGAAAGTAATATAAAATAATCGCCGCGTTAAACAGCATCATCATATTACGGAAGCTGTAAAAAATCAGCGCAGCGTTAGCGTTAGCAAACAGATTCGAATCACACAGGAACCACTCGGGATAGCAGCTCAACGTTCCGAACATCAGCTATGATGAACCGGCGAACGCACTGGCAATCGGAATCAGATACAGACGCTTTCTATTGCACCAGGACTTCATCATCATGAAACTGGAAACCGTAATGTGCAGAATTAATAAAAAATAGTCATCGCGGGTAAAAGAAAGGGATTAAGCGTAGGGATACGACTAATTAATGATGAGGAGGACATGTATATTACGCCAATAGCAATAATACAAATGACGGAGTACACAAAAACCCGCTTTGCTAAGCGGCTGCGGTTAACAGTCATCAGTTTCATCCTTGTAAAGACTTTATATAAAGCGGTTCTGTCCGACGTAAGGTCATTCATAAAATAACACAATAACGCGGATGCTAAATATTGCGCAAACGCAAGAGAGAACCAGAAGGGGGATGGATGCGACCGTGCGGTTTTTTAGCGAGTATCCGCCAACGTCTTCATATCAAGCCATTGGTAGAAGAGTACGGCCCGGGAAGGCCGTACTGATAAGAAAAAGCTTAACGCGGGGAGACGGTAACCTGACTGCCGCTGCCGGCAATCGCCACGCGCTGGCCGACAGAGAACGGGGTGTTACCCTGTTTCTGCACCACCATGATGGTATTGCCGTCGTCTTTACGGATTTCCAGCTCAACGCCCTGAGTTTTGTTCATCGCACCCTGTACGCCCTGGCCAGCGACGCCGCCGGCGACTGCGCCTGCTGCGGTTGCCAGAGAACGGCCAGTACCGCCGCCGATGGTGTTACCGAGGAAACCGCCGAGCACCGCACCACCGATAGCACCGATAGCATTGCTGTCATCACCGCTCTGGATCTGAACGGCACGGGTATGAACAATGGTCCCGTAGGTGACGCTTTGCACCTGTTTGGCTTCCGATGCGGAGTAAACGTCTCCGGAGAGGCCGCTGCTGCTCACGCAACCTGCAAGCGATAAACCAATCATCGAGACAGCCAAAACACGTAAAATCATTTATGAATCTCCTTCACCGAATAGTGTTCTGTTGAACGTCCATGCGTTCAATTATATGGCATTTCATCGTCGGCTGGCAGACCTCCGGCATGGACTATACAAAAAATAATAATCCGCACCTCTTCAACTTAACATAAACATACGTTCTTTGCGTCATGCGCAATCTTTCGCGCTTTAATGTTAATAAACGTTAGTGCAACGTAGCATTGCGCTCTTCTTTATGATGGAGTGTGAGGCATACGAAAGTCATGGAATGAAGGAAGGCGTATGAAATCAGGTCACTTTATCGGCGTAATGTCCGGAACCAGCCTTGATGGTATTGATGTGGTTCTGGCGGCAATCAACGAAAGCGTAGTGGCGCAGCAGGCCAGTCTGTCGTACCCCATTCCGGTGGCAATAAAAGAGGATATTCTGGCTATCTGCCAGGGACAAACGCTGACGTTATCCCGGCTCGGTCAACTGGATACGCGTCTCGGGCGCTTATTTGCCGATGCCGTACTGGCTCTTATGCGTCAGGAAAATGTGCAGCCGGCGGACATTGTCGCCATCGGTTGTCATGGACAAACGGTATGGCACGAACCGACTGGCGACGCGCCGAATACGCTGCAAATCGGTGATAACAACCAGATAGCCGCCCATACCGGCGTGACGGTGGTGGGCGATTTTCGGCGTCGTGATATGGCGCTTGGCGGTCAGGGAGCGCCGCTGGTGCCCGCTTTCCACCAGGCGCTGTTGGCACATCCCGTCGAACGGCGAATGGTGCTTAATATCGGTGGGATTGCCAACCTGTCGCTATTGGCGCCGGGCGTGCCGGTCCGCGGCTATGACACCGGACCTGGCAATATGCTGATGGATGCGTGGATCTGGCGCCAGTGTGGAAAACCCTACGATAAAGACGCGCAGTGGGCCAGCGAGGGCAAGGTGCTGCTGCCGTTGTTACAAAACATGCTCAGCGACCCGTGGTTTGCGCTACCGGCGCCGAAAAGTACCGGACGCGAATATTTCAACTACGGCTGGCTGGAGCGCCATCTGGCCCGCTTCCCTGGGCTGCGGGCGCAGGATGTGCAGGCGACTCTGGCTGAGCTGACGGCGGTGACCATCGCGGAGCAGGTGCTGCTGAGCGGCGGCTGCGAACGCCTGCTGGTGTGCGGCGGCGGGGCGCGTAATCCGCTGCTGATGGCGCGGCTGGCGGCGCTGTTGCCGGGAACGGAGGTTTCCACGACCGATGCGGCGGGAATCAGCGGCGATGATATGGAAGCGCTGGCGTTCGCCTGGCTGGCGTGGCGAACGATGTCCGGGCTTCCCGGCAATCTCCCCTCGGTCACCGGCGCGTCTGAGGCCACCGTGCTGGGGGCTATTTTCCCCGCAAACCGACCGCAGAATCAGAGTTAACTGAAACACCTGTTTTTTATTAGCCGGTAAACTGGATCAAGTAAACGGGGGGCAATTTGCCCTCCTGGACCGGGAAAGTCGAAGGCAAACGAATGAAAAAAATCCTTATCGCTGTAGTACCCTTTATGCTCGCAGGCTGTAGCTACTATAACCAGTTTGTGGAGCGGATGCAGACGGATACCCTGGAGTATCAGTGCGATCAGAAACCGCTGACCGTGCACATCAACAATAGCCGTCAGATGGCCAGTTTTATCTATGACAACCAGCAGCTGAATCTGGCGCAGGGGCTTTCGGCATCAGGTGCGCGCTATACCGACGGCGTCTATGTCTTCTGGTCGAAAGGCGACAGCGCCACCGTTTACAAGCGCGATCGCGTTGTGCTGGAAAACTGTCGGCTGCAGACGGCCAAACGTTGAGATTTCTGCCCCGGGGGCGCACAATGACGCCACCCGTTGACTATGTTCTCAATTGCCATGTCTGATAACGACGAATTGCAGCAAATCGCGCATCTGCGCCGAGAGTATACCCGTGGCGGCCTGCGCCGCCGCGACCTTCCCGCTGAACCGCTGACTTTGTTTGAGCGTTGGCTCAGACAAGCCTGCGACGCCCGGCTGGCTGACCCGACGGCAATGGTCGTCGCCACGGTTGATGAAAACGGTCAACCTTACCAGCGAATTGTCCTGCTCAAGCACTATGACCAAAAAGGGCTGGTGTTTTACACCAACCTCGGGAGTCGTAAAGCCCACCAGATCGAAAACAATCCTCGCGTGAGCCTGCTTTTCCCGTGGCACATGCTGGAGCGCCAGGTGATGGTCACTGGCAAGGCGGAGCGCCTGTCAACGCTGGAAGTGGTGAAGTATTTCCACAGTCGTCCGCGCGACAGCCAGATTGGCGCCTGGGTCTCGCAACAGTCAACCCGCATCTCAGCCCGCGGCATCCTGGAAAGTAAGTTCCTGGAGCTGAAACAGAAATTCCAGCAAGGCGAAGTGCCGCTGCCGAGCTTTTGGGGCGGATTCCGCGTCAGTATTGAGCAGATGGAATTCTGGCAGGGCGGTGAACACCGTCTGCACGATCGTTTTTTATACCAGCGCGACGATAGCGCGTGGAAAATCGATCGTCTGGCCCCGTAATCCCTGAAATTTGTTGTGTTAAGCGCTGGTACTGGATGGGCTGGCGCTTTATTCTATAGGCTTCATTTTTCAAGCTGCGTCTGTGTTGGCTGTGCTGGCTTATTCCGGTCGTTGACTGGTATGAGTCTCCGTACTGCCTGCCCTGAAGCAACTTAAATGATTTTGCATAGATGTTTTTTTTCGCGTCTGGCGAAAAGTCGTGTACCGGCAAAGGTGCAGTCGTTTATACATGGAGAATTTGATGGCAAGCAGTAACTTGATTAAACAATTGCAAGAGCGGGGGCTGGTAGCCCAGGTGACGGACGAGGAAGCGTTAGCAGAGCGACTGGCGCAAGGCCCGATCGCGCTCTATTGCGGCTTCGATCCAACCGCTGACAGCTTGCATTTGGGGCATCTTGTTCCATTGTTATGCCTGAAACGCTTTCAGCAGGCAGGCCATAAGCCTGTGGCGCTGGTGGGGGGAGCGACCGGTCTGATTGGTGACCCGAGCTTTAAAGCCGCCGAGCGTAAACTGAACACCGAAGATACCGTGCAGGAGTGGGTAGATAAAATTCGCAAGCAGGTCGCGCCGTTCCTCGACTTTGATTGCGGTGACAACTCAGCCATTGCCGCGAATAACTACGACTGGTTTGGCGGCATGAACGTGCTGACTTTCCTGCGTGATATCGGCAAGCACTTCTCCGTAAACCAGATGATCAACAAAGAAGCGGTTAAGCAGCGTCTGAACCGCGACGATCAGGGCATCTCGTTTACCGAGTTCTCTTATAACCTGTTGCAGGGTTACGACTTCGCGTGTCTGAACAAACTGCATGGCGTGGCGCTGCAGATTGGCGGTTCCGATCAGTGGGGCAACATCACCTCCGGCATCGACCTGACCCGTCGTCTGCACCAGAACCAGGTGTTTGGTCTGACCGTTCCGCTGATCACCAAAGCCGATGGCACCAAGTTCGGTAAAACCGAAGGCGGCGCGGTATGGCTGGATCCGAAGAAAACCAGTCCGTACAAATTCTACCAGTTCTGGATTAACACCGCGGATGCTGACGTTTATCGCTTCCTGAAGTTCTTCACCTTCATGGACATTGCCGAGATCAATGCGCTGGAAGAAGAAGATAAAAACAGCGGTAAGGCTCCGCGTGCGCAGTACGTGCTGGCCGAACAGGTGACGCGTCTGGTTCACGGTGAAGAAGGTCTGGTAGCCGCAAAACGCATCACCGAGAGCCTGTTCAGCGGGACGCTGAGTGCGCTGAGCGAAGCCGATTTCGAACAGCTGGCGCAGGATGGCGTGCCGATGGTCGAAATGGAAAAGGGTGCCGATCTGATGCAGGCGCTGGTGGATTCGGAACTGCAGCCGTCTCGCGGTCAGGCACGTAAAACCATCGCTTCCAATGCGGTAACGATCAACGGTGAAAAACAGTCCGATCCGGAATATTTCTTCCAGGACAGTGACATTTTGTTCGGCCGTTACACGCTGTTACGTCGCGGTAAAAAGAACTACTGTCTGATTTGCTGGAAATAATAAAAAATCAGCAGGGGCATGGGAAACCATGCCCCTTTCTTTTTTCAGGGTTATGGTAAGCAAAAAATGAAGAACATCCTCGCTATTCAGTCCCACGTTGTTTTTGGACATGCGGGCAATAGTGCTGCGGAATTTCCGATGCGTCGCCTTGGCGCGAATGTCTGGCCCCTTAATACCGTTCAGTTCTCCAACCATACGCAGTACGGGAAATGGACCGGTTGCGTGATGCCGCCTGCGCATCTGACCGAAATCGTTCAGGGGATTGCCGAGATTAATCAGCTTCAGCGTTGCGATGCGGTACTGAGCGGCTATCTGGGCTCCGCCGAACAGGGTGAGCATATCCTCGGTATCGTGCGTCAGGTCAAAGCGGCTAATCCGGCGGCGAAATATTTCTGCGATCCGGTGATGGGACACCCTGAGAAGGGCTGCATCGTCGCGCCTGGAGTGGCGGAGTTTCACGTTCGCCATGCGCTGCCGGCGAGCGATATTATTGCCCCCAACCTGATTGAGCTGGAAATCCTCTGTGGTCATCCGGTGGCTACGGTTGCGCAAGCCGTCTTAGCCGCGCGTGAGCTGATTGCCCAGGGCCCGCAGGTTGTACTGGTTAAGCATCTTGCCCGCGCCGGATTGAGTATGGAGCGGTTCGAAATGCTGCTGGTGACGGCTGATGAAGCCTGGCATATCAGCCGCCCGCTGGTCGATTTTGGCCTCCGTCAGCCGGTCGGCGTCGGCGATGTGACCAGCGGATTACTGCTGGTTAAACTGTTGCAGGACGCTTTACTTCGCGATGCGCTGGAACATGTGACCGCTGCGGTGTATGAAATTATGCTGGCCACGAAAAACAGACAGGAGTATGAGCTGCAGGTTGTTGCCGCTCAGGACCGAATTGCGCAGCCGGAGCACTACTTTAGCGCCACTCAGCTTTAACTGTCGCACTGCTGCCCGGCCTCGCAGCCGGGCACAGATGACGCCGCGCGATTAGAACCCTTCCGCCGCCAGCGCCGCGGCCACCGATGGACGAGCGGTCACGTGTTTCATCCAGGCTTCGATATGGCTGTAACCGGTCATATCCAGCTTCACGGCCCAGGCCCAGCGCAGTACGGTAAACAGGTAGCCATCCGCGATGGTGAAACGATGCCCGTTCAGCCACTGCTTCTCCTTCAGCGATTCATCAATATAATGCAGCTTCTTCTCCAGCTGCGCGCGCACGACAGCCTTGTAATCTTCCGGGGTATCCGGGCGGAAAAGCGGCGTAAAGCCCTTATGCAGCTCTGTCGCGACGTAGTTCAGCCACTCGAGAGTCTGGTAGCGCGCAATGGTGCCCACCGGCGCCAGCAGCTGGCGATCCGGCACCCGATCGGCAATATATTGCATAATGGCGACGCCTTCCGTGAGCAGGATTTCGTCGTCAAGTAGCAGCGCCGGAACCTGTCCCTTCGGGTTGATTTGCAGATAATCCTCACCGTTTTCCAGGCGCTTCTTCTGCAGATCGACGCCCTGTAAGGTGAAGTCCAGTCCGCTTTCGCGTAGGGCGATATGTGATGCAAGGGAACAGGCGCCGGGTTTGTAGAACAGTTTCATCAGTAACTCCTCGTGGCTGCAGTTTTCTGTATGTTAGCCCAGGGGTAAAAAAAAAGCCGCTAACAAAGCGTTAGCGGCCTAAATTTATTCGTTTTCCCGAAGCGCTTAAGCGGTTGCCGTATCGCGAGCTTTGCTCACCGCCTCGTCATCCTGGGTCATGCGGTTCAGTTTCGGCGCGATAGCGAACATCAGCACGGCGATAACTGCAGTAGCAATACCAATCTGCAGGAAGACATGGCCATAGACGGCAAGAGACTGCAACGGGTCGGTAACGTCCTCCGGTACCGCCATCAGGTTGGCGACTTTACCGGCGATGATTGCGGCGCCTGCGGTGGTCAGGAACCAACTGCCCATGATAAAGCCCATCAGGCGCTGCGGGACCAGCTGTGCCACCATCGCCAGACCCAGACCGGAAATCATCAGCTCACCGATACTCTGCAGCGCGTAGCTCAGAATCAGCCAGTTAACGGAGACGATACCGGCGTCGGTTGCAAATTTGGCGCCCAGCGGCAGGACGAGGAACGCCAGCGAGCAGAGCACCATGCCGATTGCGAACTTGTGCGGCATCGGCAGACGGTCGCCCATCTTGTTATAGATAGCGGCCAGAATCGGGCTGCCGACCATAATCCAGAACGGGTTCAGCGCCTGGAACTGCTCAGGCTGGAAGCTGATGCCCAGAATAGCGTGCTCAACGTTGCGGATAGCAAAGAAGTTCAGTGAAGTCGGCATCTGGCTGTAGAGGACGAAGAAGACGATCGCCTGAACCATCAGAATGAAGGCGACGATCATCTTACGACGCGCCGCACCTTTCATCACAATCGCTTCTTTGGCAAAAATAATCACGATTCCCAGGGCCACTAAGCCCAGCACCATACGGGCAATCCCCTGGTTGTGCAGCAGCCAGGTCGCAATCACCACCAGGACGATGACGCCGACGATGGTCGCCAGCAGTTTGCCGAAATGCACCGGGGCAAAGTCAGGCTTCGAACCGTAGTTTTTCACCCATTTTTTGCAGAACATGAAGTTCACCAGGGTAATCAGCATCCCGATGAAGCTCAGAGAGAAGGCGATGCTCCAGCCAAATTTCGCTGCCAGCCACGGGGTGGCCAGCATCGAGAAGAAGGAACCGATGTTGATGGACATGTAGTACATCGTAAATGCGCCATCAAGACGCGGGTCATCTTTCTCATAGCAGGTCGAGAGCAGGGAGGACGGGTTAGCCTTAAACAGGCCGTTACCGACGGCGATGGTCGCCATACCCATATAAACGATAGCCGCGTCATGTCCGGAATAAGCCACCAGGGCGTAGCCGATAGCGAGGACGATAGTCCCCAGCATAATCACGCGTTTCGTTCCGAGCACTTTATCGCCCAGCCAGCCGCCGATAGCCACGAGGCCATAAACCAGCGCGCTGAAGGAGGAGAAGAGAGTAATAGAATCCGCTTCTGACATACCCAGCTGTTTTACCAGGTAAACGGCCATGATCCCTTGCAGGCCGTAATAACCAAAACGCTCCCATAACTCGATCGAGAAGATCAGATAGAACGATTTCGGTTGTTTGAAAGCGTTCAGACTCACGCTTTCTGCTGGTTTATTGTTTGCAGTTGACACATATACCTCTTTTTTTACATCCCATATTAACGGGGGGTGTTCGGGGCGCAATCTGATAAGACCGCCGCCTTTATAGTTATTCTGGAGGGAAAACGGCAAGTAATGTTCACTATCCTGGTCATTGAGGCAAGCTCTTTGCAATACTCTGTTACATTTATCTTTGGCGTTATAATCCGCCAGTCATTCAAATGTTATGCAGAGTTAAATTTCAGCTTTTACACGTTGATGGTATTTTTATCTTTCAGGGAAAAGAAATGATTGGTTAATGGCGATATATTCTACTAATTTGCCGTTAATGTAGTGATATGGCCTGTAATCATAAAATATGATGGTTTATTGTCCTGGGTGGCGGGGCTCTGATATTGCAAATACTGACTTTTCGTATCATTGCGACAACATGGATTTAACATTAAGTTGCGTGGATGATCTGGATCACAAATATATAGAAATTTTTTCGCCACAAAAAATGATTTACCTGGGTGAGCGTTATATAGATGGTTAATTGTCCTGTGAAGTGTGGAAATAGTGGCGTTAAAGACAGGAGGCAGGCGGAAGGAGCAGAACCATTACCACAAGAAGGGTAATGATTTTAGCGAAGGGTTATTCGTCGACTTTCTCTTTAAACTCGCACAGATCTTCAATCAGGCACGAACCGCAGCGAGGTTTGCGCGCAATACAGGTATAGCGGCCGTGGAGAATAAGCCAGTGGTGACAGTCGACTTTAAATTCGGCGGGAACCACCTTTAGCAGTTTTTCCTCCACCTGTTCAACGTTCTTCCCGGGAGCAAATTGTGTCCGATTGCAAACGCGGAAAATATGCGTATCCACGGCAATCGTCGGCCAGCCGAAAGCGGTGTTCAGTACCACGTTGGCGGTCTTACGTCCCACGCCGGGAAGCGCTTCCAGCGCCGCTCTGTCCTCCGGAACCTCGCCATTGTGCTGCTCAAGCAGGATCCGGCAGGTTTTGATCACATTTTCAGCTTTGCTGTTAAACAAGCCGATGGTCTTGATATACGTTTTGACGCCATCAACACCCAGCGCCAGCAGGGCTGCTGGCGTATTCGCCACGGGATACAGCTTTGCCGTGGCTTTATTCACGCTGACGTCCGTCGCCTGCGCCGAGAGTAATACGGCTATCAGTAATTCGAACGGTGAGCTGAAATTCAGTTCCGTTGTCGGGTGTGGGTCGTTATCCCGCAGGCGGGTCAGGATCTCCAGACGTTTGCTCTTATTCATCCCAGACTTTCCCTGTGAGCATCAGCCGGCGCCGCTTGACTCGCGGCAACTGCTTTTGCTTTACGCTGTTTGGTTCGTTCATCAATCAGATATTTCACCGCCAGCATCATCCCTAAACCGATAAAGGCGCCCGGCGGCAGCATCGCCAGCAGGAACGGCGTATCGGTATGGAACACTTCGATCCGCAGTACTTTCGCCCAGTTGCCCAGCAGGCTATCGGCACCATCAAACAGCGTCCCGTTACCGAGGATTTCTCGCAGCGAACCGAGCACAAACATCGCGCAGGTCGCCCCCATGCCAATGGAGAAACCGTCCAGCGCCGACAGCGCTGGCCCCTTTTTGGCGGCGAAGGCTTCGGCTCGACCGACCACGATGCAGTTGGTCACAATCAGCGGAATAAAAATCCCCAGAGACTGATACAGACCAAATGCGTAGGCGTTAATCAGCATCTGCACGATACTGACAACCGATGCGATGATCATGACATAAATCGGGATACGAATTTCAGCCGGTGTCCAGCGGCGCAGGCTGGAGATGGTCAGGTTGGTCAGCGTCAGCACCAGGGTCGTCGCCAGTCCAAGCCCTAACGCATTGGTAGCGGTAGAGGTCACGGCGAGCAGGGGGCACATACCCAACAGTTGCACCAGTGCGGAGTTGTTTTTCCACAACCCCTGAACAATAACGTCTTTGACTTCGCTCATGGCTTACTCTCCGCAGGAGGTGAGTTCAGGAATCTGTGCCGGCAGCGTTTGCGCATACAGACCGGCACGCTTAACGGCGTTGACCACCGCGCGTGGGGTAATCGTGGCGCCGGTGAACTGATCGAAATCACCGCCGTCTTTCTTCACGGCAAAATGGCTGTCGCCGGGACCATGAATGATTTTACCCGCAAAGTAGGTTATCCAGTCCGACAGACGGAGTTCAATTTTGTCGCCAAGGCCGGGCGTCTCATGATGCTCCGTCACGCGGGTGCCAAGTACGGTGCCTTTAAAGTCGGCGGCGACCAGCAGTTGAATCGCGCCGGAGTAACCATCGGGCGCCGTCGCTTCCATCACCACCCCGACCGGAGCGTCGTTATTTTTGGCAATCCAGATCTTATGCTGCCCTTTACCGAGCGGCGGCGCCGCGACCAGATAGCAGCTTTGCAGCAGATCGTTATTATAACGGTCCGCAGGCATAACCTGATTGAACAGCGCTGTTTGCTGCGTCGCCGCCTGTTCAGCAATCGTCGATTTCGTCAGCTCATTAATGGCCGCAGTTAACCCGGTAGAGCCGGCGGCAAAGAGCGCCAGCGTGGTGCCGTGTTTGCGCATGCTTTTTAACATCATTGGTCCTCAGCGGTGGCCATAGACGCGTGGGCGCGTGTAGTAATCGATCAACGGAACGGTAATGTTCGCCAGCAGCACGGCAAAAGCCACACCGTCAGGATAGCCGCCGAAGCTGCGGATGAGCCACACCAGCAGACCGGCGAGGGCGCCGAATATCAGGCGGCCGCGGTTGGTGGTGGAGGCGGTAACCGGGTCCGTTAAAATAAAGAATGCGCCGAGCATGGTCGCGCCGGAAAGCAGATGAATCTGCGGGGCGGCGAAGCTCTGCGGGGAAAACAGCCAGCCCAGGGTGGCGCAGAGAGTCAGGCTAAGCAGGAAGCTCAGTGGAATATGCCAGCGAATAGTCTTCTGCCAGAGTAAAAACAGACCGCCGACCAGATAGGCGATGTTGACCCACTGCCAGCCAAGGCCGGCCAGCGTGCCGCCGTAGATCGGGTATTGCAGAATTTCCTTCACCCCATGACCGGCATGCAGCGACGTTTTAAACGTATCCAGCGGCGTGGCCTGGCTGATGCCGTCGATCCCCAGACGCAGGGCGTTCATATCGTTACCGCTGGCGGTGCGGCCGCTAAAAATCACCTGCAGAGCGTCGGTGAAGCCCGGAACGCTGGCCGCAATCTCATGCGGCGGCAGCCAGGAGGTCATTTGCACCGGGAATGAGATAAGCAGCACGACATAGCCAATCATCGCCGGGTTAAACGGGTTGTGGCCCAGTCCCCCGTACAGCTGCTTGGCAATAATAACGGCAAAGGCGGTACCGGCAACGACCATCCACCAGGGGGCCAGCGGCGGAATACTGATCGCCAGCAGCAGACCGGTTAGCAGCGCGGAGTTATCGGCAAGCGTGGCGGCAATGTTTTGCTTGCGCAGCCTGAGGATAGCGGCTTCCGTCGCCCAGGCCGTGAGGGCGGCGAGGACGAGCTGCACCACGGTTCCCCAGCCGAAGAACCAGGTCTGAACCGCGATGCCGGGTACGGCCGCGAGCAGAACCAGCAGCATAATCCGTGAGGTCTGACGCTGGTTGTGGGTATAAGGAGAGCTTGCGATTCTGAAAACCATTTATTCCTCGTTAACTGCCTGCCGGGATGCTTTCCTGGCCTGAACGCGGGCGATTGCTTCGGCGACTGCGGCTTTGCGCGGGTCGTCGTTGGTGGCTGACGGGGTCATCTCTTGCTGCTGTTCGGCCTTACGGGCCCTGGCGCGGGCGATAGCCGCTTCAACCGCCGCTTTACGCGGGTCGACGGCTTCGGCTGCGGGCTGAACGTCGGCCGGCACGGCAGCCTGCTGTTCGGCTTTACGGGCTTTCGCGCGGGCGATAGCCGCTTCAACTGCCGCTTTACGCGGGTCGACGGCTTCGGCTGCGGGCTGAACGTCGGCCGGCACGGCAGCCTGCTGTTCGGCTTTACGGGCTTTCGCGCGGGCGATAGCCGCTTCAACTGCCGCTTTACGCGGGTCGACGGCTTCGGCTGCGGGCTGAACGTCGGCCGGCACGGCAGCCTGCTGTTCGGCTTTACGGGCCTTCGCGCGGGCGATAGCCGCTTCAACTGCCGCTTTACGCGGGTCGATGGCTTCGGCTACGGGCTGAACGTCGGCCTGCTGTTCGGTTTTACGGGCTTTCGCACGGGCGATAGCCGCCTCAACCGCCGCTTTACGCGGGTCGGCAGCCTCGGTGGCGGGCTGTTCCGTTTGCTGATCCTGCTGCGCCAGCTTGCGGGCGCGGGCCTCGGCTTTACGGGCTTCGCGCGCGGCGATGGCTTCACTGTTATCCGGCTTCGTTCCGGCCTGGACAACGATCGGCTGGGCGGCATCGTGTTGTTTTTCGCGAACCCGGGCCAGCGCGGCGTTAATCGCGGCGTGATCTGTTGCGCCAGGTTGAACCGCGGACTGTTTGTGGCGTTCCAGACGCGCGGCTTTGTCCCGCTCCAGGCGAGCCTGGCGGGCCTCAAAGCGGGCTTTGGCCTCCGCCGCGCGCTTTTCTTCCTGACGAAGAGCCGTAATCTCAGCCTTTTCCTGACGGAAATATTGTACCAGCGGAATATTACTCGGGCAGACCCAGGCGCAGGCGCCACACTCGATGCAGTCGGCCAGGTTATGGGCGGTGGCTTTATCGTGCTGCTGACCTTTGCTGAACCAGTACAGCTGCTGCGGCAGCAGATCGGCCGGACAAGCGTCCGCACAGGCACTACAGCGAATACAGCCTTTTTCTTCCTCGGCTTCGCCCATTTCGCTTACCGACGGCGCCAGCAGGCAGTTGGTGATTTTAACCACCGGCACGTCAAGCCACGGCAGGGTGAATCCCATCAGCGGGCCGCCCATAATGACCATCTGTTCGGCGCTCGGGCAGAAGCCGGCATCTTCCAGCAGATGGCGAACCGGTGTTCCCAGCCGCGCCCACACGTTGCCCGGACGAGTCACCGCTTCCCCCGTGAGCGTCACCACCCGCTCGGTCAGCGGCTCACCGTCGATTATCGCGCGTTTAACCGCATAGGCGGTCCCGACGTTTTGCATCAGGACGCCAATGTCCGACGAGCGTCCGCCGTGGGGGACCTGCTTGCCGGTGAGGATCTGCGTCAGCTGCTTCGCGCCGCCGGACGGGTATTTGGTGGGAATCACCCGCAGTTCGATACCGTGCGCATCGGCAAGGACCGCCCGCATCATCGAGATAGCCTGCGGTTTATTATCCTCAATACCGATCAGCACCTGACGCGGCTGTAAAATGTGGGCAAGGATGCGGATGCCGGCGATAATTTGCGCGGCGCAATCCTGCATCAGGCGATCGTCGGCGGTAATATAGGGTTCGCATTCAGCGGCGTTAATAATCAGGGTTTCAATTTTGTCGCCGCCGCCGCGCAATTTGCTGCCGGTCGGGAATCCCGCGCCGCCCAGTCCGGCCACGCCGAACTGATGAATACGCTCGATGAGCGCTTCGCGGGATTGGTTTGCATAATCACTCCAGCCGTCGCGCTCAATCCACCGGTCTTCGCCGTCGGCATCGATAATGACGCTCATCTCGGCGAGGGCGGAGGGGTGCGCGGTAGAGTGCGGTGCGATAGCGCTGACGGTACCGGAGGTCGGGGCATGAACCGGTAACATTCGTCCCCAGCCGCGGGTCAGCGGTTGACCGCGCAGTACGCGATCGCCTGGCTGGACGCAGAGCTCACCCTCAGCGCCGATATGCTGTTTTAACGGGATAGCAAACTGCTGCGGCAGGGAAACCTGGCGCAGCGGCGTACCGTTAGACTGGTTTTTCATTTCCGGCGGGTGAATACCGCCGTTGAAGTCCCAGACTTTATCTTTTCTGAAAGCGGAAAATAGCTTAAACATGTTGTTCCACAGGAATATTGCGTACCGGAATCGTGTGAAGGTCCCACTTCCAGTTTTCAGTGGTCGTCGCGACAGGAACCATTTCTATACATTGCGTCGGGCAGGGGGCGACGCAAAGATTACAGCCGGTACACAGGTCGCTCATCACGGTGTGCATGGCGCGAGTTGCACCGACAATCGCATCGACCGGGCAGGCCTGGATACACTTCGTGCACCCGATACAGTTATTTTCGTCAATCACCGCAAGCATGCGCGCAGGCTCGAGTTGTTGTTCATCGCCATCGATAGGCTGCGGGTCAACGTTCAGCAGGGCGGCAATTTTTAGCATCACCGCTTCGCCGCCAGGGGCGCAGCGGTTGATTTTCTCACCCTGAGAGCCGACGGCCTCGGCGTAAGGACGACAGCCGGGGTAGCCGCACTGTCCACACTGACTCTGCGGAAGAAGCTCATCGACTTTTTCAACGACGGGATCATCTTCCACTTCAAACCGACGGGAGGCGTATCCCAGAATCACGCCAAAAATGAGCCCCAGCAGGCTAATGGCGATCACGGCTATCCAGACTGCACTCATATTACAACTTCACCAAACCACTAAAGCCCATAAATGCCAGAGACATTAAACCCGCAGTCACCAGGGCGATGGCATTACCGCGAAACGGCGCAGGCACATCTGCGACCACCAGACGTTCGCGAATAGAGGCGAACAGAACCATCACCAGCGAGAAACCGACCGCAGCGGCAAAGCCGTAGAGCGCGGACTGTAAGAAGTTATGCCCGAGGTTTATATTCAACAACGCGACGCCGAGCACGGCACAGTTGGTGGTGATCAGCGGTAAGAAAATACCCAGCAGTCGATACAGGGCGGGGCTGGTTTTACGCACCACCATCTCGGTAAACTGTACCACCACCGCGATAACCAGAATAAAAGCCAGCGTACGCAGATAGATAAGGTTCAGCGGGATAAGAATCCAGGTATCAATCAGCCAGGCGCAAATCGAGGCCAGGGTCATCACAAACGTGGTGGCCAGCCCCATCCCCATTGCGGTTTCCAGTTTTTTGGAAACCCCCATAAACGGGCACAGTCCAAGAAACTTCACCAGCACGAAGTTGTTCACAAGGACAGTACCAATAAAGAGCAGTAAATAATCAGCCATCAACTCGACCTGAAAACAGAAAAAGCCGCCTATTATCGAATAAATCGATACCGGCGACAACAGGTTAACTGTGGGGTTATTACGAATTCACGAAGGTTCGCTTAACCCGTGCGGAACGTTTGAAATAGGGAACGAACAGCGCCGCGGCGAGCAGCGGAAACAGCAGTTGACGCAGGGCCATCGCGTCTGAAATCGGTGAAAAAGCAAAGGCCTTTATCGCCAGCAGCAGAGAGATGAGCAGCCAGATAATATAGTGCTTCGCTACGATGCTCCGCCGTTTGAAAAAAGCAATGGTCAGCCACAGGGTGTAGTACCACATGGCGAGGGCAAACAGCAACGACCCCACCCAAAGCAGGAGGTGCCCTGTGCTCATCTCCGCCAGCAGGGCGTAGGTCCGGGAGGCCATCAGCGCATTAGCGAATATCAACAGCGACAACGACGTGCTCAGTAGTGCAACCAGTAGCCATGCCAGCGGTGCCAGCAGCCACCCGCCGATACGTTCTGCAGAGTGAGAAGACATGATTTCTCCCGGATTCAATCAAGATGAAGAGCGGGAGTATAAGCAACTGGCATGGTTGAGAACAGTGTTTATTGCACGTAACGCCAGACGGACTTCGGCACCTGGCCGATATCGAACAATTTGCCGCCGGAAACCAGTTCTGCCCGCCGGTGGTCGGCGGCTCGATACATGTTGACGATTTCTGCTGTGTCGGTCAGAGAATAGTTAAGATGGTCAAAAAGTTTTTCAAGACTTTCAAGCGAACTGATTTTACGAAATTTTAATAAGTAGTCCTGGACGGTCATTTGCGTTTCCATTTTATAATCGGAATAAACAAGTCGAATATTACCAACTGTTAGTAAACCAGCTTTCAACAAACAGTGCCTTCTTAACGGGCCTGATGAAATTATTTAGGTTGTAAATACTAAAGACAAGAACTGATTTCGTTCCTGGGGTAGTCAAAAGATATTTAGGAATATTCTATCGCTAAGTCAGGCGCCGGGCGGCGCCTGGGAGAGAAGATTAACGCTGTTTGCCTCGGCTGGCAATAACGTTTTGATACCAAAAAAAACTCTTTTTACGTTTACGGGCGAGCCCTTGCTGATGATCGACATACACAAAACCATATTGTTTTTGGTAGCCGTTCAGCCAGCTCAGGAGGTCAATAAAGGACCAGGGATAATAACCGCGGACATCGGCGCCAGCCTCGATGGCTTTTTCCACGGCATTAATATGGCTGCTAAGATAGTCGATGCGCGGATCGTCGACGATTTCGCCATCAATAATCGGATCTTTGGCGCCCAGACCATTTTCGGTGATGTAAACAGGAATATCGCCGTAGCGTTCTTTGATCATCATTATGCCGTCGGTTAACCCCTGCGGCCAAATCTCCCAGCCCCATTCGGTATAGGTGCTCTGCGGGTTACGCACGAAATAAAACAGACCTTTGACGCCCGGTTCGCCGGCGCTGAGTCCCTCCTGAGGGCGGGCGGAGACGGTTTCGCGGCGATAATAGTTAAGGCCAATAAAATCGCAGCGGTTGTCACGCAGCAGCGCGTCATCACCGCGCGCAAACTGCGGGACACCCCACAGCGCCTGGGCCTGCTGCAACAGCGACTGCGGATAATGGCCTTTTAACACCGGATCGTACAGCCAGTGCGTGTGAATGGCGTCCGCCATGTCGGTGGCCGCTCGATCTTCGGGGCTGTCGGTGAGCGGTGTATGCGGCTGCAATACGTTGACGAAACCAATCTCGCCATGAATACCACTTTCACGAAACTGTTTAACCGCCATCGCGTGAGCAATAAAGACGTGGTGGCAGGCCTGGATGGCGCGCGCCGGATCGCGCACCGCCGGCGGATGGCAGCCATTAATATAACCGTGTCCGATAAACACGATGGTTTCATTGAAGGTTGCCCACCGCTTCACCCGGGAACCGTAGCGCTCGTAACACAGGCGGGCATAGTCGGCGAACGCCTCGGCGGTGCTTCGCGCTTCCCAGCCCCCTTCATCCTGTAACGCCTGCGGCAGATCCCAGTGATAGAGCGTAATCATCGGCTCGATATTGTGGGCCAGCAGCGCGTCGATCAAATCGCTATAAAACTGAATGCCTGCTTCGTTAATGTCGCCACGCCCCTGGGGCAACAGCCGGGGCCAGGAGATAGAGAAGCGGTAGCTTTGCAGGCCCATTTCGGCCATCAGGGCAACATCTTCGCGAAAACGATGATAGTGATCGACGGCGACGTCACCATGGGTGTTTTCGAATGTTGCACCGGGCTGGTGGGCGTAAATATCCCAGATTGACGGGCCTTTGCCGTCGGCATCGTGACCGCCTTCAACCTGATAGGCTGCGGTGGCGGCGCCCCAAAGAAAATGTTGCGGAAATGCGGCCATGAAAAACTCCTTATCGAATGATAAAGAGAGTGTAGTGAATGCGTTCGCAAGTGTGCAACCGGTTTCTGAAACCGGTTGCACACTTGCGAAGTGGGTCACTGTTTAGCGTCAGCAGAGGCTGGCGGGTTAATGGGGCAGGCTGGTCGTTTGTACAACATTCGCTGAAGGCGGAGACTGGTAGTTATCAATGTGATGAGCGATAACCAAAAGCAGGGCTGAAACGCCGAATACTACCCAGCCGATAAGTTCTACAATTCTGTTAAAAACGTTTGCCATAATCCTGAAATTGAAAGTTAAAACAGAGGTAAATGTTACTAAATGGTGAGAGTAAAGCAAGGGATAGCAGAATGGTATTGTAACGATTGTCGTCAAGATGACCGCTGAGAAGCATTAGAAAAGCTAATAAATTAATTGAGGTTTATAGTTAGCAAAGGGCAGAGATTGTTCAATGAGAGGGTTGCAAGATGAGTGACACTATCCGGGTAGGAATGATTGGCTACGGGTATGCGAGTAAAACGTTCCATGCGCCGTTAATCAGCGGTACACCGGGAATGACGCTGGTCGCGGTGTCCAGTAGCGATGAAAGAAAAGTGCAGGCCGACTGGCCCATGGTGAGCGTGGTCGCCGATCCCACGGGCTTACTGAGCAACCCTGATATTGATTTGATCGTCATTGCGACGCCAAATGATAGCCATTTCCCGCTGGCGAAAGCGGCGCTGGAAGCGGGCAAACATGTTGTGGTGGATAAACCTTTTACCGTGACACTGTCACAGGCCCGAGGGCTGGAGGCCACTGCCCGGCGCTGCGGCAGACTGCTTTCCGTATTTCATAACCGCCGCTGGGATAGCGACTTTCTGACGCTTAAATCGCTGATTAACGAAGGGCTGCTGGGCGAGGTGTGCTACTTTGAATCGCACTTCGATCGCTATCGTCCGGAGGTTCGTCACCGCTGGCGCGAACAGGGCGGTCCGGGAAGCGGAATCTGGTACGATCTGGGGCCGCATCTTCTTGATCAGGCCGTCAATTTGTTTGGCCTGCCGGTCAGTATTACCGTTGATCTGGCGCAGTTGCGTCCTGGCGCGCAGGCTACCGACTATTTTCATGCCGTGCTGACTTACCCCCTGCGCCGGGTGGTGTTACACGGTACGTTGCTGGCGGCGGCAGAAACCGCGCGATATATCGTCCATGGTTCCCGGGCAAGCTATGTCAAATATGGACTGGATCCGCAGGAGGAGCGGCTGAAGAATGGCGAGCGCTTGCCGCAGGAAGACTGGGGATACGATATGCGTGACGGAGTGCTGACGCGGGTTGAAGGGGACGCGCGCGCGACGGAAAACTGGCTGACTGTACCGGGTAACTACCCGGCTTACTATGCCGCCATTCGCGACACCCTGAACGGCAGCGGCGAAAATCCAGTGCCTGCCAGCCAGGCGATTCAGATTATGGAGTTGATTGAACTCGGTCTGGAGTCGGCGAAACATCGCGCGACCTTGAGTCTTATCTAAAGCCTCAGCCCGGCAGCGAGGCCGCCGGGCTGAGGGTCAGGCCTGCTGAACGCGCTGAATCAGCGCCGCTTTTTCCTGATTGCTGAGAAACGCGAGTTCGAGGCCATTGATTTGCGCCTGGCGGATCTGTTCGCGACTCAGGCCGGCTGCCGGTGCGGCAACGGTATATTCGTGAATGATGTCGATACCTTGTACCGCCGGGTCGTCAGTATTAATGGATGCCAGAACACCGTGTTCAAGGAACGTTTTGAGCGGATGTTCAGCCAGCGATGCTACGGTGCTGGTCTGGATATTGGAGGTCAGGCAGGACTCAATGCCGATCCGCTGCTGCGCAAGGTAATCCATCAGTGCCGGATCCTGGACCGCTTTTACGCCATGGCCGATACGCTCAGCTCCCAGCTCCCGGATAGCCTGCCAGATGCTTTGTGCACCGGCTGCTTCGCCAGCGTGCACGGTAATACGCCAGCCGGCATCGCGCGCGCGCGTAAAGTGTTGCATAAACAGATTGCCCGGGAAGCCGAGCTCATCGCCCGCCAGATCCAGCGCGGTAATCCCGTCGCGGTGGGCAAGCAGCGCGTCCAGTTCCTGCTGGCAGGCCGCTTCGCCAAATGTGCGGCTCAAAATGCCGATCAGGCGCGTTTCGACGTTAAAGTCGCGGCTGCCTTCACGCACCCCGGTAATCACCGCCTCAACCACGCCGTCGACCGGTAGCTGGTGGGTCATTGCCATATAACGCGGCGAAAAACGCAGCTCAACGTAATGCAGACCATTGCGCGCCGCATCCTCGACATTTTCATAAGCCACGCGGCGACAGGCTTCCAGTGAGGCGAGAACTTTTACCCCCCAGTCCAGTTTAGCGAGGAAGCTGACCAGATCGGGTTCATTACTGGTGACCTGTACATGCGGGATCAGCGCGTCGAGCGAAGTGGCAGGAAGGGGGATATTGAACTGGCGGCCAAGATCGAGAATGGTTTGGGCACGGATATTGCCGTCAAGGTGGCGGTGAATGTCGGTTAATGGCAAAGTTAAATCAATCATGGTCGCACTCATTTTTTAGTTAAAGTGCACGTCATTATACAACATGCCTGTAACTATTTGAAGGTATTGAAAAATCCAGTCAATACAAATGTCTGGCAGCATTCGCGTCATTTTTTATACCGCAGAGTGAGCGCCTTCCGGTCTTTTTCACTATCCATTTAGAATAAACGCATAGACTATTTTCGCGTTTTCATCCCCTTTTGCGAGATGATGAAGGACGGGGTAGCCCCGGCTGACAAGGCCTGCATGCATAAGTCTGGCGGGACTGGCAGGGCATCTCTCCAGAGCCTGACAAAGCAGCAAGAAAAAGATAAAATTTCTCTGCTCTTTAATGGAATGAGGGAAACGACATGAAAAAGAAACTAATGATTGCTGCTTTGTCCCTGTTATCTTTTACGGTCAGCGCGGAAGGCAATCCTTACCTTTTTGATTTTGTACAAGGCAAGGAAACAGGACGGGCCTATAAGAGCCTTATTGCTAAACACAACCTTCCATCCTGGGTTAAAGAGGGGGGAACGAGCACCCCGGCAAATGAAATAACCATCGCCGGGCGCAAATACCTTGCCTTATCCGGCTGTAAACCGCACAACTGCCCGGCGCAATCAATAGCCGTCCTTTATTCTTTGGATAAAGGTGATATTCACGGCGTTTTTTCTGAATATGATCTTGCATCTGAGCAACAAAAACTCACCTGGTTGAACCTTGACCCGACAGGTTCTGATGTGATGCGAAATATTTTATTCGCGCGGTTGCATGGTGATGTCTCAAACTGAGCACGGCACATCATTTAAGCCGTCTCCGGACGGCTTTTGTTGCCATCCCTTGCCTGACGACAATTTAAGATGAAAGTGATTCACCTAGACTGTGTGTATCAATCAACGAACGACAAGACTCTGGCGGCCTGGCGAGAAAACAAAGGGATCGATAGCATTCGCGATACGCCGGACTATGACCCAACAAAACTGGCGCTTGCGACGGGCATACAGCCTACGATGCCGTCGCAAATCCAACAACTTTTCCGTGAACTCCGCGAGTTGGTGCGCGATGACGCGCTGGCGGACAGGCTGCCTGAGGCATGTTTTCACTTTACCTTTTTGCCGTTGACGCTGCCGCTGTACGCCGAAAACGAGCCCCTTCCTGAAAAGATTGCCCGGCTACATACCCTGTGGGCGAACTATCAGGGCCAGCGTATTACCGTCAGAGATTTGCGTTTAGTTGCTCTTCCCGGCCAGCTATTGCTTGCCGGGATCCCCAACGAGGAGGCCGTGGCGATGCGCCACGCTTTTTGCCAGAACGTTCTGTTATCGCCCTGGAAAGACGAACTGCTTTCCAGGCACGCCAGCACACCGCTTCCGGCACCTTTCTGGCACTGTACGCTACTGCGCTACAGGGCCCGTTTTCTGCCTGAATCGTTGCGGCGCTACTTTCAGCAGAATCAGGCGCTTCGCTTTGGTGCGGTTTGCGGAGAACTCAAACTGGCCAGGGTGAACTATAACTGGGCCCGCTGTGACGCTGTTAACCTCCAGAGGTAGGCGCCATCCCGGCACGCAGATCGCCATGTTGAACATATAGTCGCCGATCGGATTTTTGGTCGCACTGCCGGGAGAATCACCTGGCGCTAATTGATCGCCGCCAGTACGAATGCCATATTCGGCATCATCATTTTTAAACAGTGACTTAAACCATTTAATCGGCGCTCCGGCGACAGAAAAATTTGCCCTCTCTTCTGCCATGATCCAGGCTCATAGCCAATCGCTATAAATCATAGTGAATCAGTCTTTAATATCGCCAATGATATTTCCTATAGTCTCAGGCGCTACTTTTCCTGCCATGAGCGGCAGGCTATTTTAAAAAGGACTCTGGGATGATGTTATTTACGCTGAAGAAGTTTGCTGTTCCGTTGCTTGTCGCCAGCACCGCGCTGCTTGCCGCCTGTGGCCCCGCCGGGCAGGACCCGAATCATATAAAAGTCGGTATCAGCGCGGGGATCGATCAGCAGGTCTGGGCGGTGGCGCAGAAGGTGGCGAAAGAGAAGTATAATCTTGATGTCGAAGTGGTCACCTTTAACGATTTTGTTTTGCCCAATGAAGCGCTGAATAATGGC
The DNA here is from genome assembly GCF_002806725.1 of Raoultella sp. T31. Taxonomy (NCBI): domain Bacteria; kingdom Pseudomonadati; phylum Pseudomonadota; class Gammaproteobacteria; order Enterobacterales; family Enterobacteriaceae; genus Klebsiella; species Raoultella sp. T31. Next base: position 168,359 of record NZ_PIBO01000008.1, read on the forward strand.
GATCTGGACATCAACGCTTTCCAGCATAAACCGTACCTGGATAAACAGATCGAGGAGCGCGGCTATAAGCTGGTTGAGGTGGGCAAGACATTCGTCTATCCGATTGCCGCCTACTCGAAGAAAATACGCACCATCGATGAGCTGCCTGAAGGCGCTCAGGTAGCGGTGCCAAACGATCCGACCAACCTCGGACGTTCGCTGCTTTTGTTGCAAAAACAGGGGCTGATTACCCTGAAAGAGGGGGTAGGTCTGCTGCCGACGTCGTTAGATATTGTGAATAACCCGAAGAAGCTGAAAATCGTCGAGATCGAGGCGCCGCAGTTGACCCGCGCGCTTGACGATCGGCAAATTGCGCTTGCGGTGATTAATACCACCTTTTCCAGCCAGGTGGGGCTCTCACCGACCCGCAACGGGCTGTTTGTCGAAGATAAACATTCACCCTACGTTAATATTTTCGCCAGTCGGGTCGATAACCAGGACAGCGCAAAGGTGAAAAATCTGGTGCAAGCGTATCACAGCGATGAAGTTGCCGCCGCTGCAGCGGAGCTGTACAAAGGCGACGCGGTAAAAGGCTGGTAATCTGGGTTGCAGCAGACCGGTGGCGGGAGCACGTCACCGGCCTGCACGCCAGGCATTACTTCTGGATCAGATAGCGGATAGTGGGCCCGTCTTGTTGAATATCCAGCACCGTATACCCGTAGTTGCGGGCATCCTGCGGAATGTTATTAATCGACTGCGGACAATCGCTGACCACTTCGAGAATTTCCCCTTTTTTGAGCGAAGGCATTGCTTCCAGGGTGGCGACGGCCGGATAGGGGCAGGGTTCGCCTACCATATCGAGACGATAATCGGGAACGATAGTTTTCATGCGGTTTCCTTAATATTGGTCATCGCGGCGGATTTCTGGCGGAAAAAACGTTTCTCCCAGGCAATGACCAGCATCAATGCGATGAATAACAGCAGATAGGTCACCAGCAGGCCGCCAAAAGGTCCGAAGGTGGCGAGCAGATTGACTTTATCCCAGCTGGTGGCCAGCGTTGGTGACAAATCATCCCAGAAATAGGCCAGAATCGTCGAACCAATGACGTTGCCCAGCCCGACCCACCAGTAGTGGACCTGACCTTCAACGGCGCGATACATCCAGCCGGTTTCGCAGCCGCCGGCCAGTACAATACCGAAACCAAACAGCAGACCGCCGATGACCGCGTTCGGGCCAGCCCACATGATTTTGGGCTCCATGCCCAGCTGCACATAGCTGAAAATGCCAATCGCGCTCGCCGCCATCCCGAAGATAATCGCTTTAGCCATATAGGTGCGTCCGGTAATCCACATATCGCGGAATGCCGAAGTAAAGCAGATCTGCGCACGCTCAATCAGCAGGCCAAAAACCACCCCGAACAGCATCGCCAGTCCGAGCTTAGGCTGATCGAGTGCCGTCAGTAATCCCCAGGCGATCATGGCGAAGAACACCAGCATACCGGCGCGAAAACGACGCCGCGCCTGCGCCGGTTTTTGCGTTAGCGGCGAGGCCGCCGACACTTTCTGGATCCTGACCGGAATGCGGAACAGGGGCAGCAGCGTAAAGCGCGCGCCAAACCAGCTCCCGATAGCCGTCGCGATGGCAAAAAACCAGGCGTGGAGAGAGAACTGAGGAATACCGGTAAAAAAGGCCGCCAGGTTGCAGCCCATCGCCAGTCGTGCGCCGAAACCGGCAATGATCCCGCCCGCCACGGCCTGAATGATCCGGATCCGGCTGCGCGGCAGGCGGAGTTTGACATTGTTGGCCCACAGCGCGGCGGCGAAACAGCCGCCAAACATGCCGATAATCATCATGCCATCAATGCGGGTTAACGGCGTTCCCTCAAGATGAATCAGCCTGAAATAACCCCATTGCTCGGTATGAACGCCGGCAAGTTGCAATAACTGCCCGCCCCAGCGGGTAAATTCCCCGGTCACGGCCCAGAACGTGCCGGTAATACCGAAATAATAGGTGGAGAGAATACCGGCGGCGATAACCGCGGGGGCCGGTGCCCAGAACTTAATCAGGTAGGCCTGTTTGAACTGTTGCCAAGTCATGAAAGATGCCTCTGAACTCAGAAGGTAAATCACCCCAGGCGGGGTCAAAGAAGGCGGGATAATACGCCGCTTATAACGACAAAACACTCGATGGGATCAAAATGAATCGATCCGCCAACAAAATAAAGGCCACCGCGGCGCTGAGGGATCCCCATAAAAAGAAGGATAAAACGAGACAGGCATAGCGCGATGTGATCTACTGATTTTTCCACAAATTCAATAAGATCACCGCTATGCCTG
>NZ_PIBO01000089.1:0-1230 GCF_002806725.1 Raoultella sp. T31
ATATGGTCGCAAACCGCATCGAACCAGTACTTGCATCACCCGGTGCGTCCATATATGGTCAACTAAAACTGGCCACCGCGTTAGAGTTTTTCCAGTATCGGTTTTCCGATTCGTTTGGTGGTAACCCACCATTATATTCGTGTGGTCTCAGTGAGCTGTAATATCCAACGATATAGTCCGTTATGGCGTGAGCTGCATCACTGAAGCTTACGTAACCCGTCACTGGTACCCATTCGTTCTTCAGACTCCTGAAGAAGCGTTCCATCGGGCTGTTGACGCTCCTATGTCAACGGCCGCAGTTGGGCTCGCCCCAAATCAGTTAAAATAAGCGGATAAAGCTCTCGTACGATGTAGCGTTTAAGGCAACGTAAAATTTCTTTTGTCGACAGTCCTTCTCCTGTTCGACGTTGCACATAGACTTTTGTTCGCGGATCGCTGCGCATGCGTACCAGGGCGATTGTCCATAGCGCATTATTCGCCTCACGTGAACCACCGCGATTCAGGCGATGCCTGATGGTTTTACCTGAGGATGCCGGCAACGGATTTACACCACAAAGTGACGCAAGTGCAGCTTCATTTTTTAATCGTTCAGGATTATCACCAGCAACTGCCAGTAAGATGGCTGCAGTTTGAGGACCTACACCAAACTGTCTCCGTAAGCTTCCGGCATATTCTTGGGTTAAATTATCCAGTAGCTCATCCAGTTGCGTGAGTTCTTCCGCGAGGGCCTGCCAACGTTTAGCCAGGCTTCGAAGTGTGCAACAAAGTGCCAGGAGTAATGGTGATTTCTCAGCAGATTCAAAACCCATACACGCAGTAACGCATTCGTGCGGTTTTGATTTCCACAGCATGTCGCGGATATCCTGGGGGGCGCTGACTAATAGCGCACGGAGCTGATTGATTGCCTGAGTTTTCGCCTTTACGGCACTCCGGCGGGCAACGCTGATGATCCGCAACGCCTCGCAGGCACCGGATTGCAATTTGGGAACGGCTTTGGCACTCCCGGAAAGGACCGTTCTGGAGGCATTCTCCGCATCAAGTGGATCAGATTTTCCTTCAAGGCGACGTTTAGAACGATCAGGACGATTGATTTCAAGAACATCGAGCCCTTTTTTAATGAGAAATCGCGTCAGTCCTGCGCCGTACGTTCCGGTTCCTTCTATCCCTGCCCGTTCTGTAAGCATCCCGGTAAACCGGACCATTCACTTTTAGAGATCTTCCGACATACTG
>NZ_PIBO01000090.1:0-1230 GCF_002806725.1 Raoultella sp. T31
CGCGATGTGATCTACTGATTTTTCCACAAATTCAATAAGATCACCGCTATGCCTGCTCGTAAAGTATGCCAGAACTTTTTCCAGAACGCCTTAGCACCATTTCACAAATACCGACAGAATGCCCTGCTTGATGCAACAACAGCGTTAATCAGTGGGGCTTCATTAACGCTGACCAGCATCGGGCGCTTTCTACCGGGGCGGGCTCAGGTTAAAAACAAGATCAAACGAGTTGATCGCCTTCTGGGCAATAAAGCTCTAAAAAGCAATATCCCCATGATTTTCAAAAATATTATTTCCATGCTGACTGGACAGTTATCTCTGTGTGTTATTGCTATCGACTGGAGCGGTTATCCATCGCAGGACAACCACGTACTCAGGGCCAGTCTTTTATGTGACGGACGTTCGATACCGTTACTGAGTAGAGTTGTTCCGTCAAAGAAGCAGCATAATACACTGATACAAAAGGAGTTCCTTGATGAACTCTTTGAAGCGGTTAACCCGGAGGCCAGAGTCATCATCGTCACTGACGCCGGATTCCAGAATGCCTGGTTCCGGCATATAAAATCACTCGGGTGGGATTTTATCGGTCGTATCAGGGGCAATATTCAGCTACGTCTTGAAAGTAAAGGAGAATACTGGTTCAGACGGCAGGAGCTGACAGCCAAAAACAGACCAGAATATCTGGGATCCGGAACACTTGCCCGTGCGGATTATGCCAGATGTGACGGGCATTTTTACCTTCATAAAAAGACATCTGAAGGCAGAAAATATAAACGTTCCCGTTGCGGTATTACCCGACTCTCTCAAATAAACGATGCGCGATCCGCCGCACAAGAGCCGTGGCTTATATTCAGTAGTACAAGTGATTTTAAGCCCCGCGAAATCATGAAGTTATACAGTCGTAGAATGCAAATCGAGCAGAACTTCAGGGATGAAAAAAGTGAGCGCTTCGGGTTTGGACTTCGCGCCAGCTACAGCCGTTCAACCGGGCGTATGCTGGTACTGAGTTTACTGGCAACACTGAGTACCATCGTAATGTGGTTACTCGGCTATCACGCTGAAAATAAAGGATTACATCTGAGATACCAGGCTAACAGTATTAAGTCACGCCGGGTCATCTCGTACCTGACATTAGCGGAGAATGTCCTGCGACACTCCCCGCTAATCCTGAAACGAACAGCACTGGACGCTGTTCTCAACCACCTCGCAAAGACCTACCAGAAAATGGTA
>NZ_PIBO01000091.1:0-1222 GCF_002806725.1 Raoultella sp. T31
TGACCCTGACCCGAAATCCTGCGCCATTCAGAAACAGAATGCCGGCATGATCTACACTCCCTGAACGGAGGTGGTGCCGATGAAAAAATCACGATTCACCGAAGAGCAGATTGTTTTTGCCCTGAAGCAGGCTGAACTGGGGACGTCCGTGCCGGAGGTCTGCCGTAAGCTGGGTATTTCTGATGCCACGTTCTATACGTGGCGCAAGAAATACGGTGGTATTTCGCCCTCTGAGTTGAAGCACATGCGCCAGCTGGAAGAGGAAAACCTGCGGCTGAAGAAACTGGTGGCCGATCTGAGCCTCGACAAGACCATGCTGCAGGATGTGCTGGCAAAAAAGAACTGACGCTGGCACGTCTGCGCGAATGGGTCCGGGACCTGCAGGTGCGTTACGGGGCCAGCGAAAGGCAGGTCTGTTTTGCGCTGCGGGTCAGTCGCAGCTCGTTTCGCTATCGCTCCGTGGCGGCCGATGACAGTGCGCTGCGCCTGCGTATCCGTGAGATTACGGAAACCCGCGTGCATTACGGATACCGGCGGGTTCATATCCTGCTCAGGCGGGAGGGCTGGCAGGATAACCATAAACGCATTTACCGTCTTTACCGTGAACAGGGACTGTCCCTGCGTCTCAAAAGACCGCATCGCAACAAATCGGCACAACGCCGCCAGCCACAGCCTCAGGGGCTGTATCCGAACCATGTCTGGGGCATGGATTTTGTCTCTGATGCGCTGTTTGACGGCCGCCGGTTGCGTCTGTTGACGGTGATTGATCTGTACACCCGCGAATGTCTGGGGATCTGCGTGGGCCAGAATCTGCGCTCAACGGAAGTCGCAGAGATGCTGAACACCATTGCGCTCAGACGTCCCTTACCACAGTTGCTGAAAACCGATAACGGCTCTGAATTTGCAGGAAAAATGCTGGATAAATGGGTGTATGAACGGGGGATCCGTATTGATTTTTCCCGACCGGGAACACCAACGGACAATGCCACAGTGGAGTCATTCAACGGCAGGTTACGCCAGGAGTGCCTGAACGAGAACTGGTTCATGTCTCTGGAGGATGCACGGTGCAAAATCGAGGCCTGGCGCATACACTATAACCAGAGGCGTCCCCATTCTGTACTGGGCTGGATGACGCCATCCGAATTCGCTGAGAAGTCTGCCGGTTGGCAGAATATGCAGCCAACATGAAGCCGGTTATTCCTGATTATGGCTGGATCATATT
>NZ_PIBO01000092.1:0-1018 GCF_002806725.1 Raoultella sp. T31
TACCGTCCTCCCGTGCGAAAGCGGCACCGGTTAGCGCTTTCGCTTGATGAAAGAGAGGAGATATCCAGAGGGCTGGTAGCAAAGCTCAGTATCAGGGACATCGCCGCCAAATTATCAAGAGCGCCCTCAACGATTAGCCGCGAGGTCAGGAGGCACGGCGGTGCCAAACAATACCGTGCAGCAAAAGCCGATGCTACTGCGTGGGAAAATGCCCTGAGACCAAAACCTTGCAAGCTAATTGAAAGCCCCGCATTGTGTAAAATCATTGCAGAGAAGATGCATCAGGACTGGTCGCCGGAACAGATCGCCGGTTGGCTGAAACGCTGTTATCCGGATAATCAGGAAATGCATGTGTCACACGAAACGATTTATAAAACGCTTTTTATACAAACCCGGGGGGCATTAAAAAAAGAGCTGCAGCAATGCCTCAGAAGCGGAAGAGCGGTTCGTAGATCCAGAACGTCATCGCTTAAAGGGAAAGGGTTAGGATCAATCCCGGATGCGATACCAATAAGCGAACGGCCACCTGAAGTTGCAGACAGAGCCATACCGGGTCACTGGGAAGGTGACCTGATCCAGGGCTCGAAAAACTCCTGTATCGTCACTCTCGTAGAACGCCATTCCCGCTTTGTTATGCTTGCAAAAATCAGAGACAACAAGACCATAACGGTTATATCTGCACTCATCAGACAAGCCCGGGAATTACCTGTTGAGCTTTATAAAACACTGACATGGGATCGGGGGGCTGAAATGACTGGCCACACCCGATTTACTGTAGCGACAGACATTCAGATTTATTTCTGTGATCCTCAATCTCCCTGGCAACGCGGCTCAAATGAAAATACAAACAGATTACTCAGACAGTATTTTCCAAAAGGAACTGACTTATCAGTTCACAGCCAACAAAGACTAAACAGTGTCGCCAGACAGCTCAACGAGAGGCCGAGAAAAACGCTAGACTATGAATCACCCGCAGAGCGGTTCAATCAATGTGTTGCATCCATCGGTTGAACTCACA
>NZ_PIBO01000093.1:0-974 GCF_002806725.1 Raoultella sp. T31
GCTGCAATCACTACCGTTCTGGCTAAAACCTACGGTGGTTCTGCTCGCGCATTCGACCAGATCGATAACGCGCCGGAAGAAAAAGCTCGTGGTATCACCATCAACACTTCCCACGTTGAATATGACACCCCGACTCGCCACTACGCACACGTAGACTGCCCGGGCCACGCCGACTATGTTAAAAACATGATCACCGGTGCTGCTCAGATGGATGGCGCGATCCTGGTTGTTGCTGCGACTGACGGCCCGATGCCGCAGACTCGTGAGCACATCCTGCTGGGTCGTCAGGTAGGCGTTCCGTACATCATCGTGTTCCTGAACAAATGCGACATGGTTGATGACGAAGAGCTGCTGGAACTGGTTGAAATGGAAGTTCGTGAGCTGCTGTCTCAGTACGACTTCCCGGGCGACGACACCCCGATCGTTCGCGGTTCCGCGCTGAAAGCGCTGGAAGGCGAAGCAGACTGGGAAGCGAAAATCATCGAACTGGCTGGCTACCTGGATTCTTACATCCCGGAACCAGAGCGTGCGATTGACAAGCCGTTCCTGCTGCCGATCGAAGACGTATTCTCCATCTCTGGTCGTGGTACCGTTGTTACCGGTCGTGTAGAGCGCGGTATCATCAAAGTGGGCGAAGAAGTTGAAATCGTTGGTATCAAAGACACTGCGAAGTCTACCTGTACTGGCGTTGAAATGTTCCGCAAACTGCTGGACGAAGGCCGTGCTGGTGAGAACGTTGGTGTTCTGCTGCGTGGTATCAAACGTGAAGAAATCGAACGTGGTCAGGTACTGGCTAAGCCGGGCTCAATCAAGCCGCACACCAAGTTCGAATCTGAAGTGTACATTCTGTCCAAAGACGAAGGCGGCCGTCATACTCCGTTCTTCAAAGGCTACCGTCCGCAGTTCTACTTCCGTACAACTGACGTGACTGGCACCATCGAACTGCCGGAAGGCGTAGAGATGGTAATGCCGGG
>NZ_PIBO01000094.1:0-842 GCF_002806725.1 Raoultella sp. T31
CACTTTTTGAGATTTCCGGTGTTTCAGCCATCAGCCGGTACTCTTCCGGCGTCAGGTTGTTCAGGGATTCATGAGGCCGTTCGCTGTTATATTCAGCCAGCCAGCGCTCTGTAATTTCCCGTGCTTCATTCAGCGTTCTGAATAAATAAAAATCCAGTATTTCTGTCCGGTAGGTCCGGTTAAAACGTTCGATAAACGCATTCTGTGTTGGCTTGCCAGGTTTGATAAATTCCAGTATCACTCCATGCTCTTCTGCCCACTGCGCAAGCGTCAGCGAGATGAGTTCCGGGCCGTTGTCCATCCGCAGTTTCAGCGGATAACCCCGGTTTGCCACGATCCTTTCCAGCACCCTGACCACCCGCTGTGCCGGGATATTCAGATCGATTTCAATTGCCAGCGCTTCGCGGTTAAAGTCATCCACCACATTGAAGGTCCGGAAGCGTCTGCCGCAGACCAGCGCATCGTGCATAAAATCGATGGACCAGCTCTGGTTCATCGCCTCCGGCGTTGCCAGCGGAGCCGGATTACGTACCGGCAGGCGCTGTTTTCCCTTACGGCGAAAATTCAGTTTCAGCAGGCAGTAAATACGGTGAACTCTTTTATGATTCCAGCTATTGCCCTGCCTGCGAAGCACCTGAAAAAGCTTTTTAAATCCGTATCGCGGATAGCGTTCAGCCACCACGGTCAGAGCCATAATCACCGGTTCATCACGTCGCGTATCCGGCTGATAACGAAATACCGTCCTGCTCAGCGACAATGTCCTGCAGGCCTGGCGTAAGCTCATGGCAAACTGCGCGATCAGATAGCTGACCAGCTCACGCTTTATCGCTGGTGTTAAAGCT
>NZ_PIBO01000095.1:0-622 GCF_002806725.1 Raoultella sp. T31
GTCGCTGCCGCAGCTTCGGTGCATGGTTTAGCCCCGTTACATCTTCCGCGCAGGCCGACTCGACCAGTGAGCTATTACGCTTTCTTTAAATGATGGCTGCTTCTAAGCCAACATCCTGGCTGTCTGTGCCTTCCCACATCGTTTCCCACTTAACCATGACTTTGGGACCTTAGCTGGCGGTCTGGGTTGTTTCCCTCTTCACGACGGACGTTAGCACCCGCCGTGTGTCTCCCGTGATAACATTCTTCGGTATTCGTAGTTTGCATCGGGTTGGTAAGTCGGGATGACCCCCTAGCCGAAACAGTGCTCTACCCCCGAAGATGAGTTCACGAGGCGCTACCTAAATAGCTTTCGGGGAGAACCAGCTATCTCCCGGTTTGATTGGCCTTTCACCCCCAGCCACAGGTCATCCGCTAATTTTTCAACATTAGTCGGTTCGGTCCTCCAGTTAGTGTTACCCAACCTTCAACCTGCCCATGGCTAGATCACCGGGTTTCGGGTCTATACCCTGCAACTTAACGCCCAGTTAAGACTCGGTTTCCCTGCGGCTCCCCTATACGGTTAACCTTGCTACAGAATATAAGTCGCTGACCCATTATACAAAAGGTACGCAGTCACCCCA
>NZ_PIBO01000096.1:0-583 GCF_002806725.1 Raoultella sp. T31
AAGGAGGCACTTCAGGTGGCTCTGGGGCGAAAGTACTGACGACAGACCAGAAGCGGGAAGCCGTTGAGTTTATGTGTGATGCGACCGGTCTGTCGCAACGTCGTGCCTGCCGGCTTACTGGTTTGTCCCTGTCGACCTGCCGCTATGAGGCTCAGCGTCCGGCGGCTGATGCGCATTTATCAGGGCGCATCACTGAGCTGGCACTGGAGCGAAGGCGTTTTGGCTACCGCCGCATCTGGCAGTTACTGCGGCGTGAAGGCCTTCATGTTAATCACAAGCGCGTGTACCGCCTTTATCATCTGAGAGGGCTGGGCGTAAAACGCAGACGACGTCGTAAAGGGCTGGCAACAGAACGTCTGCCGCTGCTCCGCCCGGCGGCGCCCAACCTGACCTGGTCGATGGATTTTGTCATGGACGCGCTTGCCACCGGTCGCAGGATCAAGTGCCTGACCTGTGTGGACGACTTCACGAAGGAGTGCCTGACAATGACCATCGCATTCGGGATTTCAGGCGTTCAGGTCACGCGTATTCTGGACAGCATTGCACTGTTTCGAGGCTATCCGGCGACGATAAGAACTGACCA
>NZ_PIBO01000097.1:0-568 GCF_002806725.1 Raoultella sp. T31
GTTTTACGAAACAGTTTCGGGTTGTGAGGTTAAGCGACTAAGCGTACACGGTGGATGCCCTGGCAGTCAGAGGCGATGAAGGACGTGCTAATCTGCGATAAGCGTCGGTAAGGTGATATGAACCGTTACAGCCGGCGATTTCCGAATGGGGAAACCCAGTGTGATCCGTCACACTATCGTTAAGTGAATACATAGCTTAACGAAGCGAACCGGGGGAACTGAAACATCTAAGTACCCCGAGGAAAAGAAATCAACCGAGATTCCCCCAGTAGCGGCGAGCGAACGGGGAGCAGCCCAGAGTCTGAATCAGCGCGTGTGTTAGTGGAACGGTCTGGAAAGTCGCAGGGTACAGGGTGATAGCCCCGTACACTAAAATGCACACGTTGTGAACTCGAAGAGTAGGGCGGGACACGTGGTATCCTGTCTGAATATGGGGGGACCATCCTCCAAGGCTAAATACTCCTGACTGACCGATAGTGAACCAGTACCGTGAGGGAAAGGCGAAAAGAACCCCGGCGAGGGGAGTGAAAAAGAACCTGAAACCGTGTACGTACAAGCAGTGGGAGCC
>NZ_PIBO01000098.1:0-550 GCF_002806725.1 Raoultella sp. T31
TTGCGCCGCCATCCGGGTGGCCCGCAGGTGTCGGGAAATATTCCCCGGTGGCGCTGCGCTTACCGGGGCTACGGGGACGTGCGCTCGGGTATCCCGGATAAGGCGCTCGCGCCGCCATCCGGGAGGTTTCCCGCCGGGGGCCGGAAATATTCCCCGGTGGCGCTGCGCTTACCGGGGCTACGGGGACGTGCGGTCGGGTAGCCCGGATCAGGCGCTCGCGCCGCCATCCGGGTGGTTTTCCGCGGGGGCCGGAAATATTCCCCGGTGGCGCTGCGCTGACCGGGGCTACGGGGACGTGCGGTCGGGTAGCCCGGATAAGGCGCTCGCGCCGCCATCCGGGTGGTTGCCCGCAGGTGTCCGGTAATATTCCCCGGTGGCGCTGCGCTGACCGGGGCTACGGGGACGTGCGGTCGGGTAGCCCGGATCAGGCGCTCGCGCCGCCATCCGGGTGGTTTTCCGCGGGGGCCGGAAATATTCCCCGGTGGCGCTGCGCTGACCGGGGCTACGGGGACGTGCGGTCGGGTAGCCCGGATCAGGCGCTCGCGCCGCC
>NZ_PIBO01000009.1:0-146623 GCF_002806725.1 Raoultella sp. T31
TTGTTGGAGTGAACATATCAAAAACAGGCAATTACACAATTTAAATTACAGTCTCTTAATTAGATACTTTAGCCCTGAATACAATAAGATTTATAAATGTACCTGTCCAGGAAGCACATAAAATCTTCCAGCGATGTGCCCGCCCAGTTTCTGCCATAGTACATTTCATTTTTGACCCGCCCGAAGAATCCTTCGCACGCCGCATTATCCGACGAGCAACCCTTGCGTGACATGGACCTTATAAGACCCGATCCATTGATACGATCCAGCCAGCCCGGCCATCGGTAATGGCTTCCTCTGTCACTGTGTATCACCGGCCTTTCATTTTCCCTCAAAGATCTTTGCCATGGTTACGCGTATTTTCGCGTACTTGTCATGCAGACGCAGGCTTGCTTTGTGATAAAAATAACAACTGCGGGCAAGCTGCAGAGCACTGAGCAGTTCAGCAACGGGATAGATTTCCTTAAGGGCATCAACGAGCCGGGTCTTCTCCCTGTTCTTCAGGGTCAGGACGCTGATGCCCATGTCTTTTTTTATCAGTTCATTCGCTTTTGTCAGGATGTCACATTCAAGCTGTAGCTGATGAACCTGCTGTTTAAGCAGCTTTATTTCATCGTGCAGTGCATCCTGCTGCTTATCCGGAGGAGCTGGTTTTCGTTTACGCATGGATTGATAAGCCTCATCGTCGATCAGGTCTTTCTTCCATTTGTACAGGACCGGAACACTGATACCTACCTTTTGTGCAACTTTAAGGGCCGTTCCGCGCCGGGTGCAGATCTCACGGACCGCCTGAGTTCTTTCTTCCTGACTGAAGCATTTATGTGTGTTGGAGCGAATAATCAGGGGCCGCCGTCCCGGATAAATCTCTTCGATCCAGCTCTTGAGTACTTCGTTGCTGGGATAGCCGATAGCACGCCGCGTGAAAGCCAGACAGCCGCCGTGCGTAAGATAATGCTCAACTGCGGCGACTTTCTGTGCGTGTGAATAGCGTTTTCTTGGCTTTAATTCCCTGGGTAAGTCACCGGCCTCTTCATAAATTCGAACCCACCGGGAAAGCTGTTTAACGGATGGATAGCCCAACTCTCTGACAACAACTGTCAGCCTTTTGCCATACCTGAAGTAAAGCTCCACGGCCCGGATCCGATCCTCATATGAGTGCATGAATTATCTCCTGAAGGTCCAGGAAATCGTCCGCACCCCCTTGGGCTCATTATAGGAATGTCCAGGCTATAGTTTTCAAACCTGTATGCTTGGTCAACAACTCACTTTTCCTGATGAGGAGTTTTCTATGGCTATAGTTCAAAGCGGTAGAATCGACCATCAGTGCTGCAAAGTATCGGGTAACGGTGAGCACCCAAAGGATATTTGAGATGATTAAATTCCCAACTAAAAAGCGCGTTGATGTATATAAAAACGCCGTCAGTTCTGAGCAATTACAGCTGGATCTGGCTGCAGCTCAGGAGTTTATGTTCGATGCCTGGGAAACTGATGACCTGGACGCGGTGCTGAAACTCATAAGAAAAGCTATCAAAAAATCTCCGCTCTGCGCTGACGCATACTCCTTCTACAGCAAGATATCTGAAGAGTCTCCTGAGTCAAAAGTCAGTTATCTTGAAACGGCGCTGTATGCGGCCAGCATTGCACTTGGTGAAGATTTCCAGGAATTCGCGGGCAATTTCTGGGGATTTGTCGAAACGCGTCCATATATGAGAGCAAAAGCGGCTTTGGCTGATGCCTTATGGGAGTCAGGTAATTTCTACCCGGCCATGGCTCATTGCCGAGAAATGCTTAAGCTCAATCCGAACGATAACCAGGGGATTCGTCATTTATTAACGAACTATTACCTTGAACTCGAAATGGTGGATGATCTGACCTTATTACTGGATGATTATTCAGGTGATGTGCGCCCGTTTCTTCAGTATACACGCGCCCTCCTCGCCTACCGACAGTCATCCCCGGATGCCGATGATATCGCTAAAGCTGCGATTGATTCTAATAGACACATCCCCGGGTTGTTATCGAAGTGCAGATTGCAGCCCAAGTCTAACAGTGGATACATCACGTTAGGTGGAATGGATGAAGCCATTTATTACGTGAATAATAATATAAAGCCCTGGATTCGCACCCCTGGTGCAATTGAATGGATTGTCAATCGCATTTAAATGATGCAGGCGATTACTCAGGCCTCCATCATTAATTCAACTATAAGCCATTTCTTGCGGTCTTTAATTCTAAAAAATGGAACTTCCCTGCCCTTCATTACTGACTACCGACTGGGAGATTTCGCTTAAGCGCAGGCCAACGCTATGTTTATATGCGGTTTATGGCGTCAGACGATAGTACGACTGCACCAGACCCGAGGGGAAGCTCCGGCTTGATAACAGCGTCAAATCAATATCATGGGGAAGGGATCCGAACAGCGGCTTTCCCGAACCGAGCAGAACAGGAATGGTAGTGATAACAATATCGGCAACCAGCCCTTCGCGCAGGAACGACTGTATCAGCTGCCCGCCGTCGATATAGACGCGATGCGCGTTCTGCGTCGCCAGGTCATCAATCACCTCTTTCGGCGTGCGATTAGAGAACTGCACTTTGCCCTTTAGTGCCCCGGGCACAGGGGTATCGGCTAACTGCCGGGAGAGCACCAGCACGGGCCGGTCATAAGGCCATTCGTCAAAAGTCAGTATCTTCTCATAGCTCCCCCGGCCCATAACGATCCAATCTTTATCAGCGATGAACGCGGCATAACCATGATCCTCAGTCGGATCATCGCGCTGTAACAGCCAGCCAATATCGCCATCCTGGCGGGCGATGTAGCCATCAAGACTGACCGCGATAAAAACATGTGTGGTGACCATAAGGCGCTCCGTATTCAAGGTGCTGGCAGAGCCGCTACAGCGGCGCAATTTCAGAGTCTGATCGGGAACAATAATGTCAGAACGTTAACAATAGAAGGCTCAAAACCAAACCGGGTATAAAAATCCCTGACTTCATCATTCAGGGCGTGGACGAGAAGCGCCCTCACGCCAACCTGCACTGCGATGTTTTGGGTGCGGTATATGGCGTCCTTAAGCAGCGCAGCTCCGAGTCCCTTTCCTGCCCAGGATACATCGACCGCAAGCCTTCCCAGAACGATGACCGGTACGGACTCAGGTGCATTACGACGGTAAGACCCAGGAACTGTGTTTCGGTGCACACTTCCGGAAGACAAGCAGTAATACGCGATCACCCTGTTTGTGTTCCCGGCACAGACCACATAGACCCTTGAAATGCCCGTACTGTGGTTTTTCAGTGCTTTCTTCTTCAACCACTCATTAAGACCTGGGTCCTGGCAACAAAATTCAGCAATGTCGTGTTCAGGGGTGAGTGATTCCGGGGGCCTCATTCCCATGGCGATTTGCGGTTCATCAGGTTATCAATACGCGCCTGGCGCTCCGCTGTCATAGGGGCATCAAGCTCTTCAATAAATGACTCAAACTGCTTATCGTCCAGCAGAAATAAGCGCTGATCCAGCAGAATGTCCTGGGCCTCGCGGCAGGCCGCCTCGAGCATAAAATCAGTACGTGATTTTGATACAAGGTTTGCGGCCATGTCGATAAGATCGCGCTGTGATGTTTTTGCCCGAATATTTATCGGGGCTTCACGGATGTCCGGTTTCATAGATACCTCTTGTGTAGCATTTCTATATACAATTATAGACTTCGTATATAGAAATGCTACACAAATCAACACAGCAAACTCAAACCCCTGGCGTATTCTCGGTCCAGTCAAACGCCAGCTGTTTTGCCGTACGCTCGGCCAGCGCCCGGTCGGAAAAGCGTTCGACTAAATGCAGGCACATATCAATACCCGCCGAGATCCCGGCGGAGGAGACAATCGGCCCCTCATCAACCCAACGCACGCCCTCTTTTACGGCTAGCTGCGGGAACATCGTTCGCAGATCGGCGATATCCTCCCAATGGGTGGTGGCCGCTTTGTCGGATAATATGCCAGCCCTGGCGAGTAAAAACGCCCCCGTGCACACGGAGGCGGTGATCGCCGTGGTGAATGACTGCTGACGGATCCAGGCAATGACATGGTCCTTTTTTAGCTCTGCATCCACCACGCCGCCGGGAATAATCAGGCAGTCTATTGGTGGGGCGTTGGCTATCGTCACTTCAGGGGTAAGTTTGAGGCCAGCGCGTGCGTGTACGGTTTCCTGCGTTTCGCCTATCGTAAAAACATTAAACAGTGCCGGCTCTCCCCGATGCACCCTGGAGGCGCATGTAAAAACCTCATAAGGCCCGGCAAAATCGAGAACTTCAACATTATCGAAAATATAGATTCCCACTTGTACAGGCATAGATTAACTCCCTCGATAATACGAAAAAAAGCAAAATAGCCGATCAACATGACCATGGCGTTTACGATATTCCCTGATTTCTTCTTTTTATTAATATACAGATATTGAGCCTTAATGGGATGGGTCGCGGATGAAACAGTTATCGTCATTGTGGTGGCGATAGTGACAGCAACTCGCGTGCGGTTTTTCCTTTTCATTTCTCCCGCCCGTTGGCGATACCTTCCCCCTTCTCGCCAATAGATATCTCTCAAGGCCGCGGCAGGCCCACCGTGAATATAACAATCCCGGCGGCGGCTCTGCGCGCCCTGCTTTCTTTTTGTGAAACTCTTGCACCGTTTGCGACGGCGATGGCCGCAATTGTTCCATTTTGGTGCTCGATAATATCCATAGCTTTCTGGAGACGTCAGTAGAAGGCGAAATCTTTCTATGTGTTTCATAAAGATACAAAGATGGCATCAAAATTGCCTTTATCGACATGGCAGACCGACACAGTAACAAACGTACGGTTAAATGCGCACCACGACCACATAACAACACGATATCTCCATACAGGATGCTTTATGAAAAAAATAATGTTCTCCACCCTGGTCGCCGCGGCTTCTTTGTTCGCTGTCGCGCAGCAAGCGCATGCGGGTACTACGCTGGATGCAATTAAGAAAAAAGGCTTTGTTCAGTGCGGTATCAGCGATGGTTTACCGGGCTTCTCTTATGCCGATGCTAACGGCAAATTCACCGGTATTGATGTCGATATCTGTCGGGCTACGGCAGCGGCAGTGTTTGGCGATGCGAGCAAGGTCAAATATACCCCGCTGACGGCAAAAGAGCGCTTTACCGCTCTGCAATCCGGTGAAGTGGATATTCTGTCGCGTAATACAACCTGGACCTCTTCGCGTGATGGCGGGATGGGATTCTTGTTCGCCGGGGTTAACTACTACGACGGCATTGGCTTCCTGACCCATAAAAAAGCGGGCCTCAAAAGCGCTAAAGAGCTGGATGGCGCCACCGTATGTATCCAGGCAGGTACGGATACGGAACTGAACGTGGCCGATTACTTCAAAGCCAACAAAATGCAATACACGCCCGTAACCTTCGATCGCTCTGACGAGTCGGCGAAAGCCCTCGACAGCGGTCGTTGCGATACGCTGGCTTCCGACCAGTCTCAGCTGTATGCGCTGCGTATTAAGCTGGGCAAACCGGATGAATTTATTGTTCTGCCGGAAGTGATTTCGAAAGAGCCGCTGGGCCCGGTTGTTCGCCGTGGCGATGATGACTGGTTCACCATCGTTAAATGGTCGCTGTACGCCATGCTGAACGCAGAAGAGATGGGGATCACGTCGAAAAACGTTGAGCAGATGGCGGCAAAACCGTCTAACCCGGACATCGCTCACCTGCTGGGGGCGGAAGGTGACTTTGGCAAAGACCTGAAGCTCGACAACAAATGGGCGTTCAACATCATTAAACAGGTTGGTAACTATCAGGAAAGTTTTGACCGCAACGTCGGTAAAGATAGTGCTCTGAAAATCGCGCGTGGACAGAATGCGCTCTGGAACCAGGGCGGCATCCAGTACGCACCGCCGGTACGTTAATACTGCCTTCCAGACGGCTGCCGCCCCGCACGGGCGGTAGCCAGTGCGCTATTTTTATTGAGGTTTCAACATGTCTCAACGCCCAACCGTAAAAAGGGATTTTTCATTCGGTAACCCTACGGTTCGCGCCTGGCTTTACCAGATGGCCGCCATCGTAGCCGTGCTTGCTATTGTGGGATATCTGATCCACAACACGGTAATCAACCTGGCCAATCGTGGTATTACCTCCGGTTTTGGTTTTCTTGAGCGAAGCGCCGGTTTCGGTATCGTCCAGCATCTGATTGATTATACGGAAGGCGATACCTATGCTCGCGTCTTCCTTGTGGGGTTAACCAACACCCTGCTGGTTTCCGCTCTGTGCATTGTATTCGCTTCGGTGCTCGGGTTCTTCATTGGCCTCGCGCGTCTGTCGGATAACTGGCTGCTGCGCAAGCTCTCGACCTTCTATATCGAAACGTTCCGTAATATTCCGCCACTGCTGCAAATTTTCTTCTGGTATTTCGCCGTGCTGCGTAATTTACCTGGCCCGCGAGAGGCATTAAGCGCATTCGACCTGGCATTTGTCAGCAACCGCGGTCTGTACATCCCCTGGCCGACCTACGCGCCAGGCAGTTGGCCGTTCGTTATCGCCCTGGCACTGGCGATCGCCGGCAGCGTTGGTTTACGGCATTACAACCGTCAGCATCAGTTGAAAACTGGTCAGCTGCGGCGAACCTGGCCGCTGGCCGCCGCGATGATCGTCATCTTCCCGCTGATCGCTCATATGCTGTTTGGCGCCGCTACTCACTGGGATGTTCCACAGCTGCGCGGATTTAACTTCCGGGGCGGGTTCGTCATGATCCCGGAACTGGCTTCGTTGACCCTGGCGCTGTCGATCTACACCTCTTCGTTTATTGCCGAAGTGATTCGTTCCGGAATCCAGTCAGTGCCGCATGGACAGAGTGAAGCGGCCCGGTCGCTGGGGTTGCCGAATCCCGTGACCATGCGGCAGGTGATCATCCCCCAGGCGATGCGGGTCATCATTCCCCCGCTGACCAGTCAGTACCTCAATATTGTGAAAAACTCCTCACTGGCGGCGGCGATCGGTTACCCGGATATGGTCTCGCTGTTTGCCGGGACGGTACTGAATCAGACCGGTCAGGCTATCGAGACCATTGCCATCACCATGGCGGTGTACCTGCTTATCAGTCTGATGATTTCGCTGCTGATGAACCTCTACAACCGCAAAATTGCGCTGGTTGAGCGTTAAGAGAACGGAATGACTATGTTTGCTACCACACATGAAACACCGCCAGCCCTCACTAACCCGGTGCGTAAAGCCTGGGGATGGGCACGTAAAAATCTGTTCTCCAGCTGGTTCAATACGCTGCTGACACTGTTGTGTCTGTGGGTTATCTGCAACGTTATACCGCCGGCGCTAAACTGGCTGGTCTTTCAGGCTAACTGGCTGGGCACCACCCGTGCCGACTGTACCAAAGAAGGCGCCTGCTGGGTGTTTATCCATGCACGCTTTGGCCAGTTTATGTATGGGCTGTATCCGCATGAACTGCGCTGGCGCATTAACCTCGCGCTGGTAACCGGCCTGCTGTCGATTATCCCGATGTTTATCAAGTCGATGCCGCACCGGGGCCGTTATATCGCCTGTTGGGCCGTGGTCTATCCCCTCATCGTCTGGTGTCTGATGTACGGCGGTTTTCTCGGCCTCGATCGCGTTGAAACCCGCCAGTGGGGGGGCCTGACGCTGACGTTAATTATCGCCGCTGTCGGGATTGCCGGCGCGTTGCCGTTGGGGATTTTACTGGCGCTGGGGCGGCGCTCAACGATGCCGGTGGTTCGCACCTTGTCGGTGATCTTTATTGAGTTCTGGCGAGGCGTGCCGCTGATTACCGTGCTGTTTATGTCATCGGTGATGCTGCCGCTGTTTATGGCCGAAGGGAGCACTATCGATAAGCTGGTGCGCGCTCTGGTCGGGGTGATCCTGTTCCAGTCGGCCTATATTGCTGAAGTCGTACGCGGGGGGTTACAGGCGCTTCCCAAAGGGCAGTATGAAGCGGCGGAGTCGCTGGCGCTGGGCTACTGGAAAACGCAGGTTCTGGTCATTCTCCCCCAGGCGCTCAAGCTCACCATCCCGGGGCTGGTTAACACCATCATCGCGCTGTTTAAAGACACCAGCCTGGTTATCATCATTGGCCTGTTCGATCTGTTCAGTAGCGTACAGCAGGCAACGGTTGACCCTACCTGGCTGGGTATGTCGACTGAGGGATATGTTTTCGCCGCCCTCGTCTATTGGATTTTCTGTTTTAGCATGTCGCGCTACAGCCAGTATCTGGAAAAGCGCTTTCACACCGGGCGCAAATCGCACTGAGGTTTTACATGACACACACAATGACTAATTCTGCTGACGCAATGATGATTACGCTCGAAAATGTGAATAAATGGTACGGCCAGTTTCACGTCTTGAAAGACATTAACCTGCAGGTGAAACCGCGTGAACGCATTGTCCTCTGCGGGCCTTCAGGATCGGGTAAATCGACCACGATTCGTTGCATCAACCACCTGGAAGAACACCAGCAGGGGCGGATCGTCGTTGATGGCATTCATCTGAACGATGATGTCCGCAACATAGAGCGCGTACGCACTGAAGTCGGCATGGTATTTCAACACTTTAATCTGTTCCCTCACCTCACCGTTTTGCAGAACTGTACCCTGGCGCCGACCTGGGTGCGTAAGATGCCGGTGAAAGAAGCGGAAGCGCTGGCAATGCACTATCTGCAACGTGTCCGCATCGCGGAACATGCGCATAAATTTCCCGGACAGCTGTCGGGTGGTCAGCAGCAGCGCGTGGCGATCGCCCGTTCCCTGTGCATGAAACCCAAAATCATGTTGTTCGATGAGCCCACCTCCGCGCTTGATCCGGAGATGGTCAAAGAAGTGCTCGATACCATGATTGGCCTGGCGGAAGATGGCATGACGATGCTGTGCGTCACCCATGAAATGGGCTTTGCACGCACGGTGGCGGATCGGGTGATCTTCATGGACCGCGGCGAGATTGTCGAACAGGCGCCGCCACAGGAGTTCTTCTCCCATCCAAAATCAGAACGTACCCGGACGTTTTTGTCGCAGGTTATACACTAAACGTCCGGGGTTTTCCCCCCTCGGCTCTCGCTGAGGGGGGAAATAATAGCGCTCAGCCGCGCTGCACATCGACCGCAACTTCAAGGGCCAGCGTTACCCCGCCATCGAAAATAACCCCCTGCAACGGAGCAACATCGGCGTAATCCCTGCCCCACGCCGTGACAATATGTTGCCCCTGAGGCATGAGATCGTTGGTCGGGTCAAACTCCAGCCAGCCTGCGTCGGGGATAAAAATGGCAAACCACGCATGCGACGCATCGGTCCCGACTAATTTTTCCTGCCCCTCGGGCGGTAGCGTTTCAATATAGCCGCTGATATAGCGCGCGGGTAAGCCGACGGAACGCAGGCAGGCGATCGCCAGATGGGCAAAATCCTGACAGACCCCCCGCTTTTCCTGTAAGACCTGCTCTGGCGGGGTGCTGACGCTGGTCGCAATCGGATCGAAAGTAAACTCCTCAAAAATGCGATGGGTCAATGCCGCCGCCGCCTGAATGACCGGGGCATCATCATGGAAAATATCCGCCGCGTAGCAGGCCAGCCGCTCAGAACGGCGAATTAAACTGGAGTCGAGCAAATACTCCTTCGCCATCCGCAGCTCCGGCGTCCCGGACTCATGCAATTGCTGCCGATACTCTCCGCAGGTCAGAGAGTGGCTATGCAGCAGATCCGCGTGGTTGATTTCGTCAATATCAAGCTCACTTTCCATCTCAATGGTCAGGGTGTCGTGCGGGACCTGGATCGAGAAATAAAACGTCAGATTGCCAAAATAATCATACCCTTCGTTCTGATAAACCGGCATCGGCGTTACGGTTATCCGCCGCTGTACGCAGTGCTGACTGGCGGTATTGCGCGGCAACAGGTGCGTCATGTTGTAGCATAACGTCACCGGAGAGTTGTACTGGTACTTTGTAAGATGTCGTACCCGGTATTTCATAAGTCGGTCTTCCACTGGGTGTTAATCAGTTGCTGCGGTCCATTGGCGTGGTCGAAATATTTGTCGCTCAGCAAGGTAGTGAATTGCTCCAGCTGACTGATTATCTGCGTCATTAACGTATCCAGTTGTTCACGCAGTCCGGTGGGTTCATCGACTTGCGCCAGTCGATCGAGATCGGCAAGTTGTATATCCGTGAGTGATTTCATCACCGGGCGCATATCCGATGTCAGGCTGGAGGTCTGTCCCTCCTGGCGCGGCAAATCGAGGAGATACTTACGCAACCGATCGACCTGATAAATCAACGAACGCGGGTTCGTCCCATCCAGCATCAATAAATCCAGACCGGAAATGATATTCATCTGCCCCCGGTAACGTCGTCGAAAAGAAATTAACGCCTCGACGCTCATCAGTACCGATTCTAAAATTTGCTGTTGCTGTAAACCCGGAACGGCGCGGGTCAAAGTATGTTTCAGCAGAATGGCGGTCAGACGCGCTCGTTCGGCGCGGCGACCAATCTCCTGGAACCGCCAGTCCATGCCCCGCAGCATGCTTTCATGATTCAGTCCGGACAAGGCCAGTAAAGAGGTGACCAGATTATCCAGCGACTCTTCCGGCAATTCCGGCAGCCCGTCTTGATATGCGACCTCCACCGTCCGAATATAATCACGTAATTCATTGATGATAATGCGCGTATCGGCCGACAGCATCTCTTTCACCTGCTCACCGCAGGCCAGCATGTTGAGAATATTAAATTTTATCGATCCCGTGCGTTGGCCATCGCACACCAGGGAAGAAAGCTCATGATTCTGATCGCCGACAGCGCCGCTTTCTGGCAACGTCCCGGTAAGCGCAGATAATGCCCCCAGCAGAATCTCGCGGCTTTCCGGCATAAAATGCTCAACGCCGTTAAGCTGCTTGAAAAGAATACGTATCAGACGCAGGCTCATCTCCGCGCGTTCCGCATAGCGGCCGAACCAGAACAGGTTTTCTATCACCCGGCTGGGCAAATTTCCCTCATCGCGGGGAATCGAGTCTGTCAGAAGTGGCTGCGCGGTATCGAAGCTTTCACCAAGTATCCACGTATCTTTACTCCACGCCCCGGATAAGTCGCTGACAATACAATCATCAGCAGACTCTGCTACCCGCGACAACGTTCCTGGCATGACGCAGTATCCTTCCGGTGCGGCAACGGTGAACGCGCGGAAAATCGTCGGACGATACTCAATTTGCTGATTAGCCCACACCGGGACGCGTGAGCCCGGAATATAGGCCTGCGCCACGTAGCTGTGCGGGCTGGCGGTGATTTGCTGAATAATCAGCTTGCGGCCCGCGTCATCCAGACTATGACCATAGATACTTTTGCTATCAAAACTACGATAAGACGGTTTGATGATCAGTTGCTCAAGGTGGTGGATCACGAAGTCTCGGTCCTCCACTCGGCCGCACCACCAGGTTTTAACCGTGGGGATCAACAGCGGTTCGCCCAGCAAAAACTGACTAATTTCCGCGAGAAACGCCAGCAACGCCGGTGCTTCAAGGACCCCTGAGCCCAGAGGGTTAGCCAGCACGACGTTACCGTTGCGCACCACTTCAAGCAGCCCCGGCACCCCCAGGCGCGAGTCGGAGCGGAGTTCGGTCTGATCGCAGTAGGCATCATCCATCCGGCGCACAATCACATCGACTTCCGACAGCCCATTCAGGGATTTCAACCATACTCTGCCGTTACGCACGGTCAGGTCGCCCCCCTGCACCAGCTGAAAACCGAGATAGTTTGCCAGATAAGCGTGCTCAAAATAGGTACTGCTGTAGGCGCCGGGAGTCAGGACGACGATCCGTGGGGTATCGGTTTTGTGGCTGGCGAGGCTGGCCAGCGTATGCCGTAGCGCATGAAAGAAACCGGAAAGCCGCCGGACATGGCTGTTACGAAACAACGATGGCAGGACGCGGGAAACGGCGATTCGGTTTTCCAGAACATAACCGGTACCGCTCGGGGCCTGGGTGCGATCGCCAATCGCCACAAACTGTCCATTCCCGCCGCGAACCAAATCGACCGCGTGGAAGATAAGATTATGGGCCCCAGGCAAACGGATACCGTGGCATTGGCGCAGAAAACCGGGGTGAGAGAAGACGATTTCCGAGGGGATAACCCCTTCTTTCAGCAGCCGCTGTTCGCCATAGAGATCTTTAAGCATCAGGTCGAATAGCCGCGAACGCTGCGCCAGCCCGCGTTCCACGCTTGACCATTCCTCCTCCGCCAACAGATTGGGGATGATATCCAGCGACCAGACGTTTGGCGAAAGCGGATCGCCATTCAGGTTATAGGTGGCACCATCGTCGCGCAAAATACGCTGGGCCTGGCGCAGACGGTTTTCCATCCCTTCCACACCCATCTCACTGACGCTGTTCATCACCTCTGTCCAGTGTGGGCGGAGGGTGTTCGTCAGATCGCAGGCCTCGTTATAAATGGCTGTCGAAGCGCTATCGACAGCGAAAGAAGCCGGCTCACAGGCCGGCGTGATTGATTCAGAAAAAGATGCGGTCATGTATTCTGATTACCCGGCTCAAAACTAAATCCTAGTATACTTCCTGCGAAGGTCCAAAGTATGAGGGTATTCGTCGCCAGGTTCCTCAGCAGGCGGAGCCATCGGGCGGGGAACCTGCTCATGCTCATAGAATGTTCTGAGCGCGCTGAATGCCGGCGGGGGAACTAATGCGCCCTGGGTAAAACCATGATCCCAGAAGCGATTGACACGCCTGGCTTCGGCTTCATTGCTGTTGACCGGTCGCGTCTCATAGTTTCGTCCGCCAGGGTGGCTGACACGATAGGTGCAGCCACCGATGGAAAGACCATTCCAGGTATCAATCAAATCAAACACCAGCGGGGTATTCACCCCCAGCGTCGGATGCAGCGCCGACGGCGGCGCCCACGCCCGATAACGTACCGCCCCCACCATCTCCCCTTGTCTTCCGGTCGCCCGCAGCGGCACGCGGCGGCCGTTACACGCCAGCACGTAGCGCCCTTCGGTTAAACCCGACAGGCGTACCTGTATACGTTCGACCGAGGAGTCAACATAGCGCGAGGTCCCGGACAGCGTCACCTCCTCGCCCAGAACATGCCACGGCTCGATGGCCCAGCGCAGCTCCAGCTCAATATCATCAATTTGCTGACGACCATAGTGCGGGAAACGGAACTCTTCAAACGGCAACAGCCACGCCAGTTTGAAGGGATAACCATGACGCTGCAGGTCATCCACCACCTCTTTCACATCCTGCCAGACGAAATGCGGCAACATAAATTTATCGTGCAGCTGTGTCCCCCAGCGGACCAGCGGCTGGTGATACGGTTCTTTCCAGAAACGCGCCACCAGGCAGCGGAGCAGCAGTAGTTGCACCAGCGACATGCGAGCGTGAGGGGGCATTTCGAAGCCGCGGAACTCCAGCAGCCCCAGGCGGCCGCTACTGCTGCCTGCCGCATAGAGTTTGTCGATGCAAAATTCTGAACGGTGGGTATTGCCGGTGACATCCACCAGCAGGTTGCGCATCAGCCTGTCCACCAGCCATGGCGTATCAACCAGCCCTTCCGGCATATTCTGGAAGGCGATTTCCATTTCATAGAGGGCTTCGTCTCGCCCTTCATCCGGACGCGGAGCCTGACTGGTTGGGCCAATAAACATGCCGGAGAATAAATAGGAAAGACCGGGATGATGTTGCCAGTAGGTCACCAGGCTACGCAGGAGATCGGGACGTCGCAGTACCGGACTGTCGGCTGGCGTACTCCCGCCCAGGGTGACATGGTTCCCCCCTCCGGTACCGGTGTGCCGGCCATCAAGCATAAACTTCTCGGCACCCAGCCTTGCCTGGTGCGCCTGCTCGTAGAGTGTTTCAATATTATGCACCAGCTCATCCCAGTGGCTGGCCGGGTGAATATTGACCTCGATAACGCCCGGGTCGGGGGTCAACAACAGCTTCTGCAAGCGAGGATCTTTTGGCGGTTCATAACCTTCAATCACCACCGGCAGCTGCAGTTCACTGGCAGCCTCCTCGATGGCATGCACCAGGGCCACGTAATTCTCGAGATGGGTGACCGGCGGCAGGAACAGATGCAGCTTGCCCTCGCGCGGTTCGAGACACAGCGCGGTACGGACCACGCTTTTAGTACCGTTGGCGAGCGTTTTTTGTTGCTGCAAGGTCTGTCGGGCACGGACAGGGGCCGCCTCTCCGCCCATCGCAAAGACCGGCAGGGGGTCGCGAGGTTCAAAAGGATCCCGTTCGACGACGATCTCATCATCGGCTAATGGCGGCAGCGAATTGAGCGGCAGACGGTAGCCCATCGCGCTATCTCCGGGGATCAGCGTAATCAGCCCGGCACGCATTGGCCAGGGGCTACTTTGCCAGCATGTGCCATCGAATTCGACAGGCAGGATGTAGCCCGTGGCGTTTCCCATACCGCGGCTAAGTAAACTCGCCAGTCTCCGCCGTTCGAGGTCATGATTCAGATTCGCGCTCCTCGGATCGACCCCCTCCGGCAGAGAACGCTCCAGCCACAGATAGTAGAGCGAATCTTCATAAGCGGGTTGCAAATAGCGGGTGGCAACGCCTAACTGCTGGCATAGCGCCTGACCAAACCGTTCCGCGTCGCTAAGGGTATGACCATAATCCCGATCGACGCGGGCTAAGAGCGCCTGATCGTGCCACAATGCCTCGCCATCGGTGCGCCAGAAGCACCCGAGCGCCCAACGCGGAACCTCTTCGCCCGGATACCACTTGCCCTGGCCATAATGCAGCAATCCGCCGCGACTAAACTGCGTTTTTAAGCGCAGTAACAGATCTTTCGCGAGGCGTAATTTATCTTTACCCAGCGCATCGGTATTCCACTGCGCGGAATCCATATCGTCAATGGAGATAAACGTCGGTTCGCCCCCCATCGTCAGGCGCACATCGTTAGATTGCAGTTCGGCGTCAACGGCGCGCCCCAGCGCGTTGATGTTCAGCCACTCGTCTTCGCTATAAGGCCGTGTGACCCGCGGATCTTCATGAATGCGGGTGACGATATTGGAATAGCTGAACTCGCATTCGCACGGGTCGGTTGCGCCGGTAATCGGCGCCGCCGACTGCGGGTCAGCGGTGCAGGCTAAAGGAATATGCCCTTCGCCGGCGAACAGACCGCTGGTCGGGTCGAGCCCTACCCACCCGGCGCCGGGCAAATAGACCTCGCACCAGGCGTGCAGATCGGTGAAATCCTGTTCCGGGCCAGACGGACCGTCCAGCGCTTTCACATCAGCGGTTAACTGCACCAGATAGCCGGAGGCAAAGCGCGCGGCCAGCCCCAGATTACGCAGTATCTGCACCAGCAACCACGAGGTATCCCGGCAGGAGCCTTTTTTCAACGTCAGCGTCTCCTGACAACTCTGCACGCCGGGTTCAAGGCGAATACCGTAGTCAATTTCGTTGGCCAGCCGACTATTGAGCTGCACAAGGAAGGTCACGATAGGCACCATTTCCTCACAATCAACGCTTGCCAGCCACGCCTCCAGTTCAGGACACTGCTCGGTGACCTTGAGATAAGGCGCAAGTTCTTCTTGCATCAAGGCATCATAGGCAAAGGGGAAATTCTCGGCATACTCTTCGATAAAGAAGTCAAACGGGTTGATCACGGTCATATCCGCGATCACCTCCACCGCAAACTCCAGGCGCTTCACTTTTTCAGGAAACACCAGCCGCGCCTGATAGTTACCGAACGGGTCCTGCTGCCAGTTAATAAAATGGTCCTCTGGCGTCACTTTCAGGGAGTAGCCATGGATATGGGTACGTGAATGAGGCGCAGGCCGCAGACGCAAAATATGTGGCGCCACGTTGATCAAACGGTCGAAGTCATAGGTCGTTTTATGTTGAATCGCTACCCGGATGGTCATACGGCATCTCCTTGCAGGAAATGAAACCAGTTATCGGTAATCAGGTGATGAAGCGCAATCAGGCTGAGCTGGATTTCATTAAGATAGAGGCTGAACTCGCGGTTCAGATCGTGGGAGTGATCCACGCCCCGGGTCGCAAGCAGCAAACTGTCGATGTGCTCCGAAACGGCTGACGCCCGCGGCAGTTCAGCGGCAGCCAGTTTGATCTGCTCCAGGCAAAAGCGCTGCGAACGGGGAAAATGCCTGTCCGTCAGGAGCAGCGTGACCACCAGCGAGCCTTTAATCGAGCAGCGCATCACCCGGCGAAAGCTGAGATAGGCACTTTGTGATTTCAGTACTTTAGACCACACGACCTGGCCTAACTTAATACTCTCTTCCTCACGCGCCTGCATCATCAGGGAGTTCGCGGCGTCAAGAATGCGCGTATTCATATCGGCGCGCTCGAGATAGCGCCCCATGTTCAGAAAATACCAGCCGGCATCACGACTCATCGAACCCGTCAGTAAACCAATAATTTTCTGACATCCTTCGATGATGGTATTCAGGTAGGTATGCCGTTCAGAGCGGTTGATACCGAGGCGGATGTTCTGTCTGGCGTAGAGATCCAGCTCATTGATCAGTTCCCACATCTCTCCCGGCACAACATCGCGGCTGGTACGAATATTTTCCCGGACCATTTTTAAAGACGACAGCAGAGAATCGGGATTGCTCTCGTCGGCCAGCAGAAACTTCAGCACATTGCGTTCATCTTTAACTTTGTAGCGTTGGCCAAATAACGCGACGCCGCTGTTAATTTCAATCAGGTTATACCAGGATACAGCGATGTCTCGCGGCAGATCGTAAAGCAGATCGTCATACACGCTGACTAACCGCGCGATATTTTCCACTCGCTCCAGATAACGCGCGCTCCAGTACAGGCGCGCGGCAACTCTTGATAGCATATTCATTATCTTTTGCTCTCCACGATCCAGGTATCCTTACTCCCACCGCCCTGCGATGAGTTAACCACTAACGAGCCTTTTTTCATCGCCACCCGCGTCAACCCGCCGGTCGTCACGTAAGTCTCTTTGCTTTGCAAAATAAACGGGCGTAAATCAAGATGGCGTGGCTCGAGATAATCTTTGGCGATCAGCGCCGGGGCGGTGGAAAGCTTCAGCGTCGGCTGAGCGATATAATTACGTGGATTCGCCTGAATCAGTTCGGCAAACAGCTGCTGATCTTTTTTGGTCGAATGCGGCCCCACCAGCATGCCGTAACCGCCGGACTCGTTGGCCGGTTTAACCACCAGCTTATCCAGATTCTGCAGCACGTATTCGCGATCGTCGTCATTCTGACAAAGGTAGGTTTCGACATTAGGGAGAATAGGCTCTTCGTCCAGATAGTAGCGAATCAGAGCCGGCACATACGCATAGACGACTTTATCATCCGCAACCCCTGCTCCCGGCGCATTGGCCAGCGCGACGTTTCCGGCTTTCCATGCCCGCATCAGGCCGGGAACCCCGAGAACAGAATCAGGGTGAAAGGCTTCCGGATCGAGGAACAAGTCGTCAATACGTCGGTAAATCACATCCACCCGTTCCGGGCCGTAGATCGTTTTGGTGTAGACGCAGTCGTCGTCGCCGACAAACAGATCGGCACCCTCGACCAGTTCCACCCCCATTTGCTGGGCCAGGAAAGCGTGCTCGAAGTAGGCCGAGTTATAAATACCCGGGGTCAGCACCACAATTTCCGGGCGTTCAACCTGGCGGGGCGACAGGGCTGTCAGGGTTTCCAGCAGTTGCGCAGGATAGGCATCAACCGGCTTAATATCGTCGCTTTCAAACAGTTCAGGCAGAACGCGCTTGGTAATGGCGCGGTTTTCCAGCATATACGAGACGCCGGATGGTACCCGCAGGTTATCTTCCAGGACGTAGAACTGCCCTGTTTCATCACGCACTAAATCGGTGCCGCAAATATGCGCCCATACGCCATAAGGCGGTGACATGCCAACGCACTCAGGACGGAAATTTTTAGATTCCTTAATAATATATTCAGGAATAATTCCATCTTTGATGCAGTTTTGTTCATTATACAGGTCATCAATAAAGCGGTTCAGGGCGGTAAGACGTTGCTTCAGTCCGGTTTCCGCGATCGCCCAGTCTTTCGCATCAATGATGCGGGGAATAATATCGAATGGCCAGATCCTGTCGATATTTCCTTTATCGGTATAGACCGTAAAACTAATCCCCATCTCCTGAATTGTCGCCTCTGCCGTCAGACGACGTTTCTCCAGTTCATCCGGAGGAAGAGAATCAAGACATTGAATCAGACGTTGCGCGGAAAGGCGTGGATTGCCCTCATGGTCGATCAGCTCATCGAAAAAGATGTCGGCTTCGTAATTTTTTATGAGTTTATGCATCAGCATTGTATCCTTGTGAAATCGCCGATCGTGACAGTATATGCTGCACCTGCGCAGAACTCAGTCCGGGCCCCTTTTATCTCCTCAAAAGGGTCGTGACGTTGTTAGCAACGGCAATACAAAATAATTATCCGCGTAGCAATGCGGTTAACAGGGCTATGTGTGAATCAGGTATCCTGTTTAAAAATAACGGTGAATATGAATACTGAGATCCGTTTCAAACCCCATAATGACAACGTTGATTGTCTACTCCTCGCCGGCAATAACATCGGTACTGCTTATGGTCGCCACAAAGAAAGATTAAAATTCCCCCACGCTTTATATCTTCTGTTACAAAGATAAGCACAAAGCATGCCATTAATTAATTACTTTAATATTAACAAGATATGAAATGAGTTGTGGTGTACTGCGGATCTGCTTTGCATCACGATGATGCATGACAAATTTAGTGGGGCACCAAAACGAAGCATTGTTTTTGCTTCTGCCTGATTATCTGCGCGACAATATTCACTGGGGTTGAATGATATGAGATGTTATGCAACTTCCTGAGCAGACCTGCCAGGCCGATCGGTGAAAAAGGCATTCCCTGCCCTTCGCCGCGAGTGAGCGGCAAACGGGCTGTTTATCGGATATAACCCTGCTCACGCATTTTAACAATGACCCCGGCGGCGGGCTGTCGCCGGGGTGAACGCCGGGAGAACTAACGAATTACGGTGGCATCGCTGTGCTTACGGATAAAGCGCGAGCGCCAGGGTTTCAGCAGCGCAATCGCCAGCGCGGCGGTAATAAAATCAAGTCCTATCGCGCAACTGAAGACCACGCCCCACCCTTGAGTATGCTGGTACAGCAGCGCCGCCAGCGGGCCGCCGAAGATCGAACCGATCCCTTGCGAGATATACAACCAGCCGTAGTTAGAACTCGCGTACTCGCTGCCGAAGGTGTCGGTCAACGTAGAGGGAAACAGCGAAAAAATCTCTCCCCAGCCGAAAAACACCACGCCGGACAACAGGACAAACAGCATCGGATCGTCCCGGCAGGCCAGCCACAGGGTCATCGCCACCCCTTCCAGCGCAAAGGCGATAAACATGGTGTTTTCACGGCCATAGCGATCGGAAATAAAACCGAACAGCGGGCGCGTCAGGCCATTGGTAAAACGATCGATAGTCAGCGCCAGCGGCAGCGCGGCCATACCGAAGACCACCGCCTTGCTGATGCCGAAATCTTCAGCGAAGACCGCCATCTGCGACGTCACCATCAGTCCAGAGGTCGACATCATCGCCATCATGGCGAACATCAGCCAGAAAAGCGGTTCACGCAGCATTTCACGCGAAGTGAATTGCCGGGTACTTTGCGCGACGGTCTGACTGGCGGGCAACGCACCGCTATCAGGCGGCAGCTTCAGCCCCTGGCTGGCGAGAAATCCCACGGCGGCAAACAGGATGCCGAAGACCGTCATGGTCTGTTCCAGTCCGTATTGGCTCAACGAGACGGAGACCGGAAAGGTGGTCATAATCGCCCCCATGCCATACCCCGCGGCGACGGCACCGGCGGCAAATCCGCGCTGGCGGGGAAACCATCGCACCATTAAACCGACGACGCCGATATAGACAATACCGGTACCCAGACCGCCGAGGCAGCCATAGACGAGGTACAGCGCGGCCAGGCCGCTGACCTGAGCCGAGAGAACCCAGCTCAGCCCCGCCATGACCGTGCCGATAGAGATAAGCAGTCGCGGGCCAAAGCGCTCAACCAGCCGTCCCTGAAACGGCGAGAAAAAGGTCTGCAGGATAATCAACAGCGAAAAGGTCACCTGTAATTCCGCCAACCCGACGCCCAGCTTCTCGGTCAACGGTCTGGTCAGCAGCGTCCAGACATATTGTGGACTGGATATCGAAGCCATACAGATCAGGCCAAGTGAGAGTTGCGTCCATTTGCCATATCTGGCGACAACCAAAGGTTCTCTGAGAACGGTCATAATCAGCTCCAGTAATCCGCTAGCCACAAATCAAAAATGACGGCCGCGACGGTGATGGGGTCCTTGAAACCCCGGCCATCCCCTGCGCATCCCAATACTTACAGTGCTAAGCATTAACCATGCCACGTTACTTATTTGTTATTTATCAATATTTTATTTATCTTCGCGGGTTCAACCTGGCGTTGCCCTGCACCGCCGAAGTGCGGTTTTTGTGTGCCCGGCGTGCAGATAAAAAGGGAGATTGGCTATAATCGCCTCGCCGCCGCCGGGAATGTTCCGGTCAGGCAGAGAAAGAGAAAGGAGTGAGATTGACTATTTCCGTTCGTCAGGCAACTCGTCATGACTGGCCAGCATTACAGCGGCTGTTCCTTTTATCGCGGTGCCATACGTTTACGTGGCTGAACGTCACCGATTTTCGCTTAACCGATCTGGAAAAGCAGACTGAAGGTGAAACGATCTGGCTGGCGTACGATCCGCAGGGAGAGCTGGCCGGGTTTATTGCCGTCTGGCTGCCAGACCACTTTATTCACCATTTGCATGTCGCTTCTGCCCGTCAGGGATGCGGAGTGGGCAAAATGCTGCTGCAGGCACTACCCGGCTGGCAAGAGCACGGCTATCGACTCAAGTGCCTGACGCGTAATCGCAACGCGCTGGCGTTTTATGCCGCCAGCGGCTTTATCACGATTGACGAAGGGGTAAGCGACGAGGGCGCGTATCGCCTGCTGGAACGCAAAGGGGCGTGGCCGCAACAGGCGGCGAAGAAAATGCGCCCGCAAGCGCATCGTTGACGCGGCGCGGGTTTATTTTTCGCTGGCCGGGGATGTCACCCGCACACCGGCAAAAACAATAATCATAGCGCTCAGCAGGAGTAAACCGCTGCCGGTAAAGACGCCGCTGGCGCCGTTGAGATCAAACACCGCCCCACCGCCGGCCGCCCCGGCGCTGATAGCCAGCTGAATAGAGGCAACCAGTAGTCCGCCCGCGCTTTCTGCTTCATCCGGTACCGTCGTCGCCAGCCAGGTTGACCAGCCGACCGGCACCAGGCCGAAGGCAAAGCCCCACATGGCGACCAGCAGTCCGTCGAGGAGTGCGATGTGGCCGAAGGTCACCATCATCAGCGCCAGCACGCTCATGACCAGCGGAACCAGCGCCAACGTTAAACGCAGGCTGCGGCTCAGCAGATGCCCGGCAAGAGAGGTGCCGATAAAGTTCGCCACCCCGAATCCGAGCAGAATCAGTGAGACGCCTTCGACGCTGGCCTGGGCGACGGTTTCCAGGAACGGCCGCAGATAGGTGAAAAAGGCAAAATGTCCGCTGAAGATTAAAATGGTGGCCAGCATCCCGCCGACCATGCCGGGACGGCGCAGAACCTTAAACAGCGTAGCAAAGCTGCCGACGCTTTCCGGACGCATTGAGGGCAGTACCCACAGTTGCCACAGCAGCGCCAGTACGCTGGGGACCGTACAGAGAATAAAGACGCTGCGCCAGCCGATCAAACCGCCCAGATAGCTGCCCAGCGGCGCCGCCACCACGGTGGCTATCGACACGGCGGAGAAGATCACCGCCAGCGCTTTCGGCACCCATGCGGCAGGCACCAGACGCATCGCCGTGGCGGTCGACATCGACCAGAACCCGCCGATCGCTATCCCCAACAGCAGGCGTCCCAGCAGCAGAAACTCCAGCGAGCTGGCGAAGGCCACCATCAGGCTGGAGACGATCTGCAGGACGGAAAAGAACATCAGCACCCAGCGGCGATCGATATTTTTGGTCGCGGGGGTGATCAGCAATCCGGTCACCAGTGCCACCAGGGCTGTGGCGGTCACCGCCTGCCCCGCCATCCCTTCGCTGACCCCAAGGCTGGCGGCCATCGGCGTTAACAGACTGGCGGGAAGAAACTCTGCAACAATCAGGCCGAAAACGCCCAGTGCCAGAGCATACACCGCGCGCCATGCGGGTTTGGCCGCGGTCATTCCCTCTTCGGCAGTTATGCAGGAACTCATATACATCTCTCCAGATTAATTAACATTGCGCCAAGGTTAGGGCTTTCCTGTCGGACGATCTATGATGCATACTCTGCAATTATTGATAATTCGTCCGGGATTACCTAGATGACTCGCCAGACCCTCGACCTGACCAGTGAACTCCTGCGCGGCATGCGCCTCTCCGGGGTCAATTACCGTCGTATCGAAACCGGCCGCCCGTTCGGGGTGGCCTTCAATTCCGTGCCGGGGAAAGCCCAGTTCCACTTCGTCAGTCGCGGACAGGCGCTGCTGCGGATGGCCAGCGGCCAGCGGCTGACGCTGGAAAGCGGCGATGCGCTGTTTATTCCCAACGGCGAGAGCCATGCGTTAATCTCCGATGACCAGGCGCAGGTGATTGATGTAGTGCAGTTAGCCAGCGAACCGGTCTGCGCGACGGTGTGCTGCGTCAAGCATGATGGCGTGCAGAAAGAGACGGAAGAGACGGAAAATACCGTCATCTTCAGCGGCTGCATGGATTTTGAACTGGGGGGCATGCAGCCGCTGGTCAAAGCGATGCCGGAAGTGATGCTGGTCAGCCGTCTGCTGAAAACCTGGCCCGAAATCCACCCGCTGCTGCTGGCGATGGAGCGCGAATCGCTCACCCGGCAGGCGGGCTACGCCGGTATTCTGGCGCGACTTGCCGATGTGGTGGCGGCGCTGATTGTTCGCGGCTGGGTGGAGTGCGGCTGCGGCAACGCCACCGGCTGGGTACAGGTGCTGCGCGATCCCAAACTCGCCAGAGCTATCTACGCGATGCATCAGCAGCCTGGCGTCAACTGGAAAGTCGCCGAGCTTGCTCGCGAGGCCGGGACCTCGCGTTCCGTTTTTGCGGAGCGTTTCCTCGCCGCCACCGGTACCACACCCGCGCGTTACCTCACGGAACTGCGGATGCGGCTGGCCGCACAGTATATTTCGGATGAAGGTCAGCCCCTGGAAAAGGTTGCCTTCCGCCTGGGATACAGTTCGCTGGCCGCCTTCAGCCGCGCCTTTAAACGCATCACCGGCAAAGCGCCGGGCGCGCTGCGCGATCTGTCGGGGGAAGAAGGGTTTTAGCCCTGCCCCAGTTCACGGGTACGCCTGACCGCCGCCAGTACGCTACGCTGAAGTCCTGCGGCAAAATCGCTGTTG
This sequence comes from Raoultella sp. T31, assembly GCF_002806725.1. Lineage (NCBI taxonomy): Bacteria > Pseudomonadati > Pseudomonadota > Gammaproteobacteria > Enterobacterales > Enterobacteriaceae > Klebsiella > Raoultella sp. T31. The sequence goes on from NZ_PIBO01000009.1 coordinate 23,432, forward strand.
TTCAGCTCATACAGGCCGTGGATCCCGACTCCCGCCGGAGAATTGTTGATATCCAGAAGCTGGCGCGGATGCTTCTGGCTGTGGCGCAGCATCTCGACCGCGCCGAGCAGATTTTCCAGCACCACTTCCGTTGCCTGGGGGCGTGACAGCCCCGCCAGTACTCCGGCATCGGTAAAGGCCTCAATAAAGTAGTAAATATAGTTAGGGCCTGCGACGCCAAAACCGGTAAAGATATCGATCAACCGCTCAGGCAGATACAGTACTTTGCCAAAGCCGCGCAGAAACGTTTCGATCCCGGCCGCGCTGGCGTGGGCGTTTAAGGTCACGCCGCTATAGCCAAATCCGGTATCGGTCAGGGTGTTGGGGATGACCCTGGCAATCGGCGTTGTCGCGCCAAACAGGGAGGCCAGTTTTTCCAGCGTCACTCCCGCAATCAGAGAAACCACCGTCGTCGAGCCGTTTAGCTGTGCACGCACGCGACTCGCCACCGCCGCCAGATCGTCCTGCGGACGGATGCCCAGTACCAGCAAAGAGGCCTCGCTTAAGCCGCTGCCGCTCGACAATCGATAACGGGCGCGCAAAGACTCGACTCGTGCGTCGTCGATATCCTCCAGCGAGATCGCGTCCGCCCGTAGCGCACCGTGGTTTAATGACGCGCGAATAATCGCCTCCGCCATCTGTCCGGCGCCAATAAAATGGACATTTGCCATGGCTCTTACTCCTTATTCAAAATCCTTATTCAAAAAGATATTCGCCGTTGCCAACGCGAAAGCGCTGGCCTTTGAGCGCCGGATCGGCAACCTGAAACACCAGTTCAGTCAGTTGGTTCGCGACCCCCTGGCGGAAAACAAACTCTCGACCGCCGACCTCCAGCCCCAGCTCGCCCGCAGGGGGAAAACCAAACAGCAACTGCCAGCGGTCACGCACCGCCTGGGGATGTGGTACCGTAAAAACCGCGCGGCGAAGTTCAATCTCCCCCAGCGGATGCGGCACAGCGAGACCCTGCGCGCGCAGTCGGCTCAACCGGGCGTCATCGTCTTCTCCCCATTGCAGAACGAAGGGATAGACCAGGCCGTCAAAATCACCGTCAATGGTGAAGATCCGCCAACGGATAGCGTTGCCCTGCGGATCGTTGCGCTGACCGTCGACGATAGATGAAACCCGCAAGCCCTGTTCATGCAACCATGCGTGCGTACGCTCAATATCGCTGCTACGCAGCGCCACCCGATACAGCGCTTCATTATCCGGCAGCAGTCGTGACGCATCCCGGGAGAGTAAAAACTTTTCTGCGGCGGAAAGCAGTTCTGCATCATCGGCAATCGCCAGAAATTCGATATAGGTCAGGCCGAAATAGCTCAATGCGTTCCAGGTTCCCCAGCCGGGATGGCGTCCACCGGATACCGCGTTGAGCTTTTGCCCGTTCAGCGTCTGAATCGCCGCTTCCGGGTGATTAACAAACTGGACCGCGTGGTCCCACTTTAAGGTTGCCATTCTCCCTCCCGCTCCTCTGACTGATAAAAACGCAGACGACAGGCTGCATCACCGCGGGCCAGCGCGGTCTGTACGTCTAAATGCAGCCCCGGAAATGCGTCGGTTAACGCATGATCGCCTGCCATGCAGATATCGCACAGTGTCTCAATTTCGCTGGCGCCTCGCCCCTGCTGCCGCCAGCAGTTAACATAAGGACAGTAGTGAAACAGAACGATAAACTCGCTCCGGCTGGCGCTAACGGGCTCCATCTCATAAACCTGAGATTCAAGACCGCGGGTGAAAAGCCGGGCAAACTCCTGCAAATCCAGGGGATCGCGCACTTGCGCGCGCAGCTTGTGCCCGATATCGCGGCCATAGTGGCGTATTGCTTCACGGGCAAAATCATCAGCGATATGGCGTTGGCGGCTTTCGTCCAACAGGTAACCGAGCGTTGCCGCACGTTTTTCGGTAATCGCGCGCAGCGCCAGGGTCACCTCGTCGTTTAAGGTGGCAGCGTTATGCGGCGATTCTGAGCGTATTGGCGTCATACCCTTATTCCCAGTCGGTATTCACTTTAACGTCGCTGGCGCCCGGCAGGGCATACACATCTTCGGCGTGCCATTTCCGCGACAGCTCAGCGAGCGTGCCGTCCTTTTTCAGCGCAAGCAGCTGAGCGTCAATCGCTTTGATCAACTGCGGATCGGTATTTTTTTTATACAAATAGACGTTAGGAAACAGGCCGACGGAATCCGAAGCTTTTAAATTAAGATTTAACGCTTTATTTAATGCCAGCAGAGCGCCAATCGGATAAATCGCCGCATCGTATTCCCCCGAGGCTACGGCTTTAAAGATATCGGCGGCGGACTGTTCGCCGTTTGGCTGCAGGTTAATTTGCTGGCCTGGATGTTTTTTATTGTAGTTTTCAATTACGGTATAACGGGCGTCAGTGGTATGAATCGGTACCAGCTTTTTCTTACCGCTGGCGAGATCGCCGAGATGATGAATATCGTTCTCATCGTTACGTACGATCAGGCGCAAATCGCTGATCCCGGTCGGTTCGCCGGAGTGGTCGTATTTTTCCGCCCGCTCTTTAGTGAGATAAAAGTGATCCGCCGCGAGGGTATAGGCACCGGTCGATAAGCCGACAATCATCGCGTCGCGCGACACCGCATTAAAATGAAACTTATAGTCGATTAACCGCTGGTCCAGTATCTTTAACAGATCGCCATCGTAGCCGGTAATATTGTTGTTATCGTCAACAAAGCTAAAGGGAAAACCGTTAGCATTGACGACAACCTCAACCGTTTTTGCATTCGGACTTTTTTCAATCGCCTGCGCGGCGTTGATTCCCATTGCCAACACTAGCGAACTCACCAGTAAAATTTTATTTTTCAAAATACTTTCCCCAAAAAGATAACCGTGGAACACTCTTTTCTACGTTTCCTTGCCAGCGGGCGCTCAGAAACACTTCTACACTGCGCAATGCTCTGGCAATCGCCAGGCACAGCACGATATAAATCACCAGCACGACGCAATACGCTTCGACAAAATGAAACCCGCGCGCGGCGGCGATATTGGCTTTCGCCATCAGATCAATAACAGTGATGGTGTAAACCAGAGAGGTATCTTTGATAAGATCGATCAGCACGCTGGTAAAATTCGGCAGCACGGATACCGCCGCCTGCGGAAAAATAATGCGCCGGAACTGCGTGAACCCGCTCAGCCCAATTGACCATGCGGCCTCCCGCTGCCCCTTATCAACCGCGTTCCATCCTGCGCGAAAGGTCTCGGCGAAATAGGCGCTGAAAATCAGCGATAGTGCGGTGACCGCCGCCGCCAGCGGCGAGAGTTTGTAGCTGAACATATTATCCTGCGGGCCGCCAAACAGTCCGGCGGCAATCCACGGCCAGACGTAAAAAAAGAAATACAGCATCACCAGTACCGGGACCGAACGGCCAAAGGAGAGGAATACCTTCGCTACAAATTGCACGCCGGGTACCTGACGAATAATCACCCACGCCAGCACCGCGCCCAGCAGAGTGGAAAACAGTAATGATAATAACGTTATCGCCAGAGTGACCGGCAGTGCGCTTAAAATAAAAGTAAAATTATCCCGAATGAATGCAAAACTAAACATGTTAATCTATCACTCCAGCAGGAACTGATATTTCTTTTCAATACGAGTGGTCAAATAGAGAATAATGCTATTCAGCACCCAGTAGATGATAATAACGCTAATAAATGCCGCAACCTGTTTAGCTCCGTAGCTATTTTGCGAAATCTTTTGCGCACGACCAAAAATATCAACAATGCCAATAATATTGACCAGCGAAGTCATTTTCACCAGATTTATTAAAAGATTGCCAAAAACGGGAATAGCAATAATTAGCCCCTGGGGAAAGATTATCCGTAATATTCCTTTGTACCAGGGGATATTCAGGCTGATAATGGCCTCTTTCTGGCCGATATCCACCGCCCCCCACGCTGAACGCATCATCTCTGCAAAATAGGGACTGATGCTGACCGAGATAGACAAAATCGCAAAGGTGGTATCGCTAATCCACTGCGGCGGCAGCGCCAGCGCAGTCAAAATCAATTTGCCGCCAAAGAAAAACAGCAGGATCAGCAGCGCCAGGGGCGCGCCGCGCAGAATGTCGGTATAGCCGTTTGCCGCCGCGCTGAGCGGGGTAAAGCGGCTAAACTGCAGCAGCACAACCAGCAGAGCGATGGTCAAGCCAAGCAGCAGCGATGCCAGCGTTATTCCGAGGGTTACAGGTAAATTTTCCAGCAGTTTCGGCAGTATCCCGGCGATATCCTGCCAGCTGAACAGCGGGTTATTGTTCATCGTCACCCTCAGGCGTGATAGTGAAGTTGCGCAAGAAACGCCCGGGTTCGGCCCTGCTGCGCCGCGCTAAATATCTGTTCCGCCGGGCCCTGTTCAACGATTTCGCCGTTTTCCATAAATACCACCCGGGAAGCGACCTGGCGAGCGAATGCCATTTCGTGCGTCACGATGATCATCGTCTGACCCGCAGCGGCAATGGTCTGAATAAGTTCCAGCACTTCACCGACTTTTTCCGGATCCAACGCGGAGGTCGGCTCATCCAGCAGCAGAACGGCGGGGTTAATTGCCAGCGCCCGCGCAATACCGATACGCTGCTTTTGCCCGCCGGAAAGACTGTGGGGATAGTGGTCTTTTTTATGCAATAACCCCACCTGCTTTAAGAGTCGCTCAGCAATATCCAGAGCCTCCTGACGCGGGCGTTTTTTAGCGTAAATCAATCCTTCGGTAATATTTTGCAGTGCAGTGAGGTTATGAAAAAGATTCCACGATTAAAAAACCATGGCGGTTTTTTCCCGTAGCCTTTCAATGTCCTTTTTGCTCGCTTTTGCGCAATCCACCGCCACATCATCTATTATTATTTGTCCGCTATCGGCGGGTTCTAAGAAATTAAGCGTGCGTAATAGTGTGGTTTTCCCTGAACCGCTGGGACCAAGAATGCAAATAACATCACCAGAATTGATGCTAAGTGACACCTCTTTTAGCACTCTTTCACCGGAGAAGCTTTTACTGATCTTATTGAGAGTCATCATAATGAGATATTCGTGAATGATTTTTTATTTGCCACACATCGGCATTTATTGCGGTATAAAAACTATATTGCCGGGGTTCAGGTGATAGCAAACAAGAAAATAGTCTATCGAAAGTTAAAAAATAACTTTTTATAGATTTGTTATAATAATGAGACTGGATTGTAATGAAATGTTGTGAGCAAAGCGGAGTATCCCCGGAGCTTTCTGAAGTAAGCTTCCGGGGACTCGTTTCTTACCGCTTTACTTTTTCTGCCAGTTGGCCCACGGATTATCCGCCGGAACGTCCTCTTTTGCCGTATCGGCTTCGGACAGCGAATCAATATACAGTTCTTCAACTTCTTTGCGCGCCCAGGGGGTCCGACGTAAAAATTTGAGGCTCGATTTGATGCTCGGGTCGCTCTTAAAACAGTTGATATTGATCCGTTGTGCCAGTCCGGCCCAACCATACCTCGCCACCAGGGCGTTCAGTAAAGCCTCGAGGGTGACGCCATGAAGAGGATCTTTGGAAGGCTGCATTGCGATGTTGAATCCTGAATACCTGAGAAATGTCGCACACCATACTGGCTACCTCGCCCCTGTGCAAGGCAGAAAGAGAGTTCGCGCCGCCTTTATCCATTATTCGCAAAAGCACAGAACCCCGCGCGGTCATAAATTAGAAAAGAAGGTTATTGGTTGATTATTTGCCGTTGAGGCAAGCTGTGCTCACCCCACCGAATGAGGAAATCGCCATGCGCTGTTGTTGTCCCCGAACCCTGAACCTGAATAAACGCTCTTCCCTGAACGCTGTCTTCGGAGAACACAATGAACGCAACGACTTTGCCGATTCTCGATCTTGCTCGCTACGCCGATCCGGCTGAGAAAACGGCTTTTCTGGCCGACCTTCGCTATGCGGCTCGCGAGATAGGCTTCTTTTATCTGATCAATCATGGCGTCGACGATGCCTTACAACAGGCTGTCCAGCAGCAATCCCGCCGCTTTTTTGCCCTGTCTGATGAGCAAAAACAGCCGGTCGCAATGATTCATTCCCCACACTTTCGCGGCTACAACCGCGCCGCATCGGAGCTGACCCGCGGGCAGCCAGACTGGCGAGAACAATTTGATATTGGCGCCGAGCGTCCGGCGCTGCATCTTAAGGATGATGCACCGCGCTGGCAGCGCCTGCAGGGGCCTAACCTGTGGCCGGAAGCCCTGCCGACGCTGAAACCCACGCTGCTCAGCTGGCAGCGCGCCATGACCCAGGTCGGCACCACCCTGCTGCGCGCCTTTGCTGAAGCGCTGGCGCTGCCTGATGACGCCTTTGACACCTTGTATGGCAATAAACCCAACGAGCATATCAAACTGATCCGCTATCCCGGTCAGCATGAGGCGCAAAGCCATCAGGGCGTCGGCGCGCATAAGGACTCCGGGTTCCTCAGCTTCCTGCTTCAGGATGAGCAAAAGGGTCTGCAGGTGGAAGTGGCTCCCGGACAATGGATCGACGCGACCCCGCTGGCCGGCAGCTTTGTCGTCAATATTGGCGAACTGCTGGAGCTGGCCACCAATGGCTATCTGCGCGCCACCGTGCATCGGGTGGTGTCTCCGCCAGCGCACCAGGAGCGCCTCTCCATCGCCTTTTTCCTCGGCGCACAGCTGGATGCCACCGTCCCGGTCTATACCCTTCCGCCAGAGCTGGCGCAGGAAGCGCTCGGGCCGGACAGCGATCCGCAGAATCCACTGCTGCGCGAAGTGGGCTGGAATTACCTGAAGGGCCGCCTGCGCTCCCACCCGGATGTGGCTGCACGTTACTACCAGGATGTGTTTCGCGAACGCGCCGCGCAACCGATCGTTTAAAGATAAAAACTCAAAGATAAAGGAAAACACCATGAAAATTGCCGCTTTTAAACTGGCAGGGGTCGCTCTGTCTCTCTCTTTAGCCTGGACCTCAGCGCAGGCCGCCGCATTACGCGTCGCGGCGGACCCGGTTCCGCATGCGGAAATACTTAACTACATCAAAAAAATCGACCCCAGTCTGGATCTGAAGGTGGTTGAACTGACCAGCGGCGTGAATGCCAATGAACTGCTGGCAAACGGCGACGTGGATGCGAACTATTTCCAGCACGTTCCCTATTTGAAAGATCAGGAAAAGGCGCTGGGCAAGACCTTCGCCGTCGCCGCCACGGTCCATATTGAGCCGCTGGGCATCTATTCGCGCAAGCACAAAGACTTCGCTTCGCTGCCGGAAAATGCCACCGTCGCCGTGCCCAATAACACCACCAACCTGAGCCGCGCGCTGTTCTTATTGCAAAGCCAGGGGCTGATCAAACTGGCCTCTACCTTCACCGACCCGGCCACGACGCTGGCGACGCCAAAAGATATCGTCGAAAACCCGAAACATCTGAAGATTCTGGAAATTGAATCACCGCAGATCCCGCGCTCTCTCGATGATGTCGATCTGGCCGTGATCAACGGTAACTATGCGCTGGAAGCCGGGCTGACGCCGGCAAAAGACGCGCTGGGCCTTGAGAGCGCCAGCCATAACCCTTATGCCAACATTCTGGTCACCACCCCCTCTCTGGCAAACGACCCGCGCATCAAACAGCTGGCAAAAGACCTGACTTCGCCGCAGGTGGCTGACTTTATCCGTCAGCGTTATAACGGCTCGGTTATCCCGGTGGCCCCGAAAGCATGATTGACGCCATCGGGCTGAGTAAAACCTATGCCGGAACAGGCCGACCGGCGCTGAACAAGGTGTCGCTGCATGTGCCGAAGGGGGCGATTTACGGCATCCTCGGGCGCAGCGGTGCGGGCAAGAGTACGCTGATCCGCTGTCTGAATCTGCTGGAGCGGCCCACATCGGGCCGCATTATTGTGAACGGACAGGATATTACGCAAATGGATAAAGCCGCGCTGCGCGCTTATCGTCTGCGCACCGGGATGATCTTCCAGCATTTTAACCTGCTGCACGCGCGCAACGTCGCCGACAACATCGCTGTGCCGCTGGAAATCGCCGGCATGGCCAAAACGGCGCGTCAGACGCGAGTGGCGGAACTGCTGGAGCTGGTCGGGCTTAGCGATAAAGCGCATGCGTTCCCTTCCCAGCTTTCGGGCGGGCAAAAGCAGCGCGTCGGCATCGCAAGGGCGCTGGCGGCAAGGCCGGATGTCCTGCTGTGCGACGAGGCGACCAGCGCCCTGGATCCCGAGACCACCGCCTCGGTTCTGGCGCTGCTGGCGGATATTAATCAGCGCCTGAATCTGACGATTGTGCTGATCACCCATGAGCTGGAGGTGGTCAAAACCCTGTGCGACCACGCCGCGCTGCTGGAAAATGGCGAGATCGTCGAAAGCGGCAGTATCGCCGAACTGCTGGTGGCGCCGTGGTCGAAACTGCGCCAGTCATTGCTGCACGATCCGCAGTCGGAACGTGATTTTCTCGCTCGTCACGGTTATCACCGGAGGCCATTATGCACAGTCGCATGAGCTGGGATGAACTCTGGCCGCTGCTGATGGAAGGTACGCTGGACACGGTGTATATGGTAAGTCTGGCGGCGCTATTTACCGTTCTGCTCGGCCTGCCTGTCGGCGTGGTGCTGTTTATTTCGCGTAAAAACGGCCTACTGCCGATGCCGAAACTCAACGCCCTGCTGGGGGCGGTGATTAACTTTGGTCGCTCGCTGCCGTTTATCGTGCTGCTGATCGCCCTGATCCCGTTTACCCGGCTGATTATCGGCACTACGCTCGGGAGTACCGCGGCAGTGGTGCCGGTGACGATTGGTGCCTTCCCTTTTTTCGCCCGGTTGACGGAAAACGCGCTCGACGAAGTGGATTACGGCCGTATTGAAGCCATTTTGTCGATGGGCGGCACGGTCTGGCATGTGATTTTTAAATCGCTACTGCCGGAAGCGTTGCCAACCCTGCTGGCGGGCGTCACGCTGACTATCGTTATGCTGATTGGCTTCTCGTCAATGGCCGGCGTCATTGGCGGCGGCGGGCTGGGCGATTTGGCGATTCGCTATGGCTATCAGCGCTTTAATGATCAAGTGATGGTCGGCACGGTGCTGATTCTGGTGGCTCTCGTGCAGGGCGTGCAGATGGCGGGCGACCGTCTGGTTCGCCGCCTGGCCCACCGCCGTTAGACATCCGCACGGTCGGACATCGGCAGTCGCGGCAGGTCGCCATCCCGCCGCGGCTGCTGAGTACAAAAACCGCCTTCACGGATCAGCGCCTGCATCAGGTCAGCCGCCGGCAGCGCCCGGATCATCGCGACGCCCTCTCCTGCCCACGGCGCTCCAAATCCCCACTCGCCCTGCGCTCGCGTCACGGCCGCCAGCGCTTTCCCCGCGTCGTAGGCCACCGGGTAGTCGGGAGGTATCACTCCGGCATGACGCCTGCCGATTTCACAAAATGCATTATCAATGCTGCGCGCCGGGCGGCCGGAAATCGCCGCGGTCATCACGGTTTGTGGCGGCGGTTCAGCGCTCAGCGCCTGACGATATCCGGCGTCGGTAGCCGATTCCGGGCACAGCAGGAACGCGGTCCCCAGTTGAACCCCTTCCGCGCCCAGCTGCAGCAGGCTGCGGATCCCGGCGCCGTCCATAATCCCCCCTGCGGCGACAACCGGTATCGACAGCGTCCGCTGTAGCGCCTGGAGCAACGTCAAGGTACTCATTTGCCGATCGTCGCCATGAGGATCGAAGATCCCGCGATGGCCTCCGGCTTCATACCCCTGCGCAATCACGATATCGACGCCCTGGGCGACGGCCCGCTGCGCCTCGTCTACGCTGGTGGCGCTGGCCATGATCGCCACGCCTTTTTCCTTAAGGCGCCGAATGAGTGTCTTATCCGCCATACCGAAGTGGAAACTGACCACTTCAGGTGCGAGGTCCAGTATCAGCTCGGCCATCGGCTGGTTCGCAAGGAAACTGTGATAGATTTCCGTCAGCGTCTCGGGCGGTTCCCCGCCGAAACGGGCGAATAGCGGGCGCAACAGCGCTATCCACCGCGCTTCCGTGTGCGGGTCCCGGCGCGCCGGCGCATGGCAAAACAGATTGACGTTGATGGGCCCTGTGGTCAGATTCCGGGTACGCGCGATCAGCGCTTCGGCCTGGGAAAGGGTCGCGGCTCCCAGCCCCAGAGAGCCGAGCCCGCCGCTGTTGCTCACCGCGGCGGCCAGCTCTGGCGTTGAGACGCCGGCCATTGGCGCCTGGATAATGGGATAAGCAATATCCAGTCTCTGCGTTAAGCGATTGTGCATAGTCACCCTGTCTGAATGTGTGATACCGAATGTTTAACATCTCTTTTTGAGATGTTAAGATCAATATCATTTCCATATTTAGAAGAAAAACATGAACCACACCACGTTACAGATCTTTAAAATTGTCGCGGAAGAGCAAAGCATCACCCGGGCAGCAAAAAAGCTGGGCCGTGCGCAATCGAATATCACCACGCGCATCCAGCAGCTGGAAGAGGAGCTGGACGTTGAGCTGTTCGTGCGGGGCAATAAAAAAATGGTGCTCTCCTGCGCCGGAAAGCAGTTCCTCGACTACGCGCTAAGAATACTGAGCCTTGGCGAAGAGGCGAAACAAGCGCTGCACCCGTCGAAACCTGGCGGACGCTTGCGCCTGGGGTCCATGGAAGCGACCGCCGCCAGCCGCCTAATTCACCTTCTTCCACGGTTTCGCGCGATCTGTCCGCAGGTCGAGCTGACGCTGCATACCCAGCCTACTCAGCAGTTGACTGAGCTGGTGCAGCGTGCCGCCCTCGACTGCGCGCTGGTCAGTTTGCCGCTGAGCGCTGACGGTAAGCTGGTCTGCCCGACAGAGATCGACGCACTCCCCGTTTTTGTCGAGCAACTGATGCTGGTGAGCCCACCGGGTCACGCGGAGATCAGGCTCGCCGCCTTCTCCAGGGGCTGCAGCTATCGGGCGATCGGGGAAGCGTTTTTCGCCGCCGACCGGCGCATCGAGGTTCAGGATGTGGGCTCATACCACGCCATGATCGCCTGCATTGCGTCCGGCGGCTATAGCGCTATCCTGCCGCAAAGCGTCATCGATATCCTGGCCCTGCCTGACGATTGCCAGATTCAACCGGTTCAGCAGGCGCAGACTCAGCTCATCTGGCGCCGGGAGTCGATGTCCCCTGCGCTCAGTGAAATGCGGCAGCTGCTGATGTCAGCCACATCGTTTTAAGGGTGCGCGCGCCCTGACCTGACCGCAACCAGCCCCGCCGCCAGAAACAGAGACGCTGCCGCCGCCATCAGTGAGGGAGTAAACGCTCCCGTCAGATTATGCAGCGCCCCGGCGACAACGGGCCCGATAATCTGCCCGACGCCGTAGGTGGCCGTCATCGCCGCGATCATGTTAAATTTTACCCGCTGATTCAGCCTTCTGGCTTCCGCAAGCGCAATGGTAACGGTGCCCATAAAGGTAAAACCGACCAGCAACGCGCTGAGCAAACAAGCGAGTAATCCCTGGCTGAGAGCAGGCAGCACAACGCCCGCCGCCTGTATCAGCAGATTGGCGGTCAGCGCCCGCCGGAAGCCCAGCCTGATAACCAGTTTGTGCCAGATAAAGCATGAAGGTACCGCCGCAAGCCCAAACAGCGCCCAGATTTGCACGGGATCGATCTGCGCCAGCGAGCCGGATAAAAACAGCGGCAGGTAGGTCGCGGTAATGATGTAACCAAAGCCAGAAAAACCATATATCGCCAGTAATCGCCAGGCATCGGCGGTTTTTCCATCCGCCCCGGTTATCGCCGGTGACGGCTGCGGCCAGGCCAGCGCCGCATCAGCCGGCGTCAACAGCAGGCGCACGACCAGTAAAAAGAGGATCGTTGCGCTCGCGGCGCAGATAAGCCAGATTTGTGGACTGGAGAGCGAGGCGTATTTTGCCAGCGAGATACATTCGGCGGATAAAAAGATCCCCATCCCAACGCCGGAAAAGAGTACCGGCGCGCCATGAGGGTGTTTCATATGCTGGAGGAGCCATAGCGAGCCGGCGATCAGCGTCACAGCGCTCAGCACTCCGGCCAGCCCGCGGATAAGGATTATGGCTAAAGGCGACTTCACCCACGCCAGTAGCGCCAGGCATACTAACGTGGACACCACCGAGGCGAGAGTCAGGCGGGTGCTGTCCGCCGGCCGGGCTTTCGACAGCAACAGCGCCCCGATCAGATAGCCCGCGTAGTTGACCGAGGCTGCCAGATTCCCCTGCCGCAGCGACAGGATCTGCTCATCCAGCATAACCGGCAGAATCCCGGTATAGGCAAAACGCCCGTATCCCATGCCGATAATCAGCACGACTGAACCGGCCAGCGCCAGCCGCAAAGCCTGACGCTCGGTCCGCTGTGGGGTCATATTCACATCCTGCTCCGCGGCATTTAATCTCAAAGAGAGAACCATATCTTACTATTGTTCTCTTTTTATTATGGTAAGAAAAAGACCGGCGAGCAAGATACGTAGATCGCGCCCGCCATCGACTATCACAGTAGAGGAGCCTGATAAAGATGCTTCGCTGAACGGCGAAGTGTGGTGGTCAACGCGGCAGAGAAATTCGGGGGGCCTGCTGCCCCCAGGGGCAATTAACGATGGCTGAGTGCCAGTCTGGCGGCAAAGAGCATAAACACCCCGCCGGTGATGCGATCCATCCACTGGATAAAACGTGGTCTTTTGAGTAGCCCGGAGGCATAACGGGTCGCGAGGATCAGGGTTAGTGACCACAGCGTGCCGATCAACACGTGGATGGCGACCAGCAGGAAGGTCCAGATAACCGGCGAGTGCCCTGCGGGGATAAACTGCGGTAAAAAGGAGACGTAAAATACCCCCATTTTGGGATTGAGGACGTTTCCGAGCATCCCTTTTACAAACCAGTTACGGCCAGAAGACGCGGCAACCTGCGGCGTATCAAAGGCCCGGCGTGGACGAAGCAGAAGCTGAAAGCCTAACCAGCATAAATAGGCCGCCCCGCACCATTTCAGGATGTTATAAGCGACTTCCGATGCCGCAAGCAACGCGCCTAAACCGAAAGCAACGATTGCGCCCCAGATAAAACAACCGGTATCGATACCCAGGGCCGCCTGAAAGGCTTTTTTGCCACCTTCGACGGTTGAGGTGCGGAGGATTAGCGCGGTATCAAGGCCAGGGGTTAAGGTCAGAAGTAACGCGGCTAAGGAATAAGCCAGAAGGGCATCGGCAACGGACATTTGCTCTCTCCGAAAGGGTTGATTCTATGGAAAATGGTCCATCCTGGCAATCAATTCACGCGGGTTAACGACGGCGCTTTCACCGCGTCTCCTCGCGTAGCCATGGCGTAATCGTGACGCCGGTCAGCAGTCCTTCCGGGCTGAGCAGACGGGTGACGGTCTGACCCCATGGCTCTTCCCGGTTGGCAATCAGCAGCCGGTATCCTTTGGCGATCAGCACGTCGGTGGCGGCCTGGATATCGCGGACTTCAAATTCTATCCATGCCTGCGGGACGGGCAGATCTGCCGGCCACTGTTCACTGCCAAAGCAGGAAGTCGCCGCCTGAGACAGCGGCCAGAGGGCAAAATGTTTCACTCCCGCCAGCGCATCCTGTTCGGTCAGCAGATAGTCATCGTTACCCGCCATCCGTTGCAAAGGTAAACCTAACGTCTCGCCATAAAAGGCATGGCTCAGCGCGGTGTTTTGCGTGATGGGACCAAATCCTGCGACAAACAGCACGGAGATATCGGCGAAATCTTTTGTCATGTTCCCTCCAGAGGGTGAAGACAGAAATAGAATCGGCAGAAAATTTATACATTGAATACGCAGACTTGCACAGATTCGTCTTGTCCGGGGACTAATTTTGGTGGGTTTGGCTAAAACAACGGGAAAACGCATCCTGTGCTCGTCCGGATGACCGGGTCTGCGCTATGCTGCTCACACCTTCGTTTGAAATACCATGATGTTATGACCTCTTCAGTCAGTAATACGCAACTCAATCTACGCATTATTTCGATCGTCGTTTTTACCTGTATCTGCTATCTCTCTATCGGTCTGCCGCTCGCCGTCTTGCCTGGCTATATCCATTACCAGCTGGGATACAGTACGCTTATCGCCGGTGTTGTTATCAGCCTGCAGTACATCTCTACGCTGTTCAGCCGCCCGCACGCTGGACGTTATACGGATATCTGGGGACCCAAAAAAGTCGTCAGTCTTGGGATCGTCTGCTGTCTGCTGAGCGGGCTGTTCACTCTCGTTGCGGTGGCGCTGCAACCGGTGCCGCTGCTGGCGATTAGCGCTTTGCTGATTGGCCGTCTTTTTCTTGGCGTCGGTGAAAGCTTTACCGCGACGGGGGCTACGCTGTGGGGCATTAAAACCGTGGGGGCGATGCATACTTCGCGGGTGATCTCGTGGAATGGCGTAGCGACCTATGTGGCGATGGCGGTTGGCGCGCCGCTCGGCGTGATGCTGAACAGCAACTTTGGTATCAGCGGTTTTGCCGCCGTGGTCGTCGTGGTGGCCCTGGTTGGCCTGCTCTTTGCCCGTACGCGCCAGGATGTCAGCGTCACCGCCGGTGTTCGGGCGCCGTTCCACGTGGTGGTGCGCAAAATCTGGCCTTATGGCCTGGGTCTGGCCCTGGGGACCGTGGGGTTCGGGGTTATCGCGACCTTTATCACGCTCTACTTTTCCGCACATCGCTGGCAAGGTGCGGCATTTACCCTTTCGCTGTTTAGCGCCGGGTTTATCTGCGTGCGCCTGGTGGCGGGTAATATGATTACCCGCTACGGCGGCGTTCGCGTCTCTCTGGTCTGCTTCGTTGTCGAATCTCTCGGGCTGGTGATTATCTGGCTGGCGCCTTGTGCATGGATAGCCGGCCTTGGCGCGCTGCTGACCGGTTCCGGTTTCTCTTTAGTTTTCCCGGCGCTGGGGGTGGAAGCGGTCAGACAGGTTGAAGAACAAAACCAGGGTACGGCGCTGGGAACCTATTCGGCCTTTCTCGATTTGGCGCTCGGTTTGACGGGTCCCGTCGCGGGCTGGGTCGCCGGGTATTATGCTCTGGATACGATTTATCTGTTGGCCGCAGTGGTCGTTGTGCTGGCATTCCTGCTGGTTTTACGCATTTATCTGCAGCAACGCGTCGGTTTGCGCCACCTATGAAAGAGGGTCTCCGGCAGCCTCTGGTTGCCGGTTCCGCTAAAAAACTAATCAATAATTGACGGCGATTCGGCATCCGTGCCAACATCCTTGTCACGTCTGGTTACAGGCGCACTGACGTGGCGGGTGGCATACCAGAGATCGCGCAATAAAAGATCCGGCCCGTGACGTAACCCAATCCAAATCACTGACCACGATGGTGAGTTCTTGAGCCTGGCGGGAAATACGCAAATGCATCAAAGCTTTAATCAGCGCGTTCATTTCTATTACTGCATCTTAGTCGCGCTGAAAATTCATGGTAAATCAAAAAAATCGGGGGGAATCAGGGGAAAGAACAACTTCCTGCTGAAATGGCTGCGTAAAGCTCAGGACAATAATATCTTCCACCCGGATATCACCAGCGAAATCGAATGGCTACGCGGTAAAATTATCCAGGCCGGATATGACACCGATCTGGAGCCGATGCTGGATTTCGTCTATGCCACGGCAAAACGCGCCGAAGCGCTCAAAGAGAGCGATTAACTCACGCCCATGCCGGGCTCCCCGGCATGGCTCATGCGTACTCCCTACCGCCCGCTCACCGCATGCGTGACATTGTCACAAAAATGGCGACAATTTCCTCATAGCGATGAAAAGACGTTTAATCTGCCGACATTGCCCTCTATGCTGGTGAACGCGTATATTTTACCCGGAGTCACCCATGGCCGACTGGAATCCCTCTCTCTATGTGAAGTTTGGCGCTGAACGTACGCGCCCCGCCGCGGAATTAGTCACCCGTATTGCCCGGCATCCCGTCACATTCGCCGTCGACCTGGGATGCGGTCCCGGCAACAGCACCGCTTTGCTACATCAGGCCTGGCCGGAAGCGACGCTGATCGGCGTTGACAGTTCGCCGGCGATGCTCGAAGACGCCGCCCGGGCGCTACCAACCTGCCGCTTCGTCGCCGCCGATATTCGCCAGTATCAACCCGAACGGCCGGCCGATCTTCTCTATGCCAATGCATCGCTCCAGTGGCTGACGGATCATGAAAGCCTGTTTCCACATCTGGTGAATCAACTGGCGGATAACGGCATGCTGGCGGTACAAATGCCGGACAACTGGCAGGAACCTTCCCATCGGCTGATGCGCCAGGTCGCCCAGGAGATGGGGTTCCAGGAGAGCGGACGTCATCCGCTGCCGGGCGTGCAGGCGTATTACGATATTCTTAGCGCCTGCGGTTGCGAGGTGGATATCTGGCGAACGACATATTATCACCCGCTGGAGTCGCACCAGGCGATTATCGACTGGCTGCAATCCACGGGACTTCGCCCCTATCTGCAACCGCTCGATGCCGGGCAGCAGGAGGCTTTTCTGCAGCGCTATCTGACGCTGTTGCAGCAGCACTATCCGTTACAGTGTAACGGAAAGGTTTTGCTACTGTTCCCGCGCCTGTTTATTGTCGCGCAGCGTAAACCGCGCCTCTGATGGCCGAGACGTCCGGCGGCATAGCCAATGCGTGCTGTGTCGCCGGGCGTCGGTATTGTTTTGCTTGTCGTGGTTACCAGGAAAGATGGTGCACCAGCGAGAGATCCCACGCGGTGGCCAGCAGCGAAAGAAACATAATCAGGTTAATGGCGGTGTCGATGCGTTTTTCCATTTTGATTCTCCTGAGTTGTTTTCAGCCGCCAGGCGACGCTGAACAACGGCTTTTCTTCTAACCTGTCTTAACAGGTGATGCAATAACGCACGTAATCATCGGCGGGAGTGAATTCGTCATACAGTCGGCGGGCCGGATTGTCGGTGCGCGTATGCCAGTAAAGACGCGACCATCCTTGCGCTTTGCCCTCCGACCGTAATGCCTGCATCAACTGGCGGGCGATGCCGCGGCCCCGGACCTGCGGATCGACGAACAAGTCTTCCAGATAGCAAATTGGAGTTTTCACCCAGGTTCCTTCATGGAGAACGCAAATCGCAAACCCCACCACGCGATCGTCAACCACGGCCACACGACCCAGCACCGGCGAGTGGCGGTCCAGCAAACGCTGCCAGGTATATTCCGTGACATCGGCCGGCTGCGGGCTGCCATAAAAAGAGGTATAGCCTTCCCAGAGCAGCAGCCATGACGATTTGTCTTGCGCGCAGACTTCACGAATATCAACAACCATTGTTTTATCTCCTGATGCCCGAACAGCACGGGCGAGCGACTGACACAGTGCAGTTACGATAGCCTATTATTTTCCTGCCCCGCTATTTCTTCAAGCGCCGCAGACACGATTTGCCGTTATTCGTCTTTTTCGGTAAGCGCATTTTCCGCTGCTGAGCGCTAGTCGTTTCAGGTGCTACAGACCGGCAGCTTTTTTTTATTCAGACTTATTGTATGTTGTAACTAAGTTGGGTTGATAAAGAACCCGGCCGTGGCCGGGTCACCTGCAATCAACGGTTTAGACCAGCACTTTAGATCAACACAGCGGCCTCACCGCTTCGCGCATCCCGCGCAGCAGAATGGCGTCAAGATCCTGCGTCACCTGTTCAACCAGGCCGTTAACCTGCGTCAGGTCCTGCTCCCAATGAGAGGTCACCGAGAGCACCGCTTTCACCAGTTCAGCGGTGCTGAGCCGCGCATCACGATGCTGCGCCCACAGCGTCTGGAAACGGGTCATCCATTCGGCATCATCCTGCACCGGATAGCTTTCGCCATTGCGCTCTGCGCGATAGAAGGCAATCAATGCCGCCAGCGCAAAGGTCAGACGCGGCGGTAGTTTACCTGATTTCTCCTGCCCTGCCAGCAGCTGCGGCAGAATGCGGGTGCGGAATTTGGTCATGCCGTTTAGCGCAATGGAGAGCAGCTGATGTTTGATATACGGATTACGAAAACGCCCTGTTACCGCGCGAGCAAAAGACTCCAGTTCAGCCCGCGGCAGGTCGAGTACTGGAATAATCTCGGCATAAATCGCTTTCTCGACGAGGGCGCAGATCTGCGGGTCGCTCATGGCTTCGCCGACGGTATCCAGCCCTGCCTGGTAGGCGACCGGCACCAGCGCGGTATGTGCGCCGTTAAGAATCGCCACTTTCCGCTCTTTATACGGTTTAATATCATCAACAATCAGGACATTAAGCGGCAATTTATCCAGTCGCAGTTCAGCGGCCAACGATGCTGGCCCCTGGATAACAAACAGATAGAAATGTTCGGCGGTGGCGAGAAAACCGTCTTTGTAACCCAGCTGCGCTTCGATAGCCTGGGCCTCATCGCGCGGGTAGCCCGTCACGATACGGTCAACCAGCGTTGAGCAGAAGGCGTTTGCCTCCTGCAGCCAGGTCATAAATGCCGCCGGGAGCGCCCATTCATCGGCATAGCGCAGCACCAGTTCACGCAGCGCTTCGCCGTTATAATCGATCAGCTCGCAAGGAATGATAATCCAGCCTTTATCCTTCGCGCCGGCGAAGTGGCTGTAACGCTCGTACAGCAGCCGGGTCAGTTTTGCCGGATAGCTCACCGCTGGCGCGTCGTCAAACCGATCGCCAGCGTGGTAGCTGATGCCGGCTTCCGTGGTATTGGAAAACACAAAACGCATCTCCGGGTTATGCGCCAGCTGCAGGAACGCGTCGTAGTCAGCGTAAACGCTGATTTCCCGGTTGACCGAACGGATCAGACGCGCTTCGCTGACCGCATCGCCCTGTTCATTCAAACCGCGGATAATGGTGGTGTACAGCCCATCCTGGGTACTCAGCGAGGGAGGAAACGCGCTTTCTATCGGGCGCACAATCACCACGCCGGCGTTCAGGTCGGTATGCTCATTCAGCAGATCAAGCTGCCAGTCGACAAATGCCCGAAGAAAGTTACCTTCACCAAACTGGATGATACGTTCAGGATACTGCGCGCCGGGAAAATCACGACGGTTTAATGTTTTCACAATAGGTTCCCTCGTAGAGTGGTCATACAGCCTGTGCAATTGGTGTAATAACTTAACAGCTTTTCTAAGAGTAAAACCGTGTTTTGATCAAACCTGTCTCGGTTATTGCAGGATCTTATAGAACAGTGAGGTCGCGGTCATCGTTCCATCCGGCATTAACGCATAACGCGGAATTTCCCCGGCTTTTTCCCAGCCGCACTGGACATAGAAGCATTCCGCCCCACTGCCGGTGGCCGTATCCAGTACCAGAACAGACTTCCCCTGTTCGCGGGCAAGCTGCTCCAGGTGATTCATCAGCGCCTTAGCCAGCCCCTGCCGTCGCGCATTTTGGTGAACCAAAAGTTTGGCCACGTCGGCGCGATGAGGCTGGTTTTCCGCTTGATCGATCACCAGCTGTACCGTGCCGACAATCTGCCCGGCATGTTCGGCCACCACGACAAGGCGCTCGCCGGCCGCCACGCTTTCGGCGATACGCAGCCAGAATGCTCGCGCGGTTTGCCGTGAAAAAGGCAGCATAAAACTGACGGAAGCGCCGCCGTTAACGCAATCGGCCAGAATATCGCTCAGTGGGGAAAGGTTTTCGAGAATATCAGCACGCGATAGCGTGCGAAGGGAAAAGGATGCGGTCATTGCTCACTCCATGAAATTGACCACATCACTATGTTTTTAAATAATATTTAACACAAGCGAAATTGTCATCGCGTTTTCTTATTACCGGTTTTCCGCCAGCGTCGGCGTACAAATTCGATTGCGCCCGGCTTTCTTCGCGTTAATAAGATAATCATCGGCAGCCATCAGCAGCTGATTAAACAGTTCGGTGATCCGCCCGTTACTAAGCGGACGACACTCCAGCCCCAGGCTGAGGGTCAGTTTGATCTTGTGCGGCCCCCAGACGAAGGTTTGCGCCGCTACGCCCTGGCGGATTTTCTCCGCCAGCAGTTCGCCCTCGCGCGGCGTCGCACTCAGCATAGCGACGGCGAACTCTTCCCCGCCAACGCGCGCCACCAGTCCCTGTTCGCCCACCAGATCGCGTACCCGCTGAGCGAACTGAGTCAGCACGCAATCCCCGCACTCGTGACCCCAGCTATCATTAACCCGCTTAAAGCCATCGATATCCAGCAACATCACGGTTAGCTGCTGCGTTGCTGATTGCGGTTGGCGTTTCAGCGCCTCACTCAACCCGGAACGTGAGTAAACCCGCGTCTGGAAATCAAAATCAGCCCGCAGCGCCAGCTGTTTCACCAGGTTATTAATCGCGTCAACACTTGAGGCGACAATTACCGGGCTAATTAACATCGCCGCAATGCCCAGCCGGGTCGAGAACAGCTGCCACGGCTGCAGATGCGCATCGGGAGAAAGATGAACTAACGCGTTCGCCACCAGCAGGATCTCACCGATTCCGGTGAGGAAAGTCAGCAGACAGGTCAGCGGCAGCGGATAACGAATCGCACACCAGATCAGCGCCGGCAGCGGGAAAGTGATAGTTTCGGCGCCCCCGACGGCAACGCCAAGAATAATGGACAGCACCAGCACTAAAACCGGTAGCAGCTGACGCCAGCGGAAACCGCTGAGCGTCGAAGGGATAGTCACCGTCAGGATAAACGGCAGGATCAGCACCGCCGTCGAGAACTGTTCGCTAAACCAGTCGCCCAGCAGAGAGAGAAATGTCTCCCGCTCGACATCCATTGAGCCAAGCGTCCCCACCGCGGCGCTGAGAAAAGCCGCCAGCAGGCAATAGCAGAACAAATTCAGCACATTAATCGGGCCTGGCATCGAATCCGTCCGCCGCTTATCCCACAGCAGCAGCTGCGCCAGACTGACGATAAAGACCATATTCGAGAAGTTAATCAGCAGCGAGGCAAAGCCCATTCCCCAGCGCGAGGTCAGGCCGTCGTATACCATCATCGCCACAAAACAGGTGACATAAAAATAGCTACGATTGAGCCAGACATAGCGGACGAAGATCCCGACCATCACGGCATTCAGCGGCCAGAAAAAGGACAGTTCCTGGACCAGACGCAGCATGGCACCAAAAAAATGGAGCAACAACGTTAAGGTGAATAACACCAGTGCGTCACGCACGGGATGTTCCTCACGAAACAGCGTGAATGACCGAATCGACAGTGAAGACATTCAGAGATAATCCGTCTAATTGTTTCAGGCAATTATTATGTTAATAATTAGTTAGCGGATTATCATAGCATGAGAATATTTATCCAGCATCCCCAGGCCGGATAAATGCGCATGATTAGCGTGCGGATGAATTCATCTGGATAACCAGCCAACGATGGATCACCTGCACCACATATTGCTGCTCCCGGTCCGTCAGCTCGCGCCCGGCGGGAATATCGTGCCACTTCGCGAGACAGCCGCGACAGCAGGTGGCGGTGGCATGCTGGGCGATAAACACCGGATGCCCGCGCATCGGCGTCTGTTTACCGTCATTCGCGATCTGCGCTGGCGCCAGACGGCGGGCAATAAAATCCGCCGCGTGCTGGTCGATGGTCTCCGGCCCTTTCTCGACACAGTACTGCCGCTCTTTGCTGCCAAGATGGAAGCGCGAGCGAAAAGTCGAACGCTGGAGGCGGGCAAATAAATAATCCATCTTCTCCATCAGAATACCGACCTTCCCAGGCGTTGCGTCAGCTTTTCCAGCACCGCGATCCCCGCCAGCGAGTTACCGGCCGCATCCAGCTCCGGGCTCCACACCGCGATGGCCATCTCCTGCGGGACGATCGCGACAATACCGCCGCCGACGCCAGATTTCGCCGGCAGCCCGACGCGCCAGGCAAACTCGCCGGCGTTCTGGTACATCCCGCTGGTCATCATTAAGGCATTCACCTGCCGCGACTGGATTGGGGCAATCACCGGGGTCTCCAGATGCGGGGCCACCCCGCGATCGGCGAGAAACAGAAACGTCCGCGCCAGTTCGTGACAGCTCATTTCCAGCGAACAGTAGTGAAAATAGTTTTGCAGCACCGTCGCGACATCATTATCGAAGTTGCCGAATGATTTCATCAGCCAGGCGATCGCGGCATTGCGTGCCGAGTGTTCAAACTCCGAACGCGCCACCAGCGGATCATAGGCGATATCCGCCACTCCGCTCAGACGACGCACGATTTCCAGCATTCTCTGCCGCGGCGCGCTCAGTCGGCTTTGCAACATATCGCAGACCACCAGCGCGCCAGCATTGATAAAGGGGTTACGCGGTTTACCCTGCTCGATTTCCAGCTGTAATAGCGAATTAAACGGTTGTCCGGAAGGATCTTTCCCCACCCGCTGCCAGATCTCATCCTCCTGATAGTGGTTCATCGCCACCACCAGACTCAGCACTTTGGAGATCGATTGAATGGAAAAACGCTCGTGGGCATCGCCGGCGGCATAGTATTGACCATCCACCGTGCAAATCGCCACGCCAAGCTTATTACCGCTGACGTTTGCCAGCGCCGGAATATAATCCGCCACTTTGCCACGCCCAATCAGCGGCCTGATTTCTGCCAGAATTGTCTCCAGCATTGCATTATTAATGACCGTCGCCACACCCGGCTCCTTGCCCGCCGTCAAAATTCGGGCTGCGAGTATAGCAGAGCACGGCGACGATCGTCAGGTGCGTCTTCGGTTAGCGACGGTCTTTCCATACGGTCTGGATATTGCAGAACTCATGCAGGCCAAAGTGGGACAGCTCACGACCAAAGCCGCTCTTCTTCACCCCGCCAAACGCCACGCGGGCATCGCTGGCGCTGTAACCGTTGATAAAGACGCCGCCGCACTCCAGTTCGCGAGAAAAACGCCCGGCTTCATCGACGCTGGCGGTAAACACGGTCGCCGACAGACCGAATTCGCTGTCATTGGCCAGCGTCAGGGCATGGGTGGCGTCGCGCGCCACGGAAATGGTCGCCACCGGGCCAAACAGCTCCTGGCGGAATCCGGTCATCTCCGGGGTCACGTCGCCCAGCACCGTTGGCGCATAGTAGTTGCCCGGCCCGGCGATTTTCTCCCCCCCAAGCAGCAGGGTCGCCCCTTCAGCCAGGGTGGCCGTGACCTGCTGATGCAGCTCATCGCGCAGATCGAAACGCGCCATCGGCCCAAGATAGTTGGCCTCATCACGCGGATCGCCCATCTTCAGCGCCTCAACCGCGGCAACCAGTTTTGTGCTGAAGGCCTCGGCAATCCCGGCCTCAACGATAAAGCGCTTCGCGGCGGCGCAAACCTGTCCGGTGTTTTGATAGCGGCCAATCACCGCGGCTTTGACCGCTTCGTCGAGGTCAGCATCATTGAGGACGATAAACGGATCGGAACCGCCCAGTTCAAGAACGCATTTCTTCAACGCCGCACCGGCCTGGGCACCAATCGCCTTCCCGGCGCGCACGCTGCCGGTTAGCGTCACTGCGGCAATACGCGAATCGTTGATCATCTGTGAGACGCCGTCATTCGTCGCGTTCACCCAGCCAAATACGCCATCTGGCAGCCCCGCCTGATTGACGATTTCGCCAATCAGCGCCGCGCAACCCAGCACATTCGGCGCATGTTTCAACAGATAGCTATTCCCCGCCAGCAGAATCGGCACCGCACCGCGCAGTACCTGCCACAGCGGGAAGTTCCACGGCATAATGGCGAGGATCGCGCCCAGCGGGCGATATTCAATCACCGCATTGTTATTTTCCACCTGAGTGGCTTCAGTCGCCAGCATGGCCGGACCGTGCTCTGCATACCAGTCGCAGAGATTCGCGGATTTCGCCACTTCGCCGCGAGCCTGAGCAATCGGTTTGCCCATCTCAAGGCTGATCGTTTGCGCCATCTCTTCGCCACGGGCGCGCAGGGCGTTACCGATATTACGCAGGGCGTCGGCGCGCTGTGTGAGGCTGACGGTACGCCACTGACGATAGCCCTGTTCAGCAAGCGCAATCGCCGAATCCACCTCTTGTTCGCTCGCCCAGGGCAGAGACGACACCCTTTCTCCCGTGGTCGGGTTGACGGAAACCGCGTGAGTTGCAGATAAATTCATCGTTATGCTCTCTCTGTTAATGACGAATGGTGATTGCGAATTGACCTCATTCTGGCTTACCCTTCCTTTCATTGAAAATGAATAATATTAAGCAACTCATTCACAAAAGAAGAATACTATGGACCTGACCCAGCTTGAGATGTTTAACGCCGTCGCCAGCACCGGCAGCATTACCCAGGCCGCGCAGAAGGTGCACCGCGTGCCGTCAAACCTGACGACCCGTATTCGCCAGCTGGAGGCCGATCTCGGCGTCGAGCTGTTTATTCGTGAGAACCAGCGCCTGCGCCTTTCACCGGCGGGACACAGCTTTTTGCGCTACAGCCAGCAGATCCTCGCGCTGGTCGATGAAGCCCGAATGGTGGTCGCCGGGGATGAGCCGCAGGGGCTGTTTTCGCTGGGTTCGCTGGAGAGTACCGCCGCGGTTCGCATTCCCACGACGCTGGCGCTGTATAACCAGCGTTATCCGAAAATCCATCTCGCGCTCTCTACCGGCCCATCCGGGACGATGATCGATGGCGTACTGGAGGGCACCTTAAGCGCGGCCTTTGTCGACGGGCCGCTGGTCCATCCGGGCCTTGAGGGGTTACCGGTCTTCCCGGAGGAGATGATGATTGTGGCACCCTTCGGCCACCCGCCGATTACCCGCGCCAGCGAAGTGAACGGCAGCAATGTCTACGCTTTTCGCGCCAACTGTTCCTACCGCCGCCATTTTGAAAGCTGGTTCCACGCCGACCGGGCAACGCCGGGGCGGATTCATGAAATGGAGTCCTATCACGGGATGCTGGCCTGCGTCATTGCCGGTGCCGGACTGGCGCTGATTCCGCGCAGTATGCTGGAAAGTATGCCCGGTCATCATCAGGTGTCGGCCTGGCCGCTGGCCGAAGAGTGGCGCTGGCTGACGACCTGGCTGGTCTGGCGGCGCGGCGCGAAAACCCGTCAACTGGAGGCGTTTATAGCGCAGCTGAACGAAGATCGGCAACGAGCAGTTTCTCCATAAACAGGCTCAGCGGATCGGGTTGATACGGAGCGAAGGCGCTGCGGGTCTGATAACCCCAGCGGGTATACAGTCTGATCGCCGCCTGCTGATGGATGCCGGTCTCCAGCCGCACGGTATGGCAGTCCCGGTGCAGCGCTTGCGTTTCCAGCGCCGCCAGCAGCCGTTCGCCAAGCTGTTGCCCGCGATGATGCGGATCGATAAACACCCGTTTCATTTCGCCAACCCCATCGTTGCCGAGCACAATCGCTCCGCAGCCGACCGCCCGTTGCCGGGCATCGCGGATCAGCAGCACAATCACCGACTCCGCCGCCAGCTGGCTCAAATCAACCAGATGGTTACTCTCGGCCGGATAGAGGGATTCCTGATACGCATCCAGACGGGCAATGAGAGCCGTCAGATCCGCATCGTCTATGGCTGTCGGGGCAATGGTGTACATAGGCAAGCTCCTTTTTTCGCCTACTGTAGCGTAGCGCACCCCCCCTGACTCATAGCGTTAACTTATACCGCCCGCCGCCGGGTTACCGGAAAAGGGCCGTTCACTGAACGCGGAAACCAGATACACAGGGACCTCTTTCACGGTATCTCTTTAACGTAGCGTGATGGTGCCCGTCATATACGTTATCGCCTGCCCGCCAATCAACACCCGATCGCCCTGCCACTGGCAGCGCAGATCGCCGCCGCGTGCGGAAACCTGCCGCGCCTGCATGGTCGTCTTAGCCAGTTTCTCCCCCCAGTAGGGGATCAGCATACTGTGCGCCGAGCCGGTCACCGGGTCTTCGAAAACACCCTCGCCAGGGCAGAAAAAGCGGCTCACAAAATCATATTGCTCATCGGCGGCGCTGACGCAGATCATTTTGCCCGTCTGCGCAAGCAACGACATATTCGGCCGCACGGCCTCAACCTGCTGGCGATTTTCGAGGACCACCAGATAGTCCCGCCCCTCGCGAATCTCTACCGCGGTGTCCAGCCCCAGCCCGGCAAGCAGCTCCGGCGGCGGCGCGCTAACCGGAGTGGTTTGCCACGCCGGGAAGTCTAACGTCAGCCAGTCGCCGTTGCGCGTCACCCGCAGCTCCCCGACAAAACGGGTACTGAACACGATAGTGGCGTAAGGATGGTCGAGATATTCAAAGATAATATGCGCCGAGGCCAGCGTGGCATGGCCGCAGAGGTTAATCTCATGCTGCGTGGTGAACCAGCGCAGCTCATAACCCTCATCGGTGCGCACAAAAAAGGCGGTCTCAGACTGGTTGTGCTGCTGCGCCATGCTCAGCAGCGTTTCGTCCGGTAACCATTCGGTGAGTGGACACACCGCGGCGGCGTTGCCGCCAAAATTGCGATCGCTGAAAGCATCTACCAGGTAAAAATCAATTTCCTGCATCATACAACTGTTCCTGTTTTTTACTTTTCTTCAACATGACATAAAAG
Source organism: Raoultella sp. T31 (assembly GCF_002806725.1). Lineage (NCBI taxonomy): Bacteria > Pseudomonadati > Pseudomonadota > Gammaproteobacteria > Enterobacterales > Enterobacteriaceae > Klebsiella > Raoultella sp. T31. The sequence continues at coordinate 49,904 of NZ_PIBO01000009.1, forward strand.
CGGAGCATGTACACGATCTATATAAAAATGAATCCGTTAGCTTTTCGCTGCCACCGGCGACATAATGAGATCCAGATCACAAAACGATTGTATTTTCACCAGCAATCGTTTTAAGATCGCGCCCTCTTCTTCCTCTTTAGTAACCAGCGCAGAATCTATGATTACAAACACGGTTTCACGCAGAGTCGCGTGGCTTCGGGTAGTCACGCTTGCGATCGCCGCTTTCATCTTTAATACGACTGAATTCGCTCCGGTCGGTCTGCTGTCCGATATTGCCGACAGTTTCAGCATGGAAACCGCGCAGGTGGGCATGATGCTGACCATCTATGCGTGGGTGGTCGCGTTAATGTCGCTGCCGTTTATGCTGTTGACCAGCCAGATGGAGCGTCGCCGTCTGCTGATCGGCCTGTTCATTCTGTTTATTGCCAGCCATGTGCTGTCGTTCTTTGCCTGGAGCTTTAACGTTCTGGTGATCAGCCGCATCGGTATCGCCTTTGCGCACGCGGTCTTCTGGTCGATAACCTCGGCATTGGCAATCCGTCTGGCACCGCCGGGCAAACGTGCCCAGGCGCTGAGTCTGATTGCAACCGGCACCGCTCTGGCGATGGTATTCGGCATTCCTGTCGGCCGTATTATCGGACAGTATTTTGGCTGGCGGATGACCTTCCTGGCGATCGGCCTGGGCGCGCTGGCGACGCTGGTATGCCTGTTCAAGCTGTTGCCAGGACTGCCCAGCGAGCATTCCGGTTCGCTGAAAAGCCTGCCGGTATTGTTCCGTCGCCCGGCGCTGCTGAGCATCTATCTGCTGACCGTCATTGTGGTGACCGCGCATTACACCGCCTACAGCTATATTGAACCGTTTGTACAAACGGTAGCCGGTATGAGCGGTAATTTTGCCACCGTGTTGCTGCTGATCCTTGGCGGCGCGGGGATCGTCGGCAGCGTGCTGTTTGGCAAACTGGGCAACAAGCATGCTTCCGGGCTGATTAGCAGCGCCATTGGCCTGCTGCTGATCAGTCTGCTGCTGCTGTTGCCGGCTGCGCAAAACGCCCACCACCTGATCATATTGAGCCTCTTCTGGGGCATCGCAATCATGATTATTGGTCTGGGGATGCAGGTCAAGGTTCTGGCGCTGGCGCCGGATGCCACCGATGTGGCGATGTCGCTGTTTTCGGGGATCTTTAATATCGGTATCGGCGCGGGGGCGCTGGTTGGTAGTCAGGTCAGTATCCATCTTTCAATGGACTCTATCGGCTACATCGGGGCGATTCCGGCGCTGGTGGCGCTGGTGTGGTCAATCATGATATTCCGCCGCTGGCCGGTGTCGCTGGACGATCATCAGCCCCACCACTCCTGAACGGGGTGAAGCGATAAAAAAGCCTGCCGATGCAACAACCGGCAGGCTTTTTTGTTCGCGGGCCGAAACGCCGCGACGGCGACGTTATCAGGCGTGATAGGTCGTAATAATTTCCAGCACGCCGTTGATAATAAACTGTACGCCCATGCAGACCAGCAGAAAGCCCATCAGGCGCGAAATCGCTTCGATTCCCCCTTTCCCGACCAGCCGCATGATAGCCCCTGAACTGCGCAGGCAGGCCCAGAGGATAATGCCGACCAGCGCAAAGATAATCGGCGGCGCGACCATCACCACCCAGTGCGAAAAATCGACGCCATGTTTCACCGTCGATGCGGTGCTGATAAGCATAGCGATGGTCCCTGGCCCGGCGGTGCTCGGCATGGCCAGCGGCACAAACGCGATATTGGCCGACGGTTCATCGACCAGCTCTTCGGATTTTATCTTCGCTTCCATCGAGTCATGCGATTTCTGCTGCGGGAAGAGCATCCGGAACCCGATGAAGGCAACAATCAAGCCACCGGCAATCCGCAGGCCGGGAATCGAGATACCGAAGGTACTCATCACCACCTGACCGGCATACCATGCAACCATCAGGATAATGAATACGTACAGCGAGGCCATCAACGATTGTTTATTGCGCTCCTCGTTGTTCATATTGCCAGCCAGCCCAAGGAACAACGCAACGGTCGTCAGTGGGTTCGCCAGCGGTAAAATGACCACCAGCCCCAGACCTATCGCCTGAAAGAGTTCAATCATAATTAATTAAGGCCCCGTTAATCGTTCGCTATTTAAAGTCTCGCCGCGCAAGTATAACTTTTGTCGTCAATACCATTCCAGCCCTTATCGTCCGGACTCCGGGCCGCTTCAGCCCGGGTCAGAAATCCGCTTTAGCAAATCGTGTCATCAGCTAATTCATCAGGTTGACATATTATTGCCTGGGCAATAATATCAGCAGCAATTAACTACTTGCCTGGGCAACCATTGTGAAAAACACAAGCGATCTGTTTAACGAAATGATCCCCCTCGGGCGCTTGATCCAGATGGTTAACCAGAAAAAAGATCGTCTGCTCAACGAATATCTCTCACCGATGGATATTACTGCCACCCAGTTTCGGGTGCTTTGTTCCATTCGTTGCGAAGTATGTATTACCCCCGTTGAGCTGAAAACCGTGCTGTCGGTCGACCCAGGCGCAATGACGCGCATGCTCGACCGTCTGGTCTGTAAAGGCTGGATTGAACGGTTACCCAACCCCAATGACAAACGCGGCGTGCTGGTGCAGTTAACGCCAGACGGAGCGGCCCTTTGTGAGCAGTGTCATCAGGTTGTGGGTCAGAAATTGCACCAGGAATTAACAAAAAATCTGTCGGCGGATGAAGTGGTCAACCTTGAGCATTTACTCAAAAAAGTCCTGCCGTAATAAGAAGAGGTAAGATGATGTCCAGACGCAATAATGACGCCATCACTATCCATAGTATTTTGTCGTGGATTGAAGATAACCTGGAATCGCCCCTGTCGCTGGAAAAAGTGTCCGAGCGTTCTGGTTACTCCAAATGGCACCTGCAAAGAATGTTTAAAAAAGAGACCGGCCACTCCTTAGGCCAGTACATCCGCAGCCGCAAGCTGACGGAAATCGCGCAAAAACTCAAGCAGAGCAACGAGCCGATTTTATACCTGGCAGAGCGTTACGGTTTCGAATCGCAACAGACGCTGACGAGAACCTTTAAAAACTACTTCGACGTTCCGCCGCACAAATATCGCATGAATAATATGCCGGGTGAATCCCGCTATCTGATGCCACTAAACAACTGCTGTTAAGCGCCTGCAACAAGACGTATTGAGGAAATCATGAAACTATTCGCTGCCGCTGCCATTGTCCTGGGCGCCCTGGTCTCCAGCCAGAGCTATGCGGAGCAAACCACTACCCCGGTTCGCCACACTCAGCGCGATGCGATGATTATGCCTTCCGAACATAACGACTCGCCATTTGATTTCAATCATATGGCCGCCGGTAGCGACAAATCGGATGAGCTGGGCGTACCGTATTACAATTAACTGCACTACCCGAGCATTTTGCCCCGTTTACGGGGCTTTTTTTTGCGCATCTGACGCCAACCCGCAGCCTGCGGCGCGTCGGTATGCTGCCAGACGCCTGTTCCCTTGCTCGCTCCCTTTTTGATGCCCTGCGGTTTACCGGCAGTGCTCTAAAAATGACGGGTTTGTTTGACAAAAACGCTTAGCGTTTAAGCGCAGCAACGATTGCGGCTTCCATTTTCTCAGGGGTGGCGATCGGCGCAAAACGCCGGAGCGGTTTGCCGTCGCGTCCGATCAGGAACTTAGTAAAGTTCCACTTGATCCGCCCTCCCAGCACACCGGGCAATTCGCCTTTCAGGTAACGAAACACCGGGTGCGTTGCGGCCCCGTTCACCGCCACCTTCTCAAACATCGGGAAGCTCACACCGTAGTTAATATGACAGGTCTGCGCGATTTCGTCGGCATCGCCGGGTTCCTGCTTCCCGAACTGGTTGCAGGGGAAACCCAGTATCACCAGGCCCTGGTCGGCGTACTTCTTGTAGAGCGCTTCAAGGCCTGCGTATTGTGGCGTGAAGCCACAGTGGCTGGCGGTATTCACCACCAGAACCAGCTTGCCCGCGTAGTCGGCCATAGCGATGGGCTGGCCCCGCAGACTGGTGGCAGTAAGTTCATAAAAGGGAGTCATGGCGGGATCCTCAGGGCAAAAGCCGTTCAACATCGACATTGCCACGCAGTGCGTTGGGTATGAACATAGCGCGTGGAACGCGGGCATGGCGGGCAGACCCTGCTCATGATAACGTGGCAGGTCCGCATTCGCGAGGGCGAACTTGACCGCGAGGGCAAACGCACCGTGGCACTTAACATGTATCAGCTGATGCATGGCCTGCAGGCCGCTAACATCAGAGACTGCAGCAGTCCGATAAGCGCTGTGCGTTGAGCAAGATGCAGGGTGGCCCCATGCTAAATCGAATGATTGAAGCAGGTTCGGACGCTATGATAAACAGCGATGGACATTAGTAAGTCGCGTCTTAAAGAGATTCATCGGTTGTCCCAGAGGAAACAGCAAACAGGAATGGTTGAAATGATGAAATATTTATCGCTGCTGGTCGCAGTGATTCTGTCAGGGTGCGCAAGCGCGCCAAACTTGCCGCCTACCGATACCATCGTGGCGGTGAAACCTATTGAGTCCGGCATTATCGCCAGCTCAGCTAAATACAGTTACCGTTTCTTTCGTAACGGCGTGCCGCAGGAATATCAGCGTTATAAAACATTTTATGACCGCTTTCATCAACAGGCCTCCGGTGTGCGGGTTAACTTTGTAGTAGAGCAACATGAAGTGGCGGCAGAGTACCTGGTGGTGATGGATAAACGCAAACTGGATGCCGGGCAGCTTACGCTGCTGACCAATGAGTATCAGGCGGTGCAGATGGATAACGATCGCCTCGGTGTTTTGTTTAAAGCGACAGGATTTTGGTCTGCATCGCACGCACCAGAACTGGCAGCTCCGTATCAGCTGGAACACCCGGTAGTGGTCTCAATTAATGATAAGACCCAAACTCTGAGCACGGCAGGAACCATCGCCCTGATCCCTTTAGCCCCCTTGTTTCCGCTGGTCATGATGTACGGATGCGCCACTGGGCCCTGTATATGAAACTCACGACGTCTTAGACGACCTGGCTGCGGAAGCACGTCTGGTCTTTGCTGCATTTGGGCGGGAGCAGACGGCAAGTCCCCCCCTCAAACAAACCATTCAGTTTCAGCGATCCCTGACAGGGCTGCTACCAGTCAATCAAAGCCTACTCCCCCCTCGGAGTAACAGCATCACGCGAAGAACAGGAGTATTAAGCCTGAAGTCAGTGTGATGAAAATACCGCTCTCTAGCGGATTTCTCGATGAACCTGAACCCTGATGAACGCTGAACCACTGCTTCTCCCAGGTATGGTACACGCCATAGGACACCAGCGAGGCCTGTAGAACATATGTCAACATGTGCAGAGCAGAACCTATTGGCGACAGACGCGAAATAGTTTGCAGCGACTCTGAAACAGAAATAATAAGAATGCTAAACAGACTATAATTCAGCAATCTCATCTTATGATTGATTAGCCATTTTCTCATGTGAAATGCGCCCGCCGAGAAAAGTGTCAGCAAGGCCCAGATAATATCAATCCAGTTCATATTTTCATTCCAGAAAAAATTTAGTTATCTACAGGCTGAGATATTAATAAGCGTATTGCAGGTGTTATCACAGGCCATGCGGTATCAGAAAGGATGACGACGCCTGTCTTGCTGGCCCTGTCGATGGCAATGACCGAGGCATAGCCAGCAGTTTCGCCATTATGCCAGGTTATCTCACGTCCTCTGAATTTTGTTGTAAACCAGCCGTAACCGATCCTTGTGTCACGTTCATCCGTTGACCGTTTCGGATCCATCGCAACACTTCCCGGTAATTTGCCGCGGAGCAAGGCCTGCGTATATTTAACCATATCGGTGATGGTGGACCTCACGCCACCGGCAGGGGCAAACGAGAGCATGTACCAAGGGGCCTCACGATATCCTGCGGCTGACCAACCGCGACTGACGTCGTTTTTTGCGCCATCGTCTGGTGTCGCGACAAAGGTATTTTTCATTCCTGTAGGGGCCAGGAGTCGTTTATTCAGCAACTCGCTATAGGACATATGAGTCATTTTCTCCAGCGTAAGACCGAGAACTGCGTAACCCATACTGGAATACCTGAAATAATTATTTTCCTCTTTTTCTGTTCTACGCAGCATTGCAATGATGTCATTCTCTGAGAAACGCCACGGGTTCTTATGAGTGGCGATGGCTAATAACATCAAGGCGCTCTGCCACGGCGTTGTCGATATGTCAGGAAGCCCCGAATGGTGAGAAGCCAGTTCTGAGAGCCGGACAGATGCCATCGCTACGGGTAGGCCGGGGAGGAGTTCGCCAACGGTGGTTTCGGGTTTGACCTCCCCACGATTCTCGGCATCAGCCAACAATGCCGCCGTCATCGTTTTACTCAGACTACCGACCTCAAATTCCTGACTAAAATCCCCTCCCCAGAGCCCATACTGAACCCCTCCAGGTTTGATGAGCGCGACCGCTACATGGCCGCGAGCACCGCGGAGAAACGGCGTCATAAATCGTACCAGCTGTGCATCACCGGTTATATTTCTCGATGGTGAACTAAATCCTGCCTGTAGATAAATTCCCGAAAGGACAATCACCACAAAAATTGTCACTGAAGCTATGATTCTTGTCAGAATAGTTTTATTGCCTGGTAACATACCTTTCCTTAGTATGAATACTGGATAAGATAATAAATGGAATCGACGGTGCCTTCATCCGGCATCGGATTATCCGCTGCCTGGCTGTCAGGATAACCGTTGACGAAATTCGCTTTCACCTTCCACCGCAGCGATAAAACCATTGCGCGAATATATAAAGGTATTAAAGCCGGTCATGTTATTCGGGCCTTCACCGGTTTTCGTCATCACGGGGGGTGGCATGCGTATCTCCTGATAAGTCATCCTTTTCACATTATGGCGGAAGGAGTGTCAGGAAATTGTCAGGGCCTTGCTGTGGAATATCGCAGGATACCGCCGTTTATGCGTTTTCGGGAATGATATCCGGGGGGGAACTCACCAGCCCTGGGGCGTGAAAATCACTTTGCTGTTGTCCGCTGTACCGTATCGCGTAACTCTAGTGTAAAGCGACATCCCTTCTCAGAACTTTCGACCGTCATGCCCCAGCCTAAATGCTCCACAATGCGTTGCACAATGGATAAACCAAGCCCTTCGCCACTGAGCCGGGCGCCGCGCTGAAAGCGGCGAAACTGCTGGGGATCGATACTGGATGGTAGCCCCGGTCCGCTATCGCATATGACGATCGTCGTACCATGTATCGCCAGACGAACCTCCCCCATTTCGGTGTACTGACAGGCATTGCGCAGAAGATTCCAGATGACGCTGCGCGCTAACTCGGCATTGGTACATGCGTGGGGAGAGGATGGTAAGTCAAGGATTAAGTTGACCTCTTTTTTTGCCAGCCAGGGCTGGCATCGGGCGACGCACTCCTCAAATATCGGGCGCAAAGGTACGTCGGACTGCGGCAGCGTTTGCGGATCGCGCGAGAGCAATAAAAGACAACTTAGCTGACGCTGCATTTCCTGGGTGGTGTGGACGATGCGTTCCGCGCTTTGTACCAGATGGCTATCCGCGGGCAACTGGTGGGCAGTACCTTGAAAAATAGACCGACAAACTTAACAACATCCTGACATAGTTTTTTATTTTGATGTGTGGAGCCTATGGGATTCGCCGCGAAACGGGAAATATCATACGTTATGCCTGTTTGCCCGGCAGGCAGGCAGTTTTGAGCGAGAGCAGATAAAAATGCCGAACAGTTATTACTGAACAACGGGTCGGTAGCGTGGTTCAAAGAGTTATTAGCGGCATTCTGGGGACCGAATGAAGGGCCTAAACTACGTCTGTGGCAAATCTACGAACCATGGTGAGCGGCCGCCTTGCGATATCCAGACTGATCTTATCGTGCCTGCGCTTTGCCGCTGGCTTCAGATAACGCGCCCAGAGATGTATGCGGTGCCACGCCCTTAGCACATTTGCCAGTCGCCCCCTGCCGCAAACACCACAAAAAAGGTCCTCGATCGCGTTTCAGGACGCATCAACCGGGCGTTTGTGACCACAATGCGTCTCTGTTTACTTACCGGAGATCGTTATGTTACGGCCCCTTTGTTGCTTTCTTTTTTCTCTTCTCTTTAGCGTCGCATCGTATGCCAACACGGCTTTTCGCCAGTTGAATATCCACGAGGCTAGCTCCCGCCCTCTCAATATCGCTATCTGGTATCCCACCGCGGCGACCGGCTCGCCGGAAAAGGTGGGTGACAATATTGCCTTTTACGGCACCTCTGTGCTGCGCGATGCGGCGCCGGAAGCGGGCGAGCATCCGCTGCTTCTGCTTTCTCACGGCTATGGCGGTAACTGGCGCAACCTGAACTGGCTGGCGACGGAAATGGCGGCTCAGGGCTATATTGTGGCGGCGGTCGATCATCCCGGCACGACAACATTTAACAAGCGGCCGCAGGATGCGAAGGAACTCTGGCGCCGCCCGCAGGATCTCCAACGGGCAATGGTGAAAATTATCACTACCCCCTCCCTTGCCGGAAAAGTTGATACGCAGCGCATAGCCGCAGCCGGACACTCTCTCGGCGGCTGGACGGTACTTGAACTGGCGGGGGCGCGCTTTGACGCCGCTCGCTTTCAGCATGATTGCCGGACACATGCCAGGCTGTCCGCCTGCAAGTTAATTCAGACGCTGGGTATTGATGACGCTGGCGGGCGACTGGCAGCAGACGAAGGCGATCCGGCAATCAAAGCCGTTGTCTCACTCGATCTGGGCCTGGCCCGCGGATTCACGCCAGAATCACTTTCTCAGATTGCAGTGCCGGTGCTGATTATGGCGGCTCAGGCGGACAGCGATGAGCTACCCGCCAGGCTGGAGTCGGGCTACCTGGCGGAATATCTCCCTGCCGCGGTAAGGCGGGTAGTGAATGTCGAAGGGGCCACACACTTTAGTTTTATGCAGCAATGCAAACCGGGTGCGATGGCATTAATCGCGGAAAAAGAACCGGGCGAAGAGATTGTCTGCCAGGATGGCGGCACCCGGAGCCGTGCTGCGATTCACCGTCAGCTCGCCCGGGATATCAGCGCCTTCCTCAATCAGGCCCTCGACTTTCAACCGCTGCCCGGCGGTAATCCGTCGGGGTCATACCGCTGATACGAAGAAACTCGCGATGAAAGTTTGATTTGGTGGCAAAACCCGCCTCCAGCATCACTTCCGTTACCGGCAGGGTGGTGTTGCGTAGAAGCTGCTGCGCATAGTCGATGCGCAAGCCGTTGATCCATTGTGAGACATTGCAGCCGCGCGTCAGGTTCACCGCTTTTGAAATCTGGCGCGCGGGGACCCCGGTTTTTCTCGCCAGCGCATTCAGCGTCAGGTCGGGATTCAGATACAAATTATGCTCGCTTATCAACGTGTTGACCTGCTGATAAGTCGCGAGAAACGCGTCACTATTGTTCTCTGTACTCGCTTCGGCGGGCAAAACCGGCTCCGCGGCCGGGAGCGACGGACGGCTACTACCGACAATGGCAAAACAGACAAATGGCAGCAGAATAGCCTGCGAGATTGCGACCAGTTGCGGCGCCTGCCGGCCCTGATAAAAATGGAAATTGAGCGCGATGGCCAGATCGGTCAGTCCGGAAAAACAGAGGAAGACCCCCGCGATAAAAGCGAGCGATGACGTTGCAGCGCTATCACTAAGTCGCCTGAAAATAAACGTATCGCTCCCCTGCAGCGCCGTTCGAATCAGGGCGCAACCGTAGCCGATATAGAGCAGCATCAGCACCACATCCGTGGTTTGCGGAGCAATAAGGTTCAGCGCCAGAGCCAGCGTCGGCGGTCCCACAAAAGCGGCAATTTTTTGCTGCAAGCGCTGTTCTGTAAAGCAGGCAAAGCAGTGCCAGGCCAACGGTGGCAGAGTGATCGCCATGACAGACTGCAACTGGCGCAGTTGAATAAGGTCAAACTGCCAGCGCAAGGCTGACATCAAGACCAGCAGGGAACAGCCCGCAATAAAAATCGCGCTGTTGCGATAGCCTGCGGGACGCTGCCAGCAAACCTTCAACAGTAAAATAAGCAAAATAGACAGGGTGTACCAGGGAAAGGGAATGGCCGGCATGGAATACCTGTACGCAAAGCATTTATCTCAGGGGAATGTTGTGCCATAAAAAGGCGTAAAAAGCATCATCAGGAAAAATCTTTTAACGATTCAACACGTTCCCCCTTTTTTACCCCGTCCTGACTTATGCTGTCGTTATTGTTGATCAACCTGAGAATCTGCGCGTTATCTCCCTCGGTGAACTCACCGCGCCAGGCAGACATCTGTCATTATTATCGGGGCGTTTAACAACACGCTCTGCAATGGCTCCTGATATTTCATCCGTCGCCTGAAGAATGGAGATTACCCATATCCACGCTGGCGATAATTTTGAGCGCATACAGGGGCACCGTTTCAGGCCCCCCTTGTTTATCCTGTGGCTAATCCTCATAAGCTGCGCTATGGAAGTCAATTTCCCACTGCAGCACCTCGCCGTAAAGCGCCGACAGCGCCTGCTTCTCACTGTCACTCATTAAGCTGGCGCACCGATCCAGTTCGCCCTTCAGCCAACTCGCCTGCTGGAAAAACGCCTCTTCAGCATGCATTTCCACCCAGCGGCGAATATCAGCATCGTTCTGGCGCTGTTCGCTCGCCCGTCGGCACCAGCAGTAGTACATCCATTCCGCCGCGAACATCATAGTCATTATCTGCTCATAGCTGCCTTGTCGGGCCATCCGCAGCATGCCGTCGCGAAAGCGCTGCACGCCGGGCAAATCGTCGGGATAATCCGCAGGATTGATCTGCCGTGCTGTCAACACCTGTTCAAACCATGCCATCTGCGTGTCGACCAGGGCATTCAGTACGCCGATTAGCCAGCGCTGCTGCTGAATATGCGGTGCCTTGCTGACCCCGAGGGCAAAAATGGCGATGGCCGTGGCGACAAAGTTGCCCTCAAACACCAGATAGCGGTCGAATACGGTTGTCGGCAGACGATCCTGTTCAATATCCACCACAAAACGGTGCCGCTGCATCACCTGCCAGACCTGCTGATGTTCGCGCAGCAGGCGATCGCTAAACGCTTCCATTATGCCTCCTCCAGCGCAGACTGAGCGACCGACATAAAATGCTGTACTCGGGCCAGTTCAACATCGTTCCACCAGACGCCGTCAACCTTCATGGTGCTGGCCACAATGACCCCCTGAGTCCGTCCGAGGATCTGGCGGACGTTGGCCGGTGTCACCCCCGAGCCCACCAGCAACGGCAACGCTGTCGCCGCGCGAATCTCATCAATTTCCGCCATCGTGGCGCTATCGCCGGTGCGCTGGCCGGTGGCAATCACCGCGTCGGCCTCGAAAAAGTCCACGTCGCGAGTCAGTTCCTGAATCGAACGATCGGCAACGATGGCATGGCTACCGTGCTTAACGTGGCTATCGGCGAAGACGCGAATATGTTCAGCACGCAGCATACTGCGATAGCGCAGCGCCTTAGCCGCCGCCCCTTCAATAAATCCTTCGTTGGCGATATAAGCATTGGCCCACTGATTGACGCGGACGAAATCGGCCCCGCCCGCCAGGGCGATAGCCATCGCCGGAATCGCAGCGTTAGCCAGGACGTTAATCCCCAGCGATACACCAAAACGCTCGCGGACTTTCTCGGTAATCACCGCCATCAGCGCTGAGGTTTCATGACCGATATCTTCAGGTTTGGAAAAGGGAATATCGCCGTGATTTTCAATAATCAGACCATGAACGCCCCCAGAAATATAATTATCCGCATCGCGAAGCGCACGTTCAACAATATCAGAAACTGATTTCCCTCGGTATTTAGGCGCGCCGGGAAACGGATCGCAATGAATAACACCAATAATGGCTTTACTACGTGAAAAAATAGCTTGTATTGCATTCGTTTTTTCTGCTGAGATAGCAACCATCTTATCCATCCTGTTAAGGGAACACTATGCGTGTTTACGTTACCGGTAATATTACCGCAGATGAAACCTGGTCCATTCCGGATATACCGAAAAAAGGCTCGTCAATTCACGGCGTTAAAGTTTCGCAGGATATCGGCGGTAAAGGCGCGAATCAGGCGATTATATTATCTCGCTGTGGAATAGAAACGCATTTAATTGCCGCCACGGGAAATGACAGCAACGGAACCTGGATCCGCCAACGGATGAAAAATGAAGCGCTGACGCTACTACCCGACAGCTATTTTAACCAACATAGCGATACCTCGATTATTTTAAATAGCGCCGATGGCGACAATGCCATCATTACCACCACCGCCGCTGCCGATACATTCGGCCTTGATGATATTATGCCGCACCTGGCGAAGGCCGCCGCAGGCGATATTCTGCTACAGCAGGGCAATTTCTCCCTGGAGAAAACGCGGGCGCTATTCCAGTACGGCAAAACCCGCGGTATGACAACGGTCTTCAATCCCTCACCCGTTAATCCTGACTTTTGCCATCTGTGGCCGCTTATCGATATCGCGGTAGTCAATGAATCAGAGGCCGAGCTGCTGCAACCTTACGGCGTCAAAACCTTAGTCATTACCGAGGGCGCGGCAGGCGCCTGGCTTATCCGCGAGGGGCAGCGCCAGTTTTGCCCCGCCATCCCCGCCGCAGCGCTGGATACCACCGGCGCGGGCGACACGTTCCTCGCCGTGATGCTGGCATCCGCTATCCTGCGCAACGTGGCGCCCGATGGTCTGGCGTTGACGCATGCCAGCCGGGCTGCCGCCATTACCGTTAGCCGCCGGGGTACGCTCAGCGCGTTTCCCGACGCCCAGGAACTCGCCGCCCTGTTAGCCACGGGCGGCGCCCACTGACCTACTTGAACAGCGAACGGTAGCTATCCACGTTCGCTTTGGTCACCACCGTAGCCGGAACCAGAATGGTTTTCGGTACGGTTTTGCCGGAGGTGATGCTGTTCAGCGCCTTCAGGGCTTCGGCCCCCATCTTTTCCGGGTCCTGCTGCAGAACGGCGGTGACGTAGCCGCCGTCAATACCGGAAATCGCCTTCGCCGTCAGATCCCAGCCAAAGACTTTAATATCTTTCTGCCGCCCCTGGTTTTCCACGGCGGCGATAGCGCCCAGCAGAGCGGGTTCGCCAGTGGCATAGATCGCTGTCAGATCGGGGTTGCCGGTAATCAGGTTCTCCGCCGCGGTCATTGCTTTATCCTGTACGTTTTGCCCGTCGACGACATTGGCGATGGTAATTTTCGGATTGCTTTTCAGCGTCTCTTCAAACCCTTTCTGCCGCTGGTTCTGAATGGCCGAGTTCAGCGCACCGACAATCCCCAGTCGCGCCTGGCCGCCCATCTCTTTCTGCACGTAATCAACAAAGTATTTTCCAATAATTCTGCCGCCCTCGATATTATCCACGCCAACCTGAGCCGCCTGAGGCCCGGCCGGTAATACGGCATCAATCGCAATCACGGGAATGTGAGCGGCGGCGGCTTCTTTTACCGCCGGCATAATTCCGTTAACGTCAATAGCGGCAACCAGAATGCCTTTAACACCTTGCTGAATATAGTTTTCAATCGCGTCGTTTTGTGCAACGGGATTATCGTTAGAGTTAAAAATCACTAAATCCTTACCACTGGCTTTTGCGGCATCCTGCGCGCCTTTATTCATCAGATTAAAAAACAGCGCCTGCTGATTGATTTGTACCAGGGCATAGGTTGGAGCCGCAGCGCTGACGGCAGAAATAAAGCTCACAGATGCCAGCATTGTTGTTGCGACAGCAATAAAACGCAGTTTTCCGGTGTTAAATAACATCATCATTATCCTCGTCGGGAATCGTTGATAGCCAGCAAAGTTCCGCGCCGCATGCGAACGCAGAAAGATTATTTTTTTGGCGGGCAAATATCGTCTATATGGCCAGAACAATCATCGACCGTTCGGCGGATACCTGCTTAATTTCATTCCGGCAACCGGTCCGTGTCGGTGCGCGACTGGAATGAGTTAAACGGGGTTGGGAATGACTTCCCGGATGATGCGGTAAACTGCCTATACAATTCTCCGCCATTTAAAATTTGTCAAGGATTTATTTCGGGCCTCTGTGTGCAGAGAAATTGCTGTATCCACCGCGCTTAACTATGTTACAGATAGCCAATTCTGGCAGAAATGGCGCAGGAAATGAGTATAAAACGCGTATTACTATCCGACGTGGCAAAGCTGGCGGGCCTGTCGAAGGCTACCCTGTCGCGCTATATGAACAACAGTATCGTGCTACCGCAGGACACCATCGACCGCATCGAAACGGCGATCCACGAACTGGACTATCGCGGTAATAGCCTCGCACGCCGTCTGAGCAAAGGCGGCAGCGAAACCCTTGGCCTGGTGCTACCCGATATCACCAACCCCTTCTTTGCCGAACTGGCCGATGCCGCCGAAGAGGCCGCCTCGGCCAGCGGTTATAGCCTGGTGCTGTGCATCACCCGCAATAATCCTGAAAAGGAGTGTCAGTTCATCCGCTGGCTGGATACCTGTCAGGTCGATGGCCTGCTGTTCACGACTAACCGCCCCGATAACGGCCTGCTGCGCAAAGAGATCCAGCGTCACGAACGCATTGTCCTGCTGGATGAAGATATACCCGGCAGTACGGTGCCGAAGGTGTTTGCCGATAACGTCCAGGGTGGACGCATCGCCACCGAAAAACTGATCGCCGCCGGGCATCGCCATATCGCTTTCGTCGGCGGGCCGGACAAGCTGATGAGCGTCCGCGAACGCTACCAGGGCTTCTGCACCGCCATGGAGCAGGCCGGTCTGAGCTGGCCCTCTGAATGGGTGATGTACGGCGACTATCAGCGCGAGTTCGGTCAACAGGCGCTGCAGTACCTGTTTAGCCAGTCGCAGCGCCCTACCGCCATCTTTGCCGCCAGCGACTATCTGGTACTTGGCCTGCTCGACGGACTGCGCGCCCGCGGACTACAGGCACCGGAGGCGCTGTCGTTAGTCGGATTTGATGACGCCAACTATGCCGATTTCACCCAGCCGCGGATTTCCACTATCCGCCAGCCCGCCCGGGAACTGGGCCGCACCGCGGTAAACATCATGATGCGCCTGCTGAACAACGACAAAGATATCCCGGCAGAAACCCGCCTGCCGGTCGAATGGATTGGCCGCGACTCGATCAAGATTTGTTAAGCGCGTCCCAAAATGGCGCAAAAGCGACCGTTTTTGGCGCAAAAAACGTTCGACTTGCCAGCGCTTCACTATAATCAGTAAACCGGTTTACCGGAATGGAATCAAGAAACGTTATTTATTCCATAAGGTTAAGTAACAGGGCAGCGATGTGATTCCTGCCCTGGCACGGATGCTGCAATGTTCTTACTGGCGAACAAATATCTTACGTAGCGTTTGGTCAGACTGGATTGGTGAGTGCTCCGCTCCGCAGGTAAACCGGTTTACTAGAATGTGAACCGTGTCGGAGGGAGTATCTCCCGCAGGATGACGAACATTTTCCCGGCAATAGCGATGGGAGTTATCAGATGCAGCAGCCACAAACCCCCCCGCCAAGGGTGGAGATGATCAATATCACCAAGACCTACGGGTCGATACGTTCATTGCGCGGAGTCAACCTGGAGCTGGCCCCGGGCGAAGTGCTGGGCCTGGTCGGCGATAACGGCGCGGGGAAATCAACCCTGACCAAAGTGCTCTCCGGCGCGGTGACCCCCTCCAGCGGCACGATTCGTATCGATGGTGAACAGCAGCAGTTTGCTAATCCGGCCGATTCGCGCCGCTGTCATATCGAGATGGTGTATCAGGATCTGTCGCTGTGCGACACGGTTGACGTCGCTGGCAATCTGTTTATGGGCCGCGAGCCAATGAAATCGGTCCTTGGTATCCCCTTTCTCGATGAGGCCAGAATGCACGCCGATGCCCGGGAGATGCTAAAAGGGCTGGGAATTTCCATTCCCGATACCCGCCTGCTGGTGCGAAATCTTTCCGGCGGTCAGCGCCAGGCCATTGCCATCGCCCGCGCGGCGGCTTTTGACCCGAAAGTGCTGATCATGGACGAGCCCACCGCCGCGCTGGCCGTTGCGGAAGTCGAAGCGGTTCTGGAACTGATTCGTCGCGTTTCCGCACGCGGCGTGAGCGTGATTCTGATTACCCACCGCCTGCAGGACCTGTTCCTGGTCTGTGACCGGATCATGGTGATGTATGAAGGTACCAACGTCGCCGACCGGCGGGTGGCCGACACCAGCCTGAGCGATATCGTTAACCTGATTGTGGGCGAAAAATTCACCGCCCGCTCTGCGGCTGCACACTGAGGTAACAGGATGAGTATCATGAACTTAAGTAGCTCCCGCATGATCCAGCATTCGCTGCCCCGCCGCCTGCTGCATAACCACTCGGGCGTGGTGAGCATCGCGCTGTTTTTTGTCTTCTGCTGCGTGGTATTTTCACTGATCACCAGCAATTTTCTCACTGGTACCAACTGGCTGAATATAATCCGTCAGAGCGCCCCGCTGCTGATCGTCGCGACCGCCATGACTCTGGTGATTACCACCGGCGGCATCGATCTGTCGGTGGGCTCGACCCTCGCGCTGGTCGGCGCGTTGTCCGCTATCGCCCTGAACAACTGGGGGCTGTCGTGGCCGGTGGTCCTGCTCGGGGGGCTGCTGCTCGGCGGATTGGTGGGCGCCATCAACGGCTTCTTCATTGCCTATGAAGGCATACCGGCGTTTATCGTTACCCTCGCCACCCTGGCCGTTGTTCGCGGTATCGCGCTGCTGGTCACCCAGGGCTACTCGATTCCGGTTCCGGCTGACAGCCTGTTTACCTTTATCGGCCGCGCCTGGGTTGTCGGTATCCCCATGCCCGCGCTGATCGGCGTGATGATTCTGGTTATCGGGCATATCGTTCTCAACCATATGCGCTTTGGCCGCTACGTGACGGCTATCGGGGCGAATGCCGAAGGCGCGCGACGCAGCGGGATCAACACCAGAGCGGTCACCATGAAGGTCTATATCATCAGCGGAATGGCCGCCGCCCTGGCCGGCATGATCATCACCGCGCGCCTCGGCAGCGGCTCCTCCAACCAGGGCGAAGGCTTTGAGCTACAGGTTATCGCCGCGGTTGTGCTCGGCAGTACCAGCCTGTTTGGCGGTTTCGGTACTATTATCGGCACACTGCTCGGCGCGCTGTCGATTGCGGTGATCCAGAACGGGCTGATCCTGTCGCATATTTCGCCGTTCTACACCCAGATAGCCACCGGCACCATTATCCTGCTGGCTATCTGGCTGAACACCCGCATTCTCAACCCCGCGCGCGCGGCGGCAAAAGGATAGATAGCTGATGAAAGGATCAATTTTTCGCCATCCTACCCCGCTGCCGCTTGGCGTCAGCAGCGGTTATGTCATGACGGTGCTTGGCCCACTGCCGGTTAGGGAAATGGGCGTGACCCTGATGCACGAGCATATTCTGCTGGATGCCTCCGGCAAATGGGTGCCGCCCTGCTGCTGTAGCGATCGTCATCTTGCCGAAATGCCGGTGAAGATGGAAAACCTCGGCGAACTGTCGCTGAACCCACTGATGAGCCGCGATAACTGCCAGCTGTTTGACGTCGACGTGGCGATTGAAGAGCTGACCAAATATCGCGCCCTTGGCGGGGAGACGGTGGTCGATCCGACCAATATCGGCATTGGCCGCGATCCCAAAGCGCTGGCGCGCATCGCGCGTCTGACCGGCCTGAACATTATTATGGGTACCGGTCTGTATCTGGAACCGTCGCACCCCGAGTGGGTAAAAACCAGCAGCGTCGAACAGCTGGCCGAACGGCTGATTTACGATCTGGGCGGCGCGGAGGAGAAACCGGAAGTGCTCGCCGGGCTTATCGGCGAAATTGGTATCTCAAGCCGCTTTACGCCGGATGAAGAGAAGTCTCTGCGCGCCGCGGGGCGGGCCAGTGCCGCGACCGGCGTGCCGATCGAGGTCCATCTGCCGGGCTGGGAGCGGCTCGGTCACCGGGTGCTGGATATTCTCGAACAGGAAGGCGCCGATCTACGCCATACCGTGCTGTGCCATATGAATCCCAGCTTTGCCGATAAGCGCTACCAGCGTGAACTGGCGCAGCGCGGGGCATTTCTCGAATACGACATGATCGGCATGAGCTATTACTACGCCGACGAGTCGGCTCAGTCGCCCTCCGACGAGGAGAACGCCCGCGCCATTCGCGAGCTGATTGACGACGGCTATATCCAGCAGATTTTGCTGTCGCAGGACATCTTCCTGAAAACCATGCTCACCCGCTACGGCGGCCACGGTTACGGCTACATACTCAAGCATTTTGTTCCTCGTCTGCGGCGCCACGGCGTCAGCGGAGAACAGCTTGAAACCTTGATGATTGGCAATCCCCAACGGGTCTTTGGCGGATAAAAAGGAAAGACATCATGCAGAAAAAAATCTTACTGGTCGGTGAATCCTGGACCAGCACATCAACACATGTTAAAGGCTTCGATCAGTTTGCCACCGCCACCTGGCACACCGGCGCAACGGATTTCCTCGCCGCGCTTGCGGACAGTCAGTACGCCATTACCTACATGCCCGCCCACGCGGCGGCGACGGACTTCCCGCTGACCCAGGACGCGCTGCGGCAGTGGGACGCAATTATTCTCTCGGATATCGGCGCCAATACGCTGCTGCTGCATCCGGATACCTGGCTGAAAAGCCGTCGTACCGCCAACCGTCTGACGCTTATCCATGACTACGTTGCCGCTGGCGGCGCGCTGATGATGATTGGCGGCTATTACAGCTTCCAGGGAATTAACGGCGGCGCGCGCTATCGCCATACCGCCGTCGAGAAGGTTCTGCCGGTCCGCTGCCTGGCATGGGACGATCGTATTGAAACCCCGGAAGGTTGCTATGCTGAAGTGACGGAATCTCACGCCCTGTTTAACGATATTCCCGGCGAATGGCCGTGGCTGCTGGGCTACAACGAAGTGGAAATGCATCCGCAAGGCAAACTGCTGGCGACGATCGCCGGTACCGGCCATCCGCTGCTGGCCGTTCGCGAATATCAACAGGGGCGCTCGCTGGTATGGACCAGCGATATGTCGGCGCACTGGCTGCCGGAAGAGTTTAGCAACTGGCCCGGCTATCGCCAGCTGTGGATTAACTGCCTTGACTGGCTGACGGAACGTCGCTGATGACCACCACCCTTGAACTGGCCCGGCAACTGCTGGGCTTTAACACCATCAATCCGCCGGGTAGCGAAGCTGACTGCATGCGCTTCTTTGCCGGCTGGCTTGCAGATAGCGGCTTTGAGGTTTCGCTGTCCTCGTTCGGCGAGGGACGCAGTAATCTGATAGCCAGGCTGCGCGGGGCGACGGCCGGTAAACCGCTGGTCTTTACCGGCCATCTGGATACCGTGCCGCTCGGTAATGCGCAGTGGCAATACGATCCTTTCGGCTCGCAGATAGAGGACGGGCGTCTTTACGGTCGCGGATCCAGCGATATGAAAGCGGCGGTGGCGGCATTTGCCGTTGCCTGCGTTGAGCACCGGGAAGCCATTATGGCCGAGCGCGGCGCGGTATTGCTGATTACCGGCGGGGAAGAGACCGGCTGCGACGGCGCACGGGCGTTGATTGAATCCGCTTCCCTGCCGGAAACGGGCGCGCTGATCGTCGGCGAGCCTACCGCCAATTACCCGGTTATCGGCCATAAAGGCGCGCTGTGGTTACGCTGCGAAACCCGCGGGAAAACCGCCCACGGCGCGATGCCTGAACTGGGGATAAATGCTATCTATCTGGCGGCGGATGCGCTGGGTAAGATTCAACATTTTTCACCGGGCGCGCCGCATCCGCTGATGAAGCAGCCCACCCTTAACGTCGGTCGGATCGAAGGCGGGTTAAATATTAATTCCGTGCCGGACCGCACGCGTTTTGATGTCGATATCCGTAGCGCGCCCAATTTACAGCACGCCACCATCCGCCAGCGCCTGACCACGCTGCTTGGCGAGAACGTCACGATATCGACGCTGGTCGATCTGCCTGCGGTATTGAGCGAAGCGGATCACGCATGGATAAAGCAGGTTTATCAGCGCTGCCAGCCGCTGCACGATCGGCCGCTCGAACCGCGCGTGGTGCCCTACTTTACCGATGCCTCGCTGCTGCTGCCAGCGCTGGGTAATCCACCCTGTATTATTCTCGGCCCCGGCGAGCCCTCTATGGCTCATCAAACCGACGAATACTGCCTGCTCAGCCGACTGCAGGAGGCTGAACAGCTATACGGAGACCTTATCCGCGACTGGATGGCGTAAATGACCTGCTGAGAATGCGAAGAAATAGTGACAACGTCACTTATAACTGACGCCCTGCAGCCAAAGCTCTGCGGGGCTGTCAGCGATTAGCGTTTGAATATAATCGCGAAATATCAGAGGATAACGGCCTCGCACCCGGAATGTACCCTCACCAGCAAGGAGGCATGACTATGCCCTTAAGACTCAGCCCCGTACGCGTTTGTCTCCTCTCTTTACTCCTTTCCGCCTGCTCGGCCCCCCCTTCTGCGCCGGATAGCGCTGAAAACGCTAAATTATCGGCAGAAGTGGATAAGATGTTTCGCGATTATCCGATGGGTTCAGATACTTCACCGCAGGCCAACGTCGCACGCTATCTGACGCAGGTTCAGAAGGCTATCTCCGCTAAAATAGACCAGCCGCAGTCGTATCAGGGGCAACGATGCTCCATACGCTTAGCGCTACAGCGTGACGGGACGGTGGATAACGCCACCGTCGAGAACGGCGACCCGGCGTTATGTGCGCAGATAGTGTCCGCGCTGAAAGGAGCCAAAATCCCGCCAGCGCCGGATGAAAAAACCTATCAGACATTCAGCAATGCCGTTCTGGACTTCAGGCCATAACAGGTCTTTTTGACATGCTATCGCAGGGGGCCATTCGGCCCCCTGCATTGTTTTCAGAACTCCACACGTCCACCAAAATTATAGCGCCGCCCTTCCAGCATCGCCGTCTGCCTGTAGGCGGTGGTGTAAACCGGATTGACATCAAACAGATTGTAGATCCCGCTCATCAGGGTGACGCGCTTAGTCAGGTGGTAACGCGCGCCTAAATCCACCAGCGCGTAGGCGTCCGTTGAGCTGGACTTGCCGATATCCGGCGATCTGCTGCGCCAGCTGGCCTTGGTCCATAGTTCCAGATCGGAAGTGGTGTTCCACGTCAGCGAAACGTTGGCCATACTGCTGGGGAAATCGTTTAGCGCATAGCCTTTATACTCACCGCTTTTCTGTTCGCTGTGGGTGTAGGTATAGTTGGCGTTTGCCTTCAGCGCTGCGGTCACCTGCCAGTCGCCGTTCAGCTCCACACCGTAGATCTGCGCATCACCGACGTTAATATATTGCGACACGCTATCGGCGGTATAGCCATTGTATTGGCACTTCTGGGTAGCCGATGAAGTACAGATGGTATGGTCGCTGATTTTATCTTTAAATTTGGTGTAAAAAAGGGTGGCGTCGAGCGCCAGGGCATCCTGCTGCCAGTACACGCCCAGCTCGGTATTGATGCTTTGTTCCGGCTTGAGATCGTCGTTGCCAATACCGATTTCAGAATAAGGATAAGCCCCGTAGACGCTGGTAAAACCGGCATTATTCTGGCGTAAATCCGGTTTTTTATAGCCGGCGGACACGCCCCCTTTCAGCGCCCAGGTTTCGTCAATGGCCCAGTTACCATACAGCTTAGGCGTAACGTGATAACCGAAATAGCTATCATGATCGAGGCGCGCCGAGGTCGTCAGGGTAAAGTCCGGGACGATCATCCACGCGTCTTCCGCGAATACCGCCCAGCCGTGGCGGGTAATTTTACTGACCGGGGTGACGCCAGGCGCCTGTTTGTCGGCGATACCGAAGGTGTCATTCAACTCGTTGCGCGTAAAGTTGACGCCTAACGTCAGCTTGTGATCGGCCAGCGTAAAGGTGTTCGCGCTATTGGCCTCAAAATTATTCTGCTTAATAAACTGCGGGTCCATGCCGGGCACGCGGTACTCCGTGCGGGCCTTTTCGTAGCTGATAAAGTTCTTCACCTCCAGCAGGTCATCACCGTACCAGGCATGCTGTGACAGCGATGCCGCATCGCGGTCAAAACCCCAGTACCACGCTTTATCATTATGGGTTTTCTCCTGATTACCTTTGGCGGCGTTCAGATCCCAGAGCTGGGTATCGGTTGGCGACAGAGAAATCGTGGCGTCGAGATTCCCGGCCTGATGCTTAACAAAACGTTCTTTGCTTGGGCTGTCATCATCGCGACGATCAAGATAATCCGCGCCCACGCTGACCCCGAGTTTACCCGGCACGACCGGCCCCATAAAGAAGGCGTTTGTCTGGTTAGTATTGCCGTATTCGCTTTTCTCCTGCAGGAAGTAATTATCCTCTAGCACCCCCGTCCATGTGTCGAGGTTATACGCCTTTTTGGTGATGACGTTGACCACGCCGCCAATAGAGTCAGAGCCGTACAACGAAGACATCGGCCCGCGAATGACCTCGATTCGTTCAATAGCGGCCAGCGGCGGCATAAACGCCGCTTCCGTCCCAATATGATGCCCGTAGGGACGAGATTCGCGGGTAGATTGCTTGATGCCGTTCACCATATACGAGGTATAGGTCGAATCCATACCGCGCATCTGTACATCGCCGGTCGCCAGGCTGCCGTGACCGTTGCCCACCAGCACGCCAGGCATCTCGCGCAACGCTTCGGTGATGTTTTGATTTGAGCGGGTATTCAGCGCCTTCTCATCGAGCACCGAGATCGTCGCCGGCGCCTCGCGCCTCTCCTGGCTGAATCCCGTGGCGGTCACTACCATCTGTTCTTCATTTACTACAGCGCCATCTGCGGCGAAGGCTGCCGCAGGTAGATTCAAGGCGAGCGCCACCGCCACGTCCAGGCGTGTTTTCATCGTCACAAAAAATCCTTAAAATTTAGTTAGATCAATCTTGAGAACGTAGTCAGCCAGGTTGCTTTTTTCGTCCTGTTTGACGCTGGCATAGAGCGTTCCGCCATCCGCTGAAAGCGCCAGGCTGTTGGGCATGGCCGCCGTTTTGATGGTGTGTTTAAGATGGTTGGTTTTCGCGTCGATGATGCTTATCGAGCGATCGTTACGATGGGTCACATAGATTTCATCGCGCCCGGCGTGATAGAGCACGGCGATGGAGTTTGGCGAAGCGATACGATCGACCAACTTGCCGGAGTCCAGCTGCACCACCAGCACATCGCGGTTATTGGTATCGGCGATATATCCGACTCCGGCGGCGGTGTTCAGGGCGATATTGAGGAAGTAGTGGTCAGATTCAGCCGGATCGACCTTCACCCGGAAAAGGAGTTTCGACGTTTTGCCATCAAGGGTCACCAGTTCCCCCTTGCCGGTGACTACATACACCTTGTCAGCGGAAGCATCCACGGCAAACCCCACCGGCTCGATGTTGTTCAACGTTTCGATAAGCTGCTGCTTGCGGGTATCGACGACCCAAAGCAGGCCTTTGCCTTTACGCCCGATTCCGGACACATACAGACGCTGATTAGGCTTATCCAGCACCACTTCGCGGACATGAGCCTGTTTCTCAGGATCCAAATCATCGCTGAGCTGAAGCGTTTGGATCACCTTATTGGTCTGCGTATCGACAAGCGTCAGCGAACCATCCAGCGCATTGCCCAAATACAGGATATGGTTTTCTTCATCCAGAGAGAGCGCAAAGGCGCGGCGTTCGGTGGCTATTTTCTCATTAATCTGCAGCGAATCGGCTACCAGTCGAAAGACTAATCCCGTCGTTTTATCTTTATCAAATGAGGGCGCGGAGGCGGCATAGAGTGTTTTCTGGCTGTTATCATAAGCCAGCTCATAAACGCCGTGACCAAGAGGCTGTGAGAGGAATGCCTGCTCGGTAAAATCCTTAGCCGGGGCAGAGAACACATGGAGAGAACTTGCAACGGCCAGCGCGCAGAGCGCAGCTTTCTTCAGGGATACAGTAGACATGTAATTTTTCTTTACAAGAATTTACGGAATGCAAATATTAATGAAAATTAATATCATTTTCAATTTCATTAATGTACATATTCCCTACCATTTTTTGTGGTCATCGAAGCCGCAGCGCTGCAGGCTGGCGAAAATGGCCGGTGGTGACGCCACCATGTTGTGAAAACCATCGGGTAACCCGTTGTCATATCATGATTCACTCCGCCAGACTTCCCCCATCGCTCTCGCCCGATGAAACGCCAGCGCGTCCAGCAATGCGCATCGCCACCAGAACGGGTTCACGCGCTTTGGTTGCAACTGTCCACCATTTTTTGCCGCACCAATCCCTCGCCAATCCAGCGCTGTACTCCGCCGCAAGGTGAAAATATCAAACACACCTTTAGAGAAAAGCCACTTACTCTCATCAATATTTATATGTAGCCTGTAGGTATATCAGAAAGGCTATTGTGCAATAAAAAAGAGTGTCCCATGCCTATTAAGCGGTTAACAGTCCTGGAGAAAGAATGATTTTAATTTTTACGATGTTTATATTTTCCCTCACTCTGTCATTTTCCCCAGGCCCGGTAAATATGCTGATTATATCGTCGGGGGCGATTCATGGATTCAGAAAAACATTGCCGTTGATCTCAGGCGCGACCACCGGTTTTACTTTATTGCTGATCGTCGTTTGTTTTGGCTTGTACGCCGCAATTGAACAATATCCTCTGTTCTTCAAATATCTCAACGCTGCCGGCGCACTGTTTATACTGTATCTGGGGTATAAGATAGCGTCATCTCAACCTGATTTGGCCTTGCAAAAGACCGAAACGCCGGGTTTCATTCAGGGATTTTTAATGCAATGGT
The DNA here is from genome assembly GCF_002806725.1 of Raoultella sp. T31. NCBI lineage: Bacteria > Pseudomonadati > Pseudomonadota > Gammaproteobacteria > Enterobacterales > Enterobacteriaceae > Klebsiella > Raoultella sp. T31. The sequence continues at coordinate 74,795 of NZ_PIBO01000009.1, forward strand.
TCAACCCGAAAGCCTGGACCGCCTGTGCATCAGGCGCGGCGTTATTTTCTGACCCGTCAACCAATGTGACAGTATTAGTGTTTATCATGATTTATTTTGTCGTCTGCTATCTCTCACTGGCTTCATGGGCGGTTATCGGCGACAAAGTTTCAATGCTGCTCAGGAGCAGACAACGCATTCGTACTTTTAACCTGTTGATGGGCGGATCGCTGATTGTTACAGCGGGCTACATGCTTTGTTTGCCACTCCTCAATCATTCATAATTGATGAGACTCAAAAGAATTATAAATGTTATTAATCAATTTATAGGCAATGCTGCTGCTCGATATATTCGCAGGCCATATTGCATATACCTTTAACGGTTCTAATGACCAGTCGGGGAGCACTTCCTGCATTTCTCCGTGCTTAACATCATCCTCACTCAGATAGCGCGGGGGAGCCGCCAGCCCAATTTGTTGCCTTGCAAGAGAATAGGACGCTTCAACATTATCCACGATAACCGTTGGCGTATATTTGATTAACGCCACTTCGCCATTTTTATGCCTGAACTCCCGGTTGTGCTGCCTCATCGTCAGGCCAATCCAGGGCAGATGTGATAAGTCATCAGGATGGTTGATGGGCTTATAATGACTGAGCAAACCCTTTGATGCGACCAGTTGCCGGGGCAGGACAAACAGATGCCGTGCTTTGAGTGAACTATCCGGGAGTTCCCCAATCCGAAATGCAACATCAATACTCTCGCCAATAATATCTTTACGCGTGTCGCTATAAGAAATGTTCAGGCGCACATCCGGATATTGTTGTATGAAAACCGCGAGGTGGCGCGTAAAGGCGCTATTAATAAAAACGGCGGGGACAGAAATATGCAGCTTGTTAGCCGTTGAGACAGAACGCTGTTTAAATTCAATAACCCCCTTCTCATAGAGTTCCAGCATAGCGTTGGCCGTCTCCAGCAAACTGACGCCATCGTGAGTCAGAGAAAGTTTTCGCGTATTTCTATATAGCAGAGCGCTACCCAGATTTTTTTCCAGTTTCGCCAGATGGCTGCTCGCCGTGGCGGTCGTCAGCCCTAAAGCGTCTGCGCCACCGGAGATTGAGCCCGCCTCGACAATTTTGGCGAACACAATCAGATAGCGGATGTCATCAATCATTTACATTCCTTTGGTCACTCATAGACGTTGAGGCAGAGAGTCAAGCGCTGAAGGCCAGGCCGGCAAACATCGCGCCCGGCGCAAAAAAACAGGCCGCTAAGGGCTTTGCTTATCTCGGTACCGCGCCCGTGCGCCACACCCGCAGGCCGAAAACGTTGATATATAGCCCGGCCATAATCAGCACGGCGCCCAGCAGCTGCAGGCCGTTCAGCGTTTCGCCGAGCAACAGCGCGGCGCTGGCCATCCCAACGACCGGCACCAGCAACGACAGCGGCGCCACTCGCCAGGTTTCATAGCGCCCGAGCAGCGCTCCCCAGATGCCATAGCCGACAATCGTAGCAACGAACGCCAGATACAGCAGCGAAAATACGGTCAGCATATCAATATGAATCAGGCTCGCCGCCATCGCCTGCGGGCCATCGATAGCCCATGACGCCAGCATAAACGGCAGCACGGGAATCAACGCGCTCCACACCACCAGCGACATAATCTGCGGCTTTTCGGCGCGGGACATGATCTTCTTATTAAAGATATTCCCGCAGGCCCAGCTCAGCGCCGCTGCCAGGGTCAGCATAAATCCGACCACCGGGACATGCTGGCCGCCGAGGCTGGCTTCCACCAGCACCAGAATGCCAAAAATAGCCAGCGCAATCCCGGCCAGCTGTTTTCCCTGCAGGCGTTCACCGAAGGCAAAGGCGCCAAGAATAATGGTGAAGAACGCCTGAGCCTGAAGCACCAAAGAGGCGAGGCCGGCGGGCATCCCAAGATTGATTGCGCAGAATAAAAAGGCGAACTGACCAAAGCTGATGGTCAGGCCATAGCCGAGCAGCAGACGCAGCGGGATTTCTGGACGGGCAACAAACAGCAGCGCCGGGAAAGCCACCAGTAAGAAGCGCAGCCCCGCCAGCATCAGCGGCGGCATATTGTGAAGCCCGACCTTAATCACCACAAAATTCAGTCCCCACACCACTACCACCAGCAGTGCCAGTAGCCCGTCTTTACGTGTCATACCCTGCCTCTATTGTTATATGGATTTTTGTGAACAAAATCAAAGTACCCAAAAAAACGCCCGGCGGATAGATCATTATTTTTGGCAGGGTGTGAAAGCACGCGATAGCACAGGGTTGCGCTATACAAGCTCCTGATAGAATGATATTTCTGAGCAGAACACGCTAAAAAACATTTCATCAGGCAAAGAACATGATACCGACCATCAGACGCTCGACCATCGCGTTGCTGGCGTCCTCGCTGCTGTTGACTATCGGCCGTGGCGCAACGCTGCCCTTTATGACCATCTTCCTCACTCGTCAGTACCAGCTTGAGGTGGATAACATTGGCTATGCGCTCTCCATCGCCCTCACCGTCGGCGTCGTCTTTAGCATGGGGTTTGGCATTCTGGCCGATAAGTTTGATAAAAAGCGCTATATGCTTATCGCCGTGCTGGCCTTTATCTGCGGCTTCATCGCCATTCCGCTGGTCAATAGCGTGGCGCTGGTGGTGGTGTTCTTTGCCCTGATCAACTGCGCCTATTCCGTCTTCTCTACCGTGCTGAAAGCCTGGTTTGCCGAGGTTCTGGCGCCGGAAAAGAAGGCGCGGATCTTCTCCCTCAACTATACCTTTCTGAATATCGGCTGGACCGTCGGTCCGCCCATCGGCACACTGCTGGTGATGCACAGCATCAACCTGCCTTTCTGGCTGGCGGCAGCCTGCGCCTCGCTGCCGCTGGTGGCTATTCAGCTCTTCGTTCAGCGTTCCCCGGCGGCGGTTACCCAGGATAACGCCACCCGCTGGTCGCCTTCAGTGCTGCTGCGCGACCGGGCGCTGATGTGGTTTACGCTTTCCGCCCTGCTGGCCTCGTTCGTCGGCGGTTCATTCGCCTCCTGTATTGCTCAGTATGTGCTGGTGGTCGGCGATAGCGATTTCGCCGAAAAGGTGGTGGCGGTGGTGCTCCCGGTTAACGCCGCCGTGGTGGTGGCGCTACAGTACGCCGTCGGCCGTCGGTTGAGCGCCAGCAATATTCGTCCGCTGATGACCTTTGGGACGGTCTGTTTCGTTCTCGGACTGGGGGGATTTATTCTTTCCGGCAACAACCTGCTGCTATGGGGGATATCTGCCGCCGTGTTTACCCTTGGCGAGGTTATCTACGCGCCGGGCGAGTATATGCTGATTGATAACATCGCCCCCGCTGGCATGAAGGCGAGCTACTTTTCCGCCCAGTCGCTGGGCTGGCTGGGCGCCGCTTTCAACCCGATGATTAGCGGATCTATCCTGACCCATATGCCGCACTGGTCGCTGTTTGTGGTGCTGATGCTCGCGATTATCGTTGCCTGGCTGATGATCTTGCGCGGAATGAAAGTTCACCCGTGGCGCAATGGCTGTTCGATCGTCAGCGCCTGAACCCAGGCGTCATGCGGCTGTCGGGTTAATGTCGTGCAACTGTCGGCTGCGGATCGTGGTGCCCGACAGTGCCTGGAACCACACTCCATCTCAGGTTTTCACCCGGAGATAAATATGATGAACAGCAGTAATCAGGTTAAACAATTACGTCTGCAGCGCGCCTGGTCCCAGGAGCAGTTGGCCGAACTTGCCGGCCTCAGCGTGCGGACCATTCAGCGCATTGAGAACGGCGATCGCCCGGGGCTGGAAACCCTGAGCGCCCTTGCCGCAGTTTTTGAAGTGAACGTGGGCGAAATAACCGGTGACGCCCCGGCAGGCCACGAGCAGTCTCTCGATTTACGTATCGAAGAGGCAAAAGCGCGCGTGCATCAGGAGAGTCGCTTTTTCCGCTCCTTGTCGACCGCCGTGGTGGTGTGCGTGTTGCTGGTTTTACTCAACCGGTTTACCTCTCCGGGCCACTACTGGTCTGCGTGGGTCGCCGGGATCTGGGGGGCATTGCTGCTGGTGAGAGGCTTGCGCTTGTTTGTTTTCGGCGAATGGATCCGCAACTGGCGTCAGACGCGGTTGCAGCGGCTGCTGCGCAAATAGATTTGCCCCCCGCCGTCGTCCCCCGCTTGCGCTGACGCTAAGCGGGGCTACGAATGGCTACGGATGGCTACGCAGGCAGACCCCGGCTAGTCACCCCGCAGAGCTTTCACGCCTCGGGGCGATGATGCGCCGGCTATCTGAGATAGCTTCGCGCCGGGCGACGTTGGCCGGTTTTCTTTTGCGCTGGGGACTTTTGCCGTTGGGCGAGATTGACCGTCGGGAATCACCGCAATAGGGACCGCGCCGCCTGCCGTAAGCGTCGGCTTTACCGCCATGATCCGCTCAACGTAGCTGGTCTGCGCCTGGCCTTCAGGGAGAAAGCCGCGGCGGAAGTTGCCGCTGTAGTAGCAGGAAAACGCCGCCAGCTGCGCCTGTTGCGGGGAAAACTTGACCGACGCGCGGCGCAGGCATTCATTAAAAATACCGGCAGCGGCGCGGGCGTTATGACAAGGATCGAAAACGGTTTCATAATCCAGTCCGTATTTGTCGAGATTGTGCCGGTTCACCTGACCCAGCCCCAGCGAAAAATTCCAGCCCGCCTGCGCCAGATACTGCGCGGTAGCGACAGCTTCTTCCTTATGGCGCGGCTGACGAGCCAGCCGCCCGCCCACCACGCCAATGGCATAAGGATTAAACGACGATTCCACTTTCATTAAACGTTCCAGCACCTGGGGAGCGACGTCTGGCGCGCACTGATTAGCCAAAACAGCCAAATCCAACACTCTGACCTCCTGTCTCGCGGGGGTTATTCCGGCTCATTTTTATTGATAAATTTCACCGAGGATTTTTTAGCAATCCCCGTCAGGACGTTAATAATGTCCTGATAGTTGGTGGCAAGGAACACGTTGTCACCGGCGCAATAATTGCGCCACAAATTAAGGGCATTGGTAGTTTCCGAATTATTAACCGTAAAAATAAAAAAGATATCGGCCACCTGAGTCGGGGTTCCCTGCGGGTAACGGAGTAGTCCCTCCCTGACTCGCCGGCAAAGATCGTACGTTTTAAATAGCCGCTCGGTCATCGCATAGGGTCCACTGGTCGTGCTGCCGGAATCAATACCATCGGATATCACGATAATTGCTTTTCTGGGATTGGTGCCTTTGGCAACTACCGGTAGGGATCGTAGCAGGCCAGAGGTCACATGAGTGGGTGAGCCATTAACAATCCTCATGTTATTAAACTCATCAATAACACTAATATCGTTTGTTAGCTCTATAAGATAGGACTTAGGTTTTGCTGTCTTATCCTTCAGGAGATTGACCATCTCGAAACTAAAATCCATTGCGTCAAATGCAGAATAACAATCCAGATCAAAAGGCCGCATCGACCGCGATCCAATCATATGTTTAAAGGTGATAACCGCCTGTTCTGAAAACATATATCCATCGGCAAACATCCCCTCATAATCCAGGGTTTCATTATTCGTGATTGCATAATTCGCGCCGTCCCTCAGCATTAAATCATGAGCCGCTACACGCGATTCAAGAAACTCATCATAGTTATCAAACAACCTTGAACGCGGATCGGCATCACAGCTGTACACATCTCTACCCACGCTGCTGCCATAACTCGCATTTTTTACGCACCATCCTTTCGTAATCATATTATCCATACTATTACCGGTAGCCGGACCAATCACATCTTGATAATAGCTATATAATGAACGGTCATAACTATAAGACTGAGCCTTCTCAGCAGGAGTATTAGAATTATTGATGTGGAATTTATTATACCAGAAATCAAGATCGACTTTTTGATACTGTGGCTTTAACTTTCCTACAAAAGAGCAACCCACGCTTACCCCACCCGCAATATTTTCGCCCGGCAGGATAACTGGCACACCAATACTGAATGGAATAATGCTTACCGTATTACTCACCGAATCATCATTTAATATATCACTGATGAAATCCGTCACAACCTTACGGAGCAAGGTAATTCTTGTCATCCCCGGCTCTGATGAGAGCTCTTGCATTGAACCCGAAAAATCCAGTACCAGAGCGTAATCAGTCGGGAATCTGACGACTTCAAACGTTTTTCTGACCACTCCCGCGCCGCTGTCGGCACGAATATCCACCGCGGAGTCAAAACCGACCTCTTGCTGCGCGCCGATTATTGGCCGCATGCTGGCTTTACCGCTGGCGGTATAGTCCACGGAGTCAAGTTTGCCGGTTTCCGTGGTGCTGTAGTTCACCTCTACCGCTACGGCCAGATCGTTTTTCGCGATCGTCGCATCCGGCACATAGTAGGAAAGGTAGTTATGCACCAGCGTAATATTCTCCGCCTTATCCGCGGCGGTGGTGTTGCGGTTGTCGAGAATCGCCACCGCCAGCACGCCTTGATTAAGGCCATCTGCCAGCCTGGCGCGACTGCTTTGTAAATTAGCGCCATCATAGGCCACCGAATAAAACATCATTATCAGCGGAAACATAATGGCAAACATCACGGTTATCGCGCCGTACTCCTGAAGCAAAAGACGCACGATAAACCGTAAAAATCGGTTTCGCATAATTTTCACCTCGCCCATAAGGAACGGTATTAACGCGGGATCACCGCATTGCTGATGGCAATATCGCCGATCTGTATTCCGGCGCTATTCAACGCGCGTTTAAATAAACTCTCGCCGCCCGGCAGACACATCGTCACCTGATAAACCGGCAGCCAGCGCCCTTTCGTATCCCACGGCGACAGCGCCGCAATCTGCGCGCTGGTTATCGCAACCCGGCTGCGGCAGATCCCGGTCCCCCGGGAGAAGGACTGAGTATTCAACAGGTTTTTTTGCGCTTTGCTGCCGCTGGATTGAAAGAAGGCGGCTTCCACCACCAGCTGATAGCGGCTGTCTGCCAGACGGCTCTCCTCTAGCAGAACACCGGCCAGATCGTAGAGATCGCTGACCTCCTGCTGACTTAGCTCCTCTCTTTCGCCATAGAAGACGGACCTTTCGCGTACCACGCTGGCCAGCGAATGGGTGACCCGCTCGAGGTAACTTTTATTCAGAAAGACGGCGCTGAAATCCACCAGCAGCGCGCACAGCACAAAAAAGACGACGAAGTACAGACCGGCCTCAATCGCGACTGACCCTCGATCGTCGCGTAGCGCGCGTTTTATCTTGCCCATCGTGTTATTCATTATTTTCTGCCTCACGCTGAAATTCCTGTACCAGTAAAATCCTGCGGCTTAGTTCCTGGATGACGCTTTGCGAAGGAAAGAAGAAAAACAGCGGCTGATAATCAGTGGTCACTTTATAAAATGCCAGCGGCTTATTATGCGCATCCGTGGTGGTGCAAGTGTGGTTAATCACCGCGGAAATACTGTCACACCAGCTAACCGAAATCTGGACATGTACTTCACGGGAAATGAGCGGCCAGTCGGCCATGCGCTTATTGATTTCGGCATTAAAATATTGCTGATAATTGTCTGGCACTCTGGTGATCGCCGCTATATGGCCCGACTCGGCGATAATCAGATCGAGCGCCGAGGAAATAAAGACCACCCGGCACATCTCGGCAATAAAAAGTATCGAAATAATAAAAGGAATAAACACCATGGAAAATTCCATAGCAGCAACGCCATGTTCAGCGCATAAATAATGCCGCAGACCGTTTTTTATCTTTTTAAACATACATTCACCAATGGTTATACCCACAGCTGTAGCCAGTACCCGCAGCTGATGGCCAGCGCATATGGCACCGTCGCGCGTTCCTCGCGGGCGAAGAAATAAAAACAGAGCAGGCTGACAATGGCGACGGGAATACCCGCGATGGCCGTCAGCAGCAAAAAATTGCCGGTCTCCGGTACTGACAACGCCACCGCCAGCGCGCACACCAGCTTAATATCCCCGGCGCCCATCAGCTTCGCCATCACGGCGATAAAACCCAGCGCCAGCAGTATGCCGGGGAGAATGAACGCCGGATAAGGCATATGCGTAAATCCTGCGAGACAGGAGAGCAGCAGTATCAGCAGCGTGGCGCGGTTAGGTATCCGCCGCCAGCGGATATCCATATAGCAAATATAGATAAGCACTCCGCTGATACCGGCAGTCAATAGCCATGCGATATTCACAATAATCCCTTATTCTCCACGCATCATAAAAATGCGGTGTTAAAAAGAACCATGTTTATTCAGGCGAGAGATTCTCTGGCTGCGTCAGTTCATTATTTTCAGGGTCCGGCAGCGTACATGCCTGGAGCCAGGAAAAATAGCTGGTCACGCTCTCGATGATTCTGCTGTCGCGATCGTAAAGCACCGGAGCCAGCGCAATGGCATCGCTAAGCATATCGGCAGCCGTTAATTCAACCGCCTGCAGCAACAGAAGCGAGAAAATATCTTGCGGGATCGGCGTCTCTTTCTGCAAATGGCTACACAGCGAATGTAGCCACTGGTGATACCAGTTCAGGCGCTGCTGAATTAATTCTGCCCTGTTATCCAGGACCGGCGACACGGAAATAAAACCACAGCTCATGTCTGCCGAGCATAATCTGACGGCGAAGGACATCGTTAACGGATCATTCATAATAATATTCCTGTGGCGGCGGCAGATCGGGCTGCGCATGGCAGATCTCAGCGATGGCCGCCGCCAACTGACGCAGCAGCCAGAACAGTTGCCCGAGGGGCTCCTGTGCGGAGGCCACGACGGTCAGACATAACGGAAAACGCTGCGTAGCGACCTGCCAGAGCAGGATATTGTCCCTCTCGCCCTCGACGGTGATGGCTTTCTGCTCTCCGGCCGCGATTTCATTTAGCATCGCGGCGCCAACCCCCAGCAGAGAGCTGGTCATCGCCGCGATTTTATGTAACCGCCCGGGATCCTCTTCTTTGAGAACGGCCGCGACCTCATAACCATCGGCGGTCGCCACCAGCAGCTCCCCCATCACGGGATAATTCTGGGCAAACTCCAGCAGCAGTTGCTGAATCTGCTGACTGAGTTCAGTCGACAGGGTACCGGCATCTTCAATCGCAAACGGAAGTATGCTTGTCATCAGGAATAAACCTCTTCATTTCTGGCACGCTCAAGCAGGCAAAACAGCACCTTCAGCAGAAATAAGACCCTTTCCGGGCTGCGTGCATCCAGCGTCGCGACGGGAAGAGTTAGCCCCTCCTCCCGCAGCAAGCGCTGGTATTGTTCAAGATCAGGTAAGGGGGACAAATCGCACTTAACGATGCCCAGCAGCACGATCGCATTTCCCGCCAACGGGCCGGTTTTCAGCGCCCGAAACCAGCTGCGAGTCTCTGCCAGCGGATCTGGCCGGTGATTATCGGCCAGCAGCAGAATACCGACGCTGCCGCGTTCCAGGATATCGCGCATAAACGTGAAGCGCTCCTGCCCCGGAGTGCCGTAAAGCCGCATCCGGTTTTGCCCGCCAGGAATAGTCAGCTCGCCGTAGTCAAAACCGACGGTGGTGGTGTCTTTCTCTGCGTCGCCGCGGTCCGATGCCAGCACGTCCGTTGACACGACGTTGATTTCACTGACGCTACGGATAGCCGTGGTCTTACCCGAGCCGCTGCGTCCTACCAGGATCACCTTATAGTCTTTCATCATCCCGAACCTTATGTCCTCCGCCCGCACTACGCGGGCGGGGTTACTTATAAAATGACGATGGCCTCTTCGACGTCCGTCACTTTGCGTCTGGCCAGCGCCAGATTTCCATTGCGGCGATCGAGAATGGTATACACGAATACCCCATCCACAGCCCTCACCGGTCGGAGTATGTGGTACTGTTTGCCCAGCGTAATCAGGATGTCTTCCACTTCATCTCCGGTCGCCATTAATTTCAGCATCTTGATATTGGCGCGCAGAACGTCAGTAATGGCCGCGGCGGCAATTTCAATATCCAGACCGGCAGAGCCCACGCCGTGTAACAGCATGCCATTACGGGCATCGACCAGCGCCGCCCCCAGCGCGCCATCAAGGTTAACCAGTCCATCCAGTAACTTTTCCATTTCAGCCATTATTTTCTCCTGTAAATTCATTCTGTTGTGATTAATCAGTGACTTTTAAGTCATGAAGAACTTCTTTAACATTTGCCAGCAGAATATTATCGATAGAGAGTCCTTCGACCTTCAGTTTTAATATCTGGCACCAGGGCTTCATGCCCGGCGTATAGCAGCTGACGACCGCATGAACCTCGGAGGTCAAACAGAGTTCTTCATTGATAGTCGCATGCAGCGTGTATTTATCGCCGACGCGGAAACGTTCAGTTCCCGGCAACGCAAACTCGTGAATAATAATGGGCGAATATTCCCGCAGCGCGGCAATCTCAGCGTGTGATTTTTCCCAGTTCAGCACGCCAGGAATAATACTTTCCGTCGTTTCCCAGGGCCGGGGCAACGACATATCCGGCCTGTTACGATAGCCGCGTAATACGCCATCTGCGCCGATCATCAGATGCGTGACGCCCGCCGGAACCTGCACCAGCAGATCGTTGTATTCATAAATTTTCATAATGTTTATTTCCGTATAAAAACAGACCCGGCGGTTCAGCCGTAATAAATATCAAACACCAGTCGTTCCCCTGGAACCTTACCCGCGGCGAGGCGGAATACCTTCGCTTTTGCCAGTGAGTGGGTAAATTCAAACTCAATTAAAACAGCATCCGTTTGATTCTGATAAAACGTCAATTTATTGATATTGGGGTATTCTCTGGGAATATCGTCAGCCGCACGCAGCAACGCCTGCCCTAGTCTGACATTCTGTAATTCAAAAATACGCTTATTTTTATCCGCGCTGGGAAGTTCGCGGAAATTAATCGCATGCTGCGACTCCAGCGTCATGCGGAAATATCCGGGGTGGCGTCCGGAGCGAACCGCAGAAACGTCTTTCAGACCGCTGGTTAACGACAAAGACGCTTTTTCCACCAGCCCTGCCGGCTTCGCCGTCGGCTGATTATCCAGGAGCCGGGTTATTTCATCCTGAGTGGAGACCGATGTGCGTTCAGCGGCCGCCGTTTTGAGCGGTGGCGGTGCGATGCCGGTCTGGGCCCCCGATTTCACCGCTGGCGCCGCGCTTTTCGCTATCGACACCGGAGCCGGGGCCGACAACGCTGCCGACCGCACGCGCGGGCGCGGATTCACTTTCGCCAGCGCTTCCATCAACCCGTCGCTACGGTCGGCCATCTTTTCCTGCTGCAGGATGCTTTCCGCACCGTTAAAGTCCTGGAGCTTCACCAGCACGTAGACGAGGTTATGCAGGACTTTCTGGCTCGCATGCCCCCTGCCGTAGAGAGAAAAAAGATAGTCTCTGGCGGTGGCGTAATCGTTTTGCATAATGGCCAGCATCGCCAGGTTATTAATCACGATATCGTCATCGACAAAGCGCTGCCTCGCGCTATTAAACGCGCGGGCCGCCCCGGTAAAATCGCCATCTTGCGCCAGCAGGATCCCCTGCATATTCCAGGCCTCGCCGCTTTGGGGGTTCTGCCTGAGCACGCCGGCAACCATCGCCTGCGCTTCGCTATAATTGCCGAGCTCCATCAGGTTTTTACTTGCCAGTAATAATGCCCGTTCATCGGGATTGTTGGCGATGAGCGGCTGCAGATACTGGCGGGAAGAGTCGAAATCCTCCGCCAGATAGTAGTATTCCGCCAGCTGGTAGCGGGTATCCTTATCCTCTTTACGGCTGAGCTTTTCACGGTAGAGCTTGATCAAGCCGTTATAGTTATTGACCTTACTGAGAATATATTCACGCTGACTATCATTGAGTTCACCGCCGCCGGTTTGGCTCTGGCAGCCGCCCAACGCCAGCAGCGCGAGAAACGCCGTAAGAGAGATTATTTTGACCACATTGACACCATCCCTATAATGCCTGGCCCCGCAACGATGACCAACAGCGGAAACATAATGAAAGCGATCATCGGCAACGTCATTTTTGCTGACAGGCTGGCCACCTTCTCTTCGGTACTCAGCAGCTGCAGTTCGCGCATCTCTTTAGAAAGGTCGATCAACACCTGATATATTGACGAGCCATATTTAATACTTTGCTGCAAAGTCGAACACAGCATTCTGACTTCTGTCCCCGGAACCTCCTCATAGAGTTGTTCCAGCGCGGAGTTAATCCCGTTCACCTCTGTTTTGAGCATCGCCCTGTCGAACAGCGTGGCGATATTGGGATTAATGGCATAGGTATTGTCGGCGATATAACGCAACGCTTTTTCAATGGTCATCCCGGATTGCACGCAGACAGCCAGCATATCGATAACGAATGGCAGGTCGTCAGAAATCCTTTTCATGTTTTTTTTAATGGTCATTTCCTTTACCAGATTCGGTAACAGAATAACCACCACCACGCAGGCCAGTACGCAAAGAAATAACATCTCACGGGAAAATGTATAAATCCCGGTCGCATCCACGAATACCAGCAGTAGCGTCGCGATAACGATGATTAACGTTTTAGCGACAATGTTTTTATCCAGCATCGCGGTCCACGAGACCAGACGACTGGTTTTCCTCATGATTCGCTCAACCGGCGTTGTATTATCCTGTGGGATAAAAGCGTACTGCTTGCTACTCTGCTCCAGCAGGTGATAAATACGCTGCCGACGTCGCTTCAATAACCAGATCCGGGTTAATCCCCCGGCACCTGAGACCAGCAGGATTAGCGCAAGAATATAAAACATATGTCACCTATATTTTATTCATCATCATCCAGACAATCAGCAGCCCCAGCAGAATGCTGCAAATAGCGTAATAGAGCATCATCTGGCCCGTCGGATGGTGCAGTAAAATGTCAAAATTGGCCGGCGACTGAAATTTCAGAAAGAAGAAGAAAAAAATGGGGATAGCCGTCAGTATCTTAATCGACATGCGGACTTCCGATGTCATGGCGTATTTTTTCTTCTCCAGCACCCGGGCGTTGGAGATAAGCGTTCCCAGACGCGACATCACCTCTTTGACCTGCCCCCCGCCTTTCATGTTGAGCTGTACGGTAATGATGAAAAAGTAGTATTCACTAAACGGCAGGCGTCGCCACGAGGCCAAAAATACGCTTTCCGCATCTTCACCGATTTCCAGGCGCTGCGATATCTGTCTGAATTCATCGCCCAGCACACCGTCAATCTTTTGCCCGCACTGCTCAATCCCCTGAATAACCGAGTTACCGGCGCGGATCGAGCTGTTAATAATATTCAGCGCTTCCGAAAACTGAGCATCAAATTCCAGACGCATCTTTTTCTTACTGTTGAGATACAGGCCGTAGAGGGTCAGCACAAAGCATGCGGGATGGATAATCAGCGGACTCAGGTTCAGGTAATTCTGGTTTACGTAGAAGCTTGCGGCCTGGACCAGTAGCAGGATCAGCCCGTGGCGCAAGACGGTAGCGCGCTGCTTGCCCAGTAAATGAAGACGCATAGTGTCCATCAAGCGTGATAACCACCCGCCCAGCGGATTACGCAGCAGTCGCCTTGTCAGCTCCACCCGGTTACGGGCAGCTTCCGCCTGCTGTAAACGCCGCATGCGCTTCTGCTGGCGATACCACAGCCCCAGCTGAATGCAGCCTGCCAGCAGCAGAAAGCTAAAAATGATCATCATCATGGCATCCGGTTCCCGAACAGTTGTTTTAAAGGTTCAAGCAGGCCATGCACCAGCGCCTGGCGGTACACCGCCGAACGCTGGAGCAGCCCAAAACAGGTATACGTCCCCTGAATCTTGCCGTACTCATTGCGATCCGCTTCGGCGCCGAAGCTAAAGATGTCCTGCAGAATAATGTTGTCTCCTTCCATGCCCATCACTTCGGCGATGTTGATCACCTTGCGCGAGCCGTCCGGCAGGCGCGACACCTGCACAATGATGTTGACCGCCGAGGCGATGTTGCGGCGTATGGCCGCCAACGGCAGCGACGCGCTGGACATCATGATCATGCTCTCCAGACGCGCCAGCGCGTCGCGCGGCGAGTTGGCATGCAGCGTCGACATTGAACCATCATGGCCGGTGTTCATGGCCTGCAGCATCTCAAAAGCCTCCTCGCCACGACACTCGCCGACGATTATCCTGTCGGGACGCATACGCAGCGCGTTGACCACCAGATGGCGCATATTCACCACTCCCTGGTTTTCCGACCCGGCCATTCGCGTCTCCAGGCGAACCACGTGCGGCTGCTGTAGCCGCAGTTCGGCGGCATCTTCCAGGGTAAGTACCCGCTCATCTTCATTGATGTATTGCGACATCGCGTTAAGCAGCGTGGTTTTCCCCGAGCCCGTCCCCCCGGAGACAATAATGTTGACCCGACAGCGGCTGGCGATGACCAGAAAATTGGCCATCATTTCATTCATGCTGCCGTACTCCACCAGGTCGGCCAGTGATTTCTTGCCCTTGCCAAACTTACGGATGGAGATCGACGCGCCATCCAGCGCCACCGGTGAAATCACCACGTTGAGACGGCTGCCGTCCGGCATCCTGGCGTCCACCAGCGGCTGGGAATCATCGACCCGGCGCCCCACTCGCGAAACCAGCCGTCTGGCGATATCGGTGAGCTGAACGTCGTTGAGGAAGCGTTTATCGACCTGTTCAAGTTTGCCGAAACGCTCGACAAAAATGCGATCCGGGCCGTTCACCAAAATATCGCTGATGGTGTCGTCTTCCATTAATTCCCGTAGCGGGCCGTAGCCGGTTATCTCATCGGTAACCAGCTCGCACAGATCGTGACTGGCGCGGGAGGATAAATATCTGCCGCTGCTGTTCACCTGCCGCGTGATCACCTCGCTGATTTCCCGAAACAGCGCATCGCGATCGTGACGCAACGCATCAACCCGTTCTAAATCAACGCTCTTCAGCACCAGCTCACGAAAATAGAGCAGGGATTCAAAGCTCTCCGTATCCATCGCTGTCGTCATCCTTAAAAGTTATGTTCCCGCCGCGTGACGAAATCCGCTACGACTTACGGTCGGGGCGTAATGAGAAAAACGATGGAAATAATCTCCTCTTTGCCGTCTCCTGCTCAGATTTACCCAGCAGGCTTTGGGCGGCAAAACGCCACAGCGGTGTTGCCGACAACGGTTGGTTTTGCTTAACGTTCCACGGGTTAATCACCGCCAGCGGGTAACCCAGGTACTCCTCAATATCGTCATTGCGCAGCTCATCGCCGTGCGCAGGGTGATTCTCATTGAGGCAGATGAAGACCCGCAGCTCTTTACCGCCGCGCGACAGGTCGACGCGCTGCTTCTCATCCAGCAAATACTTAGCCACCCGCAGGGCGCTCAGATCGCGGTTAATCACCAGAATCAAGGTGCTGGATTGCGTAAAGACGGTCTCAAGATGCTCGTAGGGTTGGGCATAGACGCCGTGATCGAACATCACCAGATTGAACGCATTGAAGTGGCTATCGTCATAGGTCCAGGCCGCATCCAGGGGCTCTATGCGCGCGGACTGCTGAGGCCCCATCGGCGTAATCGCCCCGTCTCTGGGCAGAGTACGGGAGGTCATTAAATCAAGATCCCGGCTGCCGCTGGCGCCCTGCACCAGCAGCGAGGGGATCGAGGTCTGCATACCGATGGCCTGAAACAGCTGCCAGGCCACGGTCGTGGTACCCACGCCGCCTTTGCAGCCCAGCAGACTGATTTTCATCATGCTGCGCGTCGCCAGGGCGCTGTCAGGCTGCTGGAGCTGCCCGGCCAACTGAGCCAGCTGGGACTGAATATGCAGATAGCAGACGCCGGCGCTCATCAGCGCCTGGGCGAAAGCTATCGAGTCATTGCGACCGAGAAAGACCTGACGCGCGCTGGCGGGAATCAGCAATGTGGCCGTTTCACAGATCAAGGTGACATCATTACAGTTGCCGATATCAATAATCACCGTCGCGGCGCCGCGCAAAATGCTGTCATCCTGCAAGGCAAAAAAATCAAGCGGGTGACCAATAACGTTATTAAAGTTATTAATTAATAACAAACTGCTAATGTCAGAAAGTATCTCTTTATCAGGGGAGATAATAATTATCGACTGCGCGCCCCCCTTTTTCGCCTTCTGCGCGACTTCCGGCTCGCTTTTCTTTTTAGAATCCGAAAACAACTTCATCTTTCACTCCAGAAATATGTCAATGATGCGAGGTCGTTAGCGGGCAAAGCCGCCCTGTTCAAGAAAGCGTCCGGCATCACTATTTAAACGCTCTTCGCGCATTTTCTGGTCAACGCCGACGTTAAAGAACAGCTTCTCAACCGAGCTGCGGCGAAAGGATGGAAGCGACATCTTGCGGGCCGCCGCTTCGGCCTGCGGTTTCACCAGATTCACCGTGGCGAATACCACCAGTTCGCTTTTGCTTCTTTCGGTCATCGAGCTACGGGCCAATGCCCCCAGCACCGGAATATCGCCAATAAACGGCACTTTGGTGAGCGACTCCCTATCGGCCTCGCTTAATAAGCCGCCGATAACAAAGCTGTCGCCATCCGCCAGCTCGATGGTTGAGCTGGAGCGCCGGGTACGCATGGTCGGGATCTGGTAGTCGTTATAGGCATACGAACCGGTGACGCTGCTTAATTCATTGGAGACAAACAGGCGTATCTTCTGGCGTTTTTCCACCTTGGCGGTAATATTCAGGCGAATACCGTACTCTTTATACTGCACGGTGACCGAGTCCTGGTCTTTCACCATAATCGGAATTTCGCCGCCCACCAGGAAGCTAGCGGACTCTCCGGAAAGTACGGTGAGATTAGGCTGGGCCAGCACCCGGGCAATCGAGTCATTTTTTACCGCGTTAATCAAGGTGCTGATATTTCCGGCATCAAACCCACGGCGAAACCCCAGCAGATTAAAGACCCCAGGGCTGTTGGTGGTGATACCGTTATTTCCGCCGCCGTTGATAATGCTATCCAGCGTCAGGCTGCTCCACTCGATGCCCAGGTTATCGGTAAACTCTTTGCTCACCTCCACCACGGTCAGTTTAACGTTGACCTGGTTCGAGGACGGGAGCTGTAAGCGGTTAATGACGTTGTCATAGACTTTGGCGATCGCAAAACGGGTGTTTTCACTGCTGGCGTTGCTGCCGTTACTTTTACTGCCGCCATCGCCGGAGCCCACCAGACTGCCGACCAGCTGATAGACCCCGTCGCGGCTCTCTTCATCGGGCACCGTGCCGCTCAGGATCCACGTGGCTTTATCGGCATTCTGGAAGCGTTTCACCTCCACCGTACTGCCGGGGTATTCACGCGCCACGCGCTGGCGAATGTCGCTCAGAAAAGGGTCAACATCCACGCTGAGATTCATCAGGATTTTCGCCTGCGGGCCATAGACCACCAGCTCAGTGCTGCCCAGCTTGCGGGCATACAGCACGATATTTTTATCGTTGACGATTTTGTAATCGGCAACGGCCGGGTCTGACACAAACACCGTATTAACGGCGCTAGCGAAGCGCAGCGTTTTCGATTGCCCGGGTTTGAGATTAACGACTTCCGCCCTGGCCCCCAGAGAAAACACGCAAAACACCAGCAGCACAAACAGCCTTTTAATGCAGAACAAACGTTGAGTCATCTTTTAAAATATCCCTGTATCCGGGGTTCCATGGTGTTATAAGCCACCTGAGGTCAGGTGGCGATTTAGCCTCGAAGCTCGTTAATTTCTGAGGTGAGCTTTGCTGGAACGGGAGGTAGATTAAAAATCACGTCGTCGCTGACCGGCCATGCCGCCTCCGGCGAGGGCAGCGCAATGGTCGATTTCCCTTCCGGAGAGGTGGTGGCCGGAAACAGGAGGATATTCGCCAGCTCGCCGCCCAGCCCCTTCAGCATTTTGACCTCGCGATCCTGCAGCTCCACCACCAACTGGCTACCCTTTTCCACCACGTTGACGCCGTTAGTGACCACCGTTTTTGCCGGGCGAATCGCCAGTACCCGCTTATTGCCCATCAGCGGTTTCAGGCGGTTATAAAGCTGATTTTTCTCACGGGACTGTTCGGCGCCGACTTCCAGCGTATCTTCATGTTTGGGGTATATCCGACGATAGGAGAGATAAATATCTACGCCCTGCCCGGCTTTGATGTTATTTAATAAATAGTTGTCGGACTTGTTCAGCTCAAAGGTATAGAGAATATTCCCCGGCCGTAAAAACAGGGTCAGGTATTCATCGCTGCCCGGCGCCACCATTAAACCCGGCAAAATCCATGAATTCGCCGGCACCGCGCTTTTTAACGCCCAGTTATCCAGGTTTTTACCGACGAGATTAAACTGCGCATCGGTACTGCCGACATCAACCGTAACGGTTTTAATCTGAAAGTCCCCGGCCCGTAGTATCGTTCTGGCGTCTAAATCACGGGTGGCTACCACCACGCTTATCGTCTGCTGCGGTTTTTTTTCTGGCTGGCTGGCCTGCAAAGGGGCAGCCGTGCGGGATTGATTAAAATAGAAAAACAGCCCCAGAATACCGACAACGATCATCACCACATAAACCAGCAGACCGCCTCTTTTCATATTCATTGTTATCCACTTTGTTCTGCCAGAAATTCTGAAATCATCTCTGAATACAGGCATCACATCCTATGATGCCCGTGTCATTATTAGATATTCCAATAATTATTATTGGACAAGGCCGGTAATCTTCGTTGTGACCGCCGTGAACACAGAAGTCAGTGTTGTCTGAACGGAGCCACCTGAACCAAACACCACAGAAACAACGGCGGCCACGCCTGCGATGACAATCGCGTACTCAACGGCGGTGACGCCTTTTTCATTGTTTTTGAAATCATAAATGCATCCAGCAACACAGGTATAGGCAGCCAGATATTTATCATAAACACGGTTTAGCATTATTAGTTCCCTTATTAACCATCATTCAATATTTAAATTTATAGATCTCCCGAGATATATTCACAAAAAGAATCCATCCTTCGGTGCTGATATTTCCCGGGCAGCAGCAGAATAGCCTGATAATTCTGCGGCCAGCTAATATTTATAATCGATCGATTTCATTCTGGTTAATAGCCCAAAGCTATCACTTAACATATAACGATCGTTTTGACCGATCGTTTGAAGAAAAAACAGCCCCATAAAAGCGGACTAATTGCTTATAAATCAGGCATTATTTGACGGTATTTATTACCCTGACGCGGCAGCAGACAGGGTTTATTCTTAGCGGGCTATTTCATAATAAAAAAACAACTCAACAACCATTACATTCGATAAAAATCAACATTTAGTATTTAGCGCTGGTTTCGCCATTAAATTCGCAGCTTAAACTGCCTTTGAGCCAATGAAGAAGTGTTTTATCGCTTACAATATATGGCGGATATCGATGCCGACCACACATATAAATAACAAATAATTAAAATAAGGAAAAGTCCTAAATTTACACCCGGGAATTAGTGTCCAGATCGCTGCAATTAACCCCAAACGCGGCGCAATAACAGCGCCGTCATTAGCGGCGTCGGCTGATAAATAGCAGATAGATAAGCAGACTGAACGACTGACAATGAAATATGCTGGATTTTATTCTTATTGCAGAATAAAAGACGAACAGAGGTCTGTTCATTATGGGACGAAGCCAGTCACTGGCGCTCGGGCCTTGCCGCAAGACGGCAAAGCCCTGAGAAACGCAGCGCGTTAAATTGTCACCATGCCGCGCACCCCTTCGGCTTCCATCTCCGCCCCGTTACCCTGCTGAATAATCGTTCCCCGCGACATCACCAGATAGCGATCGGCCAGCGCCGCGGCAAAGTCATAGAACTGCTCGACCAGCAGAATAGCCATATCGCCACGGTTAGCCAGCTGGCGGATCACTTCGCCAATCTCTTTGATGACCGATGGCTGGATACCTTCCGTCGGCTCGTCGAGGATCAGCAGTTGCGGCCGACTGGCCAGCGCGCGACCAATCGCCAGCTGCTGCTGCTGACCGCCGGAGAGATCGCCGCCGCGCCGCTGTTTCATGGTTTTCAGCACCGGAAACAGCTGATAAATCTCCTCCGGTACCTGCCCGGCGTCCCTGGCCGGGAATCGCGACAGCCCCATCAGCAGGTTCTCTTCCACCGTCAGGCGAGGAAAGATTTCACGTCCCTGCGGCACATAGGCGATGCCAGCCAGCACCCGCTGGTGCGGTTTACGCTGGGTAATCGGTTTGTCCTGCCAGATGACTTCGCCGCTGCGCGCCGGGATAAGCCCCATCAGACACTTCAGTAAGGTGGTTTTACCCACGCCATTGCGCCCCAGCAGACAGGTAACCTCACCTTGCCGGGCCGCAAAGTCGACCCCGCGCAGAATGTGGCTGCCGCCATAATATTGATGTAACTGGTTAACCTGTAGCATTCGCTCTCCTTAACGACCGAGATACACTTCAATCACCTGCTCATTCGCCTGCACCTCGCGCAGCGAGCCCTCCGCCAGCACCTGGCCCTGATGCAATACCGTGACCCGGTCAGCGATAGTTTCGACAAACCCCATATCGTGCTCCACCACCATCAGGGAATGTTGCCCGGCGAGGGTACGAAACAGCTCGGCGGTGTACTCGGTTTCAGCATCGGTCATTCCGGCGGCGGGCTCATCCAGCAGCAACAGATGCGGCTCCTGGACCAGCAGCATGCCAATCTCGAGAAACTGTTTTTGTCCGTGCGAAAGCAGCCCCGCCGGACGCGCGCGTTCGCCATCAAGACGCAGCAGGCGCAGAATGTCGCTGATGCGGTCCTCCTGCTCGCCGTTCAGCCGCGCCCGCAGGCTGGCCCAGACCGACTTATCGCCTTTCAGCGCCAGCTCAAGGTTTTCGGCGACGGTCAGCGCCTCAAATACCGTCGGTTTCTGAAACTTACGGCCGATCCCCTGGCGGGCGATAGCGATAGGGTCAAGTCCGAGCAGGTCGATCGACTGGTCATACCGCGCCCTGCCGCTTTGTGGCCGGGTTTTGCCGGTAATCACATCCATCAGCGTCGTTTTTCCGGCGCCGTTCGGCCCGATAATGCAGCGCAGTTCGCCCACGCCAATCTGCAGCGAGAGATCCGTCAGCGCCTGAAAACCATCAAAATTGACGTTGATGTTCTCCAGCTCAAGCACCGGGTCGGTCTGCTCGCGAAAGCGGTCCGTGGGCTGCTGGCGGGTAAAAAGGCCTTCATCCGGCTGCATCAGCGATCTCCTTTACGTAGCAGGCCAATCACCCCGCGAGGTAAAAACAGGGTCACGATGATAAATATCAGGCCAAGAAACAGTTGCCAGTATTCCGGCATAGTGACGGTGAACAGGCTTTTCGCGCCGTTCACCAGCCCGGCGCCAAGTACCGGGCCAATTAAGGTGCCGCGCCCGCCAAGCGCGACCCAAATAGCCGCTTCAATAGAGTTGGTCGGTGACATTTCGCTGGGGTTAATAATCCCCACCTGAGGCACGTACAGTGCGCCCGCCAGGCCACACAACACCGCCGAGAGCGTCCATACCAGCAGCTTAAATCCGCGCGGATCGTATCCGCAGAACATCAGCCGGTTTTCCGCATCACGCACCGCCGTCAGGATCCGGCCGAATTTGCTCTGCGCCAGCAGATAGCCGATTCCTAAGGTCAGCAGCAGCAGTAAAACCGTGACCATAAACAGCGCGGCCCGCGTGCTGGTCGCGGTCACGGAATAACCCAGCAGCGTGGTGAATCCGGTAAAACCGTTGTTGCCGCCAAAACCGGTCTCGTTGCGGAAAAAAAGCAGCATGCCGGCGTAGGTCAACGCCTGGGTCATGATTGAGAAGTAGACACCTTTAATTTTAGAGCGGAAAGCAAACCAGCCGAAGACCAGCGCCAGCAGGCCCGGAACCAGCACCACCAGCAGCATCGCCCAGGCAAAATGCTGAGTGCCCCACCAGAACCACGGCAGCTCGCTCCATGACAGAAAAGACATGAACGCCGGCAGGCCGTCGCCCGCCGCCTGACGCATCAGATACATGCCCATCGCATAGCCGCCGAGGGCGAAAAAGATGCCGTGGCCCAACGACAGCATACCGGCGTAGCCCCAGACCAGATCCAGCGCCACGGCGACAATGGCGTAACAGAGGATTTTACCGGTCAGGGTCAGCAGCCAGGTGGAGACCGCCAGCGGATGCGACTGCGGCAGCAGTGCTAAAAAGGGCATGCTCAGTAGCCCCAGCACCAGCAATCCGCCGAGCCACTGCAGCGGTCGCGGCGCTTTGCGCGCCAGCGTTAAAGTAATAGGTTGGCTCATCAGTCAATTACCCTCCCTTTCAAGGCAAACAGCCCCTGCGGACGTTTCTGAATAAACAGAATGATCAGCACCAGAATCAGGATCTTACCCAGCACCGCCCCGAGCTGCGGTTCGAGGATTTTGTTGAAGATCCCCAGGCCAAAAGCCGCCACCACGCTTCCCGCCAGCTGGCCGACGCCGCCAAGCACCACCACCAGGAATGAATCGATGATATAGCCCTGACCCAGCTCCGGGCCGACGTTACCCAGTTGCGACAGCGCCACGCCCCCCAGTCCGGCGATACCCGAACCGAGACCAAACGCCAGCATATCCACTCGCCCGGTCGGCACACCGCAGCAGGCGGCCATCGCCCGGTTTTGGGTCACTGCCCGCACGTTCATGCCTAAGCGCGTTTTATTGAGAATTAACCAGGTGAAGAACAGCACCAGCAGCACAAAGCCGAGCACCGCCAGGCGGTTCCACGGCAGGATCAGGTTCGGCAGAACCTGCAAGCCGCCGGAGAGCCAGGCCGGGTTGGCCACTTCCAGGTTCTGGGCGCCGAACAGCATGCGTACCAGTTGGATCAGCATCAGGCTAATCCCCCAGGTGGCCAGCAGCGTCTCCAGCGGGCGACCATAGAGATGACGAATGATGGTACGTTCCAGCGCCATGCCGATGCCGCCGGTTATCAGGAAGGCGACCGGCAGCGCGATCAGAGGATAAAAAGCCAGCCACTGCGGCGCCAGTTGAGCCAGCGCCTGCTGCACCAGCCAGCAACTGTAGGCGCCAATCATCAGCATCTCGCCATGCGCCATATTGATGACGCCCAGCAGCCCGTAGGTGATGGCCAGCCCCAGCGCCGCCAGCAGCAAAACCGACCCCAGCGACAGCCCCATAAACGCCTGGCCGAGAATATCGCCGAGCAGCAGACGCTGTTTAATCTGGCTCAGGCTGTTTGCCGCCGCATCGCGCACGCGAGCGTCCGGCTCATGTTGCAGATCGGTATACGGAATCAGCAGGGCCTGGGTATCCGGATCCACGGAGTGGCCGAGCCGTTCAACGGCGGCCAGCCGACTGGCGCTGTCGGGGCTGGCAAGCTGCAAACGGGCCAGCGCAATTTCCAACTGCGCTTTAACGCCTTCATCAGTTTCAACCGCCAGCCGTTGTTGCAACAGCCCGGCCATTTCCGCCGTCGCTTCCCGCTGCAACGTTCTGGCGGCAGCGGCCCTTTCCGTGACACTGTCACTGACCAGTAGATGCGTAGCCAGCGCCCCGGCGACCAGGTTACGCAGGCGATTGGTGAGGCGAACCGGTTTTATCGCCCCTTGTGGCGCGGGCGCAGCCCCCAGCGCCTGCTGCTGGCTGAAGGCGTGGCCGCTCTCGTCCGCCACCAGGGTTTCCGCTTTCAACGCCCGCAGCAGCGGCAGCCGCTGTGCGTCCGGCGCGGCGGCCCACTGTTCCAGCAGGCGCGCCTGCTGGGTGCGGTTGGCCGCCACAAAATCATCCGCATCCGCTGCCTGCGCCTGCCACGGCGCGATCATCACCAGTAGCGCGAGGTAATACCCCACTATGCGCCATGTGCTCATGAGTATCTCCTTGGGTCATTTCCCCGTTAACGCTAACGAGGGTAGCGCGGGAGCCCGGGACATCCCCGGCGGCGCTGGCGCTGACCGGGGCTACAGATGTCGCCCCGGCAAAGCGTTCGCGCCCGCGTGAGAGGCGCTTAATTCGCGGCGGTTTTTACCGGATGATCGGGTTTCTTATCGTTGCCAGCGATCCACGGGCTCCACGGCTGAGCGCGTACCGGCTTATCGGTCTGCCAGACGACATTGAACTGACCGTTGCTTTCGATTTCGCCAATCATCACCGGTTTGTGCAGATGGTGATTGGTCGCATCCATGGTCAGAGTAAAGCCTGATGGCGCGTTGAAGGTCTGGCCAGCCATCGCTGCCCGTACCTTATCGACATTGGTGGTCCCCGCTTTGGTGACCGCCTGGGCCCACATGTGCAGCCCAACCCAAGTGGCTTCCATCGGATCGTTAGTCACCACGGTATCGGCGTTTGGCAGCTTGTGGGCTTTGGCATAGGCGCGGTAATCCGCCACAAACTGTTTGTTGGTCGGGTTATCAAGCGACTCAAAGTAGTTCCACGCCGCCAGGTTCCCCACCAGCGGTTTGGTATCAATCCCGCGCAGCTCCTCTTCGCCCACCGAGAAGGCCACCACCGGCACATCGGTCGCTTTCAGACCCTGGTTTGCCAGCTCTTTATAAAACGGGACGTTGGAGTCGCCGTTGATGGTCGACACCACCGCCGTTTTGCCGCCGGCGGAGAATTTCTTGATATTGGCGACGATAGTCTGGTAATCGCTGTAACCGAACGGGGTATAGACCTCTTCGATGTCTTTATCCTGGATCCCTTTTGCATGCAGGAAGGCGCGCAGGATTTTGTTGGTGGTACGCGGGTAGACGTAATCGGTGCCCAGCAGGAAGAAGCGTTTCGCCCCGCCGCCATCTTCGCTCAGCAGATATTCCACCGCCGGGATCGCCTGCTGATTCGGCGCTGCGCCGGTATAGAAGACGTTTGGCGACATCTCTTCGCCTTCGTACTGCACCGGATAGAACAGCAGACCGTTGAGCTCTTCAAAAACCGGCAGCACCGATTTGCGCGACACCGATGTCCAGCAGCCAAAGACCGCCGCCACTTTGTCCTGGGTCAGCAGCTGGCGGGCTTTTTCCGCGAACAGCGGCCAGTTTGAGGCGGGATCGACCACCACCGGCTCGAGCTTTTTCCCCAGCACGCCGCCTTTGGCGTTAATGTCGTCAATCGCCATCAGCGCCACGTCTTTCAACGGCGTTTCGGAAATCGCCATGGTCCCGGAGAGCGAATGCATAATCCCGACTTTAATCGTGTCGGCGGCATAAACCTGGAAAGAGTAGCCCATGAGAACGGTAGAGGCGGAGAGTGCAAAAGCTTTTAATAATGTTCGACGCTGCATGATTCACTCCTGAAAATCGCAAAAACGAAAATGAATAAACGACTAGCCGGAAGTGATAAGGCAAAAACGGTGCCAGGTTATCTGGCGGCGGGAAAGCGCGCTGCGGCGCGGCGGGCGTAAAACGGACCGGCAGCGTTGCCTCAAAACGGTGCAACGCTGCGCGATGAAGGGCGGTTACCAGACCTGAGCGGCGATCCCGGTGACCAGGCGGACTTTATCCCACTGCTGGGCTTCCGTCAGCGCGTTCCCCTCTTCGGTTGAGGCGAAGCCACACTGCGGGCTGAGGCAAATCTGCTGCAACGCGACATACTGCGCAGCCTCCTGCAGACGGGCTTTTACTCCTTGCGGGTTTTCCAGCTCGCCGTTTTTGGTGGTGATTAATCCCAGCACCACCTGCTGCTTGCCCGGACGGATAAAGCGCAGCGGGGCGAAATCGCCGGAGCGGTCATTATCGTACTCAAGGAAGAACGCATCGACGTTGACGCCGCCAAACAGCACCTCAGCGACCGGCTCATAGCCGCCTTCGGAAATCCAGGTGGAACGGAAGTTACCGCGACATACGTGCAGGCCGATGGTCAAATCGTCCGGTTTGCCTTCCAGAGCCTGGTTCAGAACGCGGGCATAAATACGCGCCAGTTCATCCGGGTCCTCGCCGCGATCGCGTACCTGCTGACGCTGTTCATCGGAGCACAGATAGGCCCAGACGGTATCGTCAAGCTGCAGATAGCGGCAACCGGCATCATAGAAGGCGCGGATGGCATCGCGCCAGGTGGTCGCCAGATCGTCGAAGTAGTCGGCGAGGTCCGGGTAAACCGTGGCGTCGATATCTTTACGCCCGCCGCGGAAATGGAGCACGCTTGGGCTTGGAATGGTCATCTTCGGCTGCGCTTCGCCGCTGACGCTTTTCAGATAACGAAAATCTTCCAGCATCGGATGATCGCCAAACGCCAGTTTGCCGATGACCCGAACGCCGTGGGCTTTGGTCTGCACGCCGTTGAACTGGATCCCTTTGTCAGCATCGTAGCGTTCAACGCCTTCTAACCCATCGAAGAAATCGAAGTGCCACCATGCGCGGCGAAATTCGCCATCGGTCACCACGTGCAGCCCGCAATCGCACTGCTGCTGAACCAACTGGCGAATGGCATCATTTTCAATCTGGCGCAATTGCTGCGCATCTATGGCGCCTTCGGCAAGCTGCTGACGCGCGACTTTTATTGCATCCGGACGTAAAAAACTGCCGACGATATCTGCGCGGAACGGGGCCTGTTGACGTTGCATGGTGTCTCCTTAGCGGTAAGCACAATTAGTTGCCTGCCGTGATAGTTCATTATTTGAATTTTAGACTTCTGGATGGCTATACGTCCAGATACTGTCATGCACTGCCGTCAGCGGCAAACGAGAAAATTTCATCAGACATGAAATAAATTCATTTTGCAGCCGGTTGCCGGCAGGAAACCGGCCGCTAAAGTCAGTCGGCGAAAGGCAGCCCCTCGTCCTGCCAGCCGGTGAGGCCGCCGAGCATCATTTTGACCGGACGCCCGAGTTCAGCCAGCTTGAGAGCGGCAATATCCGCGCCGTTGCAGTGTGGGCCGGCGCAATAGACGACGAACAGCGTCTCAGTTGGCCACGCGCTCATTCGGGCGCTATCGATCAGGCGATGCGGCAAATGCAGCGCCCCGGGCAGATGCCGCCGGGCAAAGGTCTCCGCGCTGCCGACGACGTGCAGCAGGACAAAATCGCCCGCCCCGCCGCGCATGGCGCTGTAAACATCCGCGCAGTCGGTTTCGAAGCTCAGTTTATGCCGGAACCAGGCGGCAGCGTCGGCGGAGGTGGCTGGGGGGAAAGCGGTTACAACACTCATGGCGTATTCTCCTTGTCTGTGGTACCACTAATTTAATGAATCCCCCCACCGAACCTCTGCCGGCAACCATGACAGAAAACGTTGAAATCCTGACAAATCCTCCCCTGACCTTATCGCGCCACCGGGTGGTTGTGCTGGCCTATGATGGCCTGTGCACCTTTGAGTTTGGGATCGCGGTGGAGATCTTTGGTCTTCCTCGCCCGGAGATGGGCGAGCGCTGGTACCAGTTCGCGGTCGCCGCCGTCGATGACGGTGAGCTGCGGGCTACCGGCGGTATCCGCCTGATGACCGACGGCGGGATGAATTTGCTTCACGATGCGCAGACTATCGTGGTCCCCGGCTGGCGCGGGATCGATGCGCCGGTCCCGGCGGCGCTGTGCGATGCCTTAGCCGCCGCCCATGCCCGCGGTTGCCGGATTATCTCAATCTGCTCCGGCGTCTTTGTCCTCGCGGCGGCCGGGTTGCTCAATGGCCGCAGGGCGACAACGCACTGGCGATATACGGAAACTCTGCGCCAGCGCTTCCCGTCGATCGACGTGGTCGCCGATGTGCTGTACGTGGGTTCTGACGGCATCATGACCTCCGCGGGCAGCGCCGCTGGCATCGACCTGTGTCTGCACCTCGTGCGCGAGGATTACGGCATTGACGCCGCCAATACCGTGGCCAGGCGGCTGGTTGTCTCTCCGCACCGCGACGGCGCGCAGGCGCAGCAAGTGGTCCGCCCCGTCGCCCAGGCGCGGGAAAGCCAGCGCCTGGGGCTGGTGTTTGATTATCTGCATCAGCATCTCGCCGCCAGCCATACCGTGGCGTCGCTGGCCCGGCAGGCGGGAATGAGTCCCCGCACGTTTTTACGCCGTTTTCAGGCGGCGACCGGCAAAACCCCTGCCCGCTGGTTGCTGGATGAGCGGTTGCAGCGCGCGCAGCAGCATCTGACCCATAGCCGCATCAGCATCGATAAAATCGCCGAACTTAGCGGGTTCGCCGACGCCGGTACTCTGCGTCACCATTTTCGTCAGCAGTTCGCTATCAGCCCGTCGGCATACCGGAAGAAGTTTTCTGCCGCTGCGGTTGTAAAATCGTAACAGGCTCATCATTCACCGCACGCTTGATTTCACGCGGAAAAGGTTTTTCTTGTTAATTATTTGTTTAAGTTGACCAGGTTATTCTTTATGCAACAACCGTACACTATGTTTAATAAGGATCGCTTAGCGCACACTCATCAATAATGGAGGTTAATCATGCTGGGAAATATGCATGTATTCATGGCAGTACTGGGAACAATTCTGTTCTTTGGTTTTCTTGCCGCGTATCTAAGCCACAAATGGGATGACTGATGAACGACGATAATCCCCACCCGTAACCGCCCCCTGCTGCTGACTGCACCAGGGGGCGTTCCGCTTTTGGCTTCCCGATCATCGTGTTACCTGGTTTCTGCCGTTTAGCCTGCGTTCCTGATTGCAACCAACCGTTGCTGACCAGCCTTACGCACCCCGCACATCGTTTAACTCCGGACATTTATTTTGCCGCCCGCGTTGCCGCCAACTTTCGACACCTGTATTTGGCGATACAAAACAGGCTCTTAAGGATTCATGTTATGCAACGAATTGAATATCTGCCAGAAAATCCTTAAGGATGCTGTAATACATAGCTATCCTGGCCAGAAGACACATAAAAAACGCCAGCACAGTTATCCAGGTTCTCATCTGTGACTTTCTGTTGCTCTGGATGCTCGTGAACGGCTTTAAATTGCGTGTAAAGGTAGTAATACATCGCAGAGCTTGCCGCAAGACAACTGACAAAGAACAATGCGCCGCCTATTTTTTTCACAACACGACCCCTTTATCGTTTTCTGTAAAATACCCGATAAAAGGTAAATATTGCTTCAACCTTCGCCTGACATTGGTTAACCAAAAGTAAACGGACAACAAGCCCACAGCACAGGTGCGGTAAACAGGTTCACCGCCGGGACTCGACTCTTGCTCGCAACGGTGCTCTGACCAGGGAAAGCACTCAGGCCTCTTGTTTTCATTTGTATTACGACGATGTGACAGGGGTGCTGATGCAGGTGCCTCTCGCGAACCCCCCTGTCATATCGACGGAAAGCAAAAACGACGCTGAACGACGTGTTGTAAGATACTGATTTATAATTTTTACTGGAGGCTAGAGGTGCGAGCGATATTTACGTCTGAATCGATAGTCCATTACTAAAGTGATAGTAACTACACTGCCAATCCACAGCAGGCCAAGGCCTAATTCAACGACACTCATAATTTTTAACACCCATACAATTAATACGGCTGCAAACATTAGACATCGCAAGGATGTCCTACGCAAACGTTTTCGTTGCTTTTTTATGACAAAAATATTAATTGCGCTGACACTGTTCATCATTATAAGAGCCTATTTTTTGAACAAAAAAATTCTTCTGTCCATGATTCGATGGCGACACAGTATGTGAAGTTTCTACGCCGGGTGGTTTCAGTAACACCAGGCACCTTGCGTACCCTTGGGCCTTAGGTTTGGTCATCTCCGGGCTGAAGCGGCTCTGGTCTGGAGGGATAATTCAGGATTGCTCAACCCTTTTTCCTGGCTATCCCCTATCCCCTCTTCGCCAACGCCGGTTGAGCAGCATAATTTGCAATACTGGCGTTTACGACACCGGCTCCGCTTGATGTTGTCCATCAGCGAGTGTACATAAGCGAGGCTTCCCGGATGATGGCGGGAAGTTATTCTTCTTTACCTTCTCTGGTGCTAGCATTCAATGGCTTTCTTTTTACAAGGACTTTGAAATGAGTATCATTTATGTGGTTGTTCTGACTTATATAAAACCGCTAGAAGACGTTGACTCGCAATTACCAGACCATGTCGAGTGGCTGAAGAAAGGTTATTCCGATGGTGTATTTTTAACCTCCGGAAGGCGCATTCCGCGTAATGGCGGCGTTATTCTCGCCAAATGTGACAGCCTTGAATCTCTGGAAGCCCGCCTTAGCCAGGATCCATTCCAAAAATTCAATATTGCTAAAGCGGAAATTATTCCCTTTGAAGCCACGATGAAAGCTACGTTACTGGAAAATATTTTTTGAGTTTATTGCGGCTCAGTCGCTTATATTGAGCCGCCCGCATAGAACCGCTTCTCGTCCTGAAAGCCCCCCCGTCACACCCGCGTTTCTCACGCCACCAACTGCAGCCAATATCTTCGCCCGCGCTTTCAGCCTGGCGGGTTATTTTGCTCCACCAGCGTCGGGAACGGACACCCTCCCTTTTTATGCCGGGACAGACAAGCCATCCTCGCACTCACCAACGTCGTCAGGGAACTGTTCGGACCAGAAACATCTGGAAACACCTGGATTTTTCCTGGATGATGGATATCGTGCAAAGTCGCACACAGCAATCATGTCATGAAGTATTTTCCCCTTGAGTGTGCCTGCTCAAGGGGATTTTTTACCGATGCATTGCGCCGGGATGAAATAGCCTGCAACCGATGGATGCGACGCACTGATTAAATCACTCTGCGGATCCACTCGTTCGTTCATCAGGATGTACTGATGCCGCTTGAAGCGCGTGTTGATCAATTATTTCTTAGTGAAATTAACTTTTGCAGGCCACCATCTGAATATTTTTAACCTCAACAACCTCGCCACTGGCCGAGACAAATGCTCCGTATACTGCTTCGCCACTTGCTTTATCAACTAAAGAAATATGGGGATCATCATGCAGTATATTTTTATGCCCCCATGCCATCAGGGAAAAAAGGATCGGTGCGAGGCTGCGCCCTTTTGCCGTGAGAACGTACTCGTAGCGTTCACGTGTACCTTCCTCTTGATAAGGGATTTTGCAAAGCAGGCCGAGGTCTGTCATTTTTTTTAACCGGTTCGCCAGGGTCTGCTTCGTTATCTTCGTATGGCAACGTATCGTTTCAAAGCGAGTAACACCATAGAAAGCCTCTCTTAGAATCAACAAAACCCATTGATCGCCAAGCAGTTCTGCGGCTGCCGCGAGCCCGCACAGCTCAGGCAGCAAATACGGCAGTGAATTATCTTTTGACATCCCTTGTTTTACCTTTTAACCTGAGTATGATTTTAAGACCTAGATAATCATGGAGAATACAATGCCTTTCGTCAATGTGCAAACCATTAAAGGAATTATGAGTCCGGAGCAAAAAAATGAGCTGTTACGTCGCATGACCGATCTGATCGTGGAAATTGAAGGCCGCGGCGATCCTGAATTTCGCCGCTCGGTCTGGGTGAGGATTGATGAATATGAACCTGAGCAGTGGAGTCTGGGGGGAATACAACCCACATCTGAAATGATTGCGGCAAAATTCTCATCGCCACGGCAATCCTGATCTGCCGCGTTCGTCGTTTAATTACCACGACGACACCAGGTTAAGAGAATAAAGTGTGACCCGCCAGCGGACAGCATGCATGTCCGCTCCTCGCTCGGATCCAACCCGCCGGCCCTGAACACTGGCTGTTTTACGCCAGGACGGACGTTACCGGGACATCGCCATGAATCCGGTAGCGGGAAAGTCAGCCGCCCGGAAGCAATACGCGAACCACGCCGGTTGATTAAAACCCATTATTTAACCATAACATCTTGTTTAAGCATGAAATATTCAACCAAACTTTCATGCTTAAACAAGCATCCCATCACAGCCATTATCCACCTGGCATGACGGAAAGCGTGGTTAAGTCGCCACAGAGGTTTTCAACTGCTGTCGGGCAAATCACCGTCATTTTTTTTCTCCACCCAGCTTCCGTTGCTGTCTCTCTCAACCTCAACGAACTCGCCTGTTGGCGAAGGTGAGCCGCCTTCA
Organism: Raoultella sp. T31; assembly: GCF_002806725.1. NCBI lineage: Bacteria > Pseudomonadati > Pseudomonadota > Gammaproteobacteria > Enterobacterales > Enterobacteriaceae > Klebsiella > Raoultella sp. T31. Next base: position 106,670 of record NZ_PIBO01000009.1, read on the forward strand.
TCCTCCCACTCGCTTAAGGATTGCTGCCACTCTTCCTGCGTCATAACTTTTCCTGTGACAGAATTCCGTAAATAAATCATCGCCATCCCCCGTAATATAATCACCGTCATCACTACTATTATAGGTGAAATCCGCCATTATCCATTTTGCCCGGAACGGCGAAAGAATACATTATTCTTCCGGAGGCAGAATCCAGGGCCTTATAAAATTCCATCACTGCGTTTCAGCCTTGCCTGATCCTGCATTTTGCCCATAAAAAAGCCCCGCATTTTCGGGGCCTCAGAATAAGCGCTGTATTACTAGTCAAAAACACCATTAATAATAGCTGTGACAATGGCGGTACTTAATGCGACCAGCACCAAATCATCGCCAACCGCACGCCATTCATATCCAGGATAATAGGGCAAATCATGAATCATGGATGCCGGAAGCGTTTTCTTCGCAATCCCCGGAGGCAATGGCTTGCCGCGGACTAAATTTTTAGCGATACCGGGAGGGAGCGCCTGATAGCCAACCAGGCCATAATTTACGGCCAGGGAGCGCGCCCGCGAGAAGCTGATATCGGAGTCGACGTGATCTGGTTTTCCATAGTTCTTGCGGTTGCCATGATCCTCATCGGACTTCCCATTTCCCTGGCCCTTGTTGCTATGGTCTCCGCCGTTGCCATGATTACCGCTGTTTCCGTGGTTACCACCGCCATTGCCATTGCCATGCCCACCGCCATTTCCGTTTCCTGGGTTTGCATAAACCGGTGCCGCAAGGACAGCAAGAGATATAACCGCCGCAAGTGCAGTTTTGAGAGTGCGACGCTTAAACATGATGATCGTTCCTTAAGATTAAGTTGACACTTTAAACATATGCCAAAGAAATACCCTTCACAATTTCATGTTTTCCTATTTTTGGAATATTCCCCGTGTGACTGAATGGGTGAAAAAAACAGAGGCCCTCGCCGGCGAAAATCGCCCGCCATGGCGCATCATTCACATCGCGACTTCAGACGATGAACCGGGCATCGTCGGCGTTTTCGAAAGAGTTGAGGAGATCCCTGGATGAATGTTAATTTAGGCCCAAACCCATCCGGGCGACTTATCACTCTATGATCGTAGCAACGACTTCACGACTTTTTATTCGTTCCTTTAAGGAACAAGATGCCCTGCCGCTGCTGGAATACCTGTCTTCACCGCGCGTCCCCTGTTTTGAGGATGAAAAGCTCGATTCACTTGCGCAAGCAAGGGAAGAGGTCATGAAAAGAGCCAGCGATGCAAGCCAGTTTGCCGTATGCCTCAAGGAAACGGATCAACTCATTGGGCATTTGTTTGCCGATAACCGCGAAGAACCGGACCACAATACCTGGTCCGTGGGTTGGCATTTTAATCAGCGCTATGAGGGTCAGGGCTTTGCGACGGAAGCGGTTTCCGCGCTTTTTCACTACCTGTTTACGGCAAGAGAAGCCCGGCGCTTATATGCCTATGTTGAGGACTACAACCAGGACTCTCAGAGACTCTGTGAACGCCTGCATATGCGTCGGGAAGGTTGTTTTAAAGAGTTTGTTTCGTTTGTGACCGCCAGCGGCGAAGAACAATATGACGATACCTACATCTATGCCCTGCTGAAAAAAGAGTGGCCACTGGCGATTTAAAGCGGGGTGTCGCAGCGGATTCACGGCTTGCGCATTGCCGTCAGGTTAAAGCCTGACGGCGGTTTTAGCGCGAGGAAAAAGGGTATTTGACAAAAGCGCCGTTGCTCTGGTTCCAGAATGAGCCGCTTGATCGCGGTCACGAGATTATCGGGTTATTCCTTTGACTGCGGACTTTGAGGAAAATATGCAGTAATCCCATGGCTCCGTGGGCCCAGAAATAAGTTTCAATGAATACGGTCAGGAATTTATGCAGGCCCAGGACCTCATGCGCCAGCGACGAGGATGGACCAAACGCCGTATTCAGCACAAACCACAACCCGCCGCACAAAGCAACGCCCAACAGCGCCACAACACCAAGCCCCTGAATCAATGCCGCCACTCCCCCGGCATGCGCTTCGGGAAGACGCAATGAAATGAACGTCTTGAGATCGGTAGCGATGCCGCGAAAATCGAGCTTCAGCCAGGCAAAATAGTAATCAAAACCACGCTGCGTTAGCATCCAGATGAGCATCGTAATACCCAACACAATCAATGAAAATCCACAGATAATGTGCAGCCACGTCACCCATCCTGTCAGGGTAACATCGCCGAGGGCTTCGCTTTCAGTCAGTTGAGAGTTGATAATCTGGAATAAAACCAATAGCGCCACGCTGATATGTAGCGCACGAAAAAAAGGGGTGTCCCGGTGAGGGAGAGCATGACATAACTGGTCTTTCATTTTCATCATTTAACCATTTTGTTGACGGCAACGTTGCTTTCCTCAGTATCGTTGCACTTAATTAACGAAACCTTAAAGCCACACGGAAACGGTCAATTTATTGCCCTGCAGAATCAGCAGGACGTTCGGGGACTTTTTGTCGAATACCGGGAAACCACGCGGGTCAACGTTCCCGTACGGCATTGAACATTTACCCGGGAATAATTCATAGTATATTGGGACTATCCTCTCTTTTCAGGTCTCCCTCATGTCTTACTCCATCGGTGAATTTGCCCGGCTTTGCGGGATCAACCCCACCACGCTTCGCGCCTGGCAGCGTCGATACGGCCTGCTCAAACCGCAACGGACCGAAGGGGGACACCGTCTGTACAGTGATGATGATGTTCAACAGGCGCTTAACATTCTCGACTGGGTGCAAAAAGGTGTTCCCGTCAGCCAGATAAAGCCCCTGCTGGATAACCCCGTCGCCAGGCAGACGAACCACTGGTCAAGCCTGCAGGAAAGTATGCTGCAGCGATTGAAAGAGGGAAAAATCGACGCCCTGCGCCAGTTGATCTACGATGCAGGCCGCGAGTCCCCTCGCCAGGAACTGGTTGCTAAAGTGTTGCGTCCGCTGCGTGGTAAGCTGTCTGCCCGCCTCCCGACGGTGATGACGCTGCGCGAGATTCTTGATGGGATCATTATCGCCTATACCTCGTTTTGCCTCGAAGGCGACAAAAAAGCGCCGGGAGATAGCGTGCTGATAGCCGGCTGGCATCTCTCCGACCCTGGCGAAATCTGGCTGGAGGCCCTCGCCCGTACCGGCCAGGGCCATCGCATCGATCTCCTTCCTCTCCCGCCGGCGGCTCTGGCTCCCGAGATTTTTCCGCAACGAAACTGGCTGCTGGTCACCTCCGGAAAACTCACCGCGGCCCGCCAGGAGCAGATCGCATGCTGGCGGCGGCAGGTCAACACCCTCGACGTTATCTCCCTCTCCTGCGCCGATATCTCGCCGGACACGGCCCGCGACACACGCCAAAAAGAGTGACTTCCGGGGCTTTTCCACATCGCATGACGGAAAAGCCCAGGAGAAAACCGACGAATATAACCTGATGAATTAAATAGATAATAATAAATATCTTCACCAATACTTGGACAAATATTAGTTATTGTGTAAGTTTTAAGTACGCGAAGACGTCGCGCGGCCCGGCAACAACCGGTCCACCCCGTTCTTCCTGCAACGAGTGCAATAAGAGGATGGCAGCATGAACAGGCAACCCGCGGTCGGTATCAGCGCATGTTTAACCGGCTCAGCCGTACGATTTGACGGTGGACATAAACGTATGGGCTTTGTGATGGATGAACTAGCGGATTGGGTCACCTTTCAACCCGTCTGCCCGGAGATGGCTATCGGCCTGCCCGTTCCTCGCCCGGCCCTGCGTCTGGTGCAAACCCGCGAAGGAACCATCCAGATGCATTTTAGCCAAACGCCTCACGACGATGTAACGGAGAAAATGGCCGGATTTACCGCGGCATTTCTCCCCAGCGTCGACGCCCTTTCTGGCTTTGTTGTCTGTGCTAAATCGCCCAGTTGCGGTATGGAGCGCGTACGGCTGTATGACGAAAAAGGCAACCGCGGACGCAAAGAGGGGGTGGGGATCTTCACGCAGAAATTGCTGATGCACTACCCGTGGCTACCCGTGGAAGAGGATGGCCGCCTGCACGACCCGGTGCTGCGGGAAAACTTTGTCGAACGCGTCTTCGCGCTACACCAGCTAAATACCCTGCGCGCGCAGGGGCTCAGCCGTCGCGCGCTACTGGACTTCCATAGCCGGTACAAGCTGCAGCTGCTGGCGCATGATCAGGCAGGCTATCGCGAAATTGGGCCTTTCGTTGCCTCCCTTCACCAGTGGGAGGATCGGGATGCCTTCTTTGTCGCTTACCGCGCAAAGCTGATGGCTATTCTGCAGCAACCCGCTTCGCGGAAAAACCATACTAACGTGCTGATGCATATCCAGGGTTACTTCCGCGATCGGCTCAATAGCCGCCAGCGCGGGGAACTTCGCGAGGTAATCCTTAACTATCGCGCCGGTTTACTGCCGATACTCGCGCCGATCACCTTACTGAAACACTACCTGGCCGAATTCCCGGATAGCTACCTGCTGACGCAAAACTACTTTAACCCTTATCCCCAGGATTTAGGACTGCGCCTGGGCCTCCTCTGAGGAGATAAAACGGGCCCGCCGTAGCGAGCCCGTCACTGACATCGCTTTTCCCGCTATTATCTGAACGGTGAATTCAGCGGAACTTCGGCATCAGGTTCATGCGTAATGCGGTTTCGCAGATCGCGACGGAAAACCTCTATCGCCCAGAACCAGAAAATATGCCCGACCAGTTCCGAAATATATTCATCGGCGGGAATATGAAGCAGAGAAGGCGTCAGACCTAATAAAGGGAAAGAGATCCAGTGAACGGCGATGGTGGCGACAATACCCGCCCATGCCCCTTGCCATAATTTCACTTTGGGGAACACTTCCGCCACCAGGCAATAGCCAATGGCAAAGACCAGCGAGAAAATAATATGCGTGACCATCACCGGATTGATGATGTGTTCCGAAAAGGTATAAACGGTGTGAGTCGGATCAATCCCAAGGTAATCACGTAAAAAAAGATAAGGCGGGTTAAATTCATCCCTGCCCCCGGAGAAAGTACGGGGCGGTAACGGAACTTCAGCCCCCCACTTCACAAATGCCGACATCAGACCCGCAACGATCCCAACCCCTAATGCCACGCCATAACGTCGGCGCCCGGGTTCCGTTTGTGCAAAAAAATCCTTGATAGCCATTAATTACCACCTGATTATTTCTCGAATGAATACATTAGCTATGTTTAATATTACTCATGGTATGGCATATTGATCGCGATCACACTTTTGTCTATGAGAACAATTTTTATTCAGTTCCCTTTGCCTGTCGTGTCAATGAGTTAGCTGCAAACGGCATACCTTTCCCCCGCTGGAAATCACCGCATCGCAGAATAAGGGATTTGTTTTCGTTCTGTCGCTGGCGAATCAGGCGTTAATGTCGCGCTTGCTGGAGATCTTTTTTAACCCGGATCCCCCGCCCCTACTCAGTAGCATTTTATGCTGGTTTAAAAACTATAACCCACGAGAGCCGTCGCACCACCCCCATGAAAAACAGAGCTTTTATTCTTCCGGATGCGTAATTAATGCGCAAAATGCAGAATAAAAGAAAATAGCGGTGACAAATGCGGAAATAGCGGCAAAAAAAACCGCCAGATAGCTGGCGGTGAATAAATGCTTGCATGGATAGATTGTGTTTTGCATTTTACGCAGAGGCAATGTCCATCTCCTTCTACGTCTGACCGTACGCTAGCATAGTTATCTTCAATAAAAGTTAAACCGCAATCCGCTTAGAGTTTATCCACCAGCGCTTTGAGCTCGGCAATCAGCGGCTCGCGGTGAGACTCTCCCTCACGCGGCCAGGTTGACTGACGGACGACCAGGCGGGTGGGTAGCAGTTCGCAAATAGGCACCTGCGGCGCCGCCATCTGCTGGGTCAGCAGTTCCACCGCGCGTTTACCCAGCAGATCGAAGTTCTGCGCCACGGTGGTCAGCGGCGGCTGAAAGTAAAGACTGTCCGCCGTATCGTCGTAGCCGGTGACCGAGATGGCGCTGTGACCGGTGCGGTTAAGTTGCGCCAGCGCGCTGAGTACCCCTAATGCCATCTGGTCATTGGCCACGACGATGGCGCTGATCCGCGGCTGCAGATGAAGCAGCTCAAAGGTTTTCTGCCAGCCGCTGGCGGCGCTCCAGTCGCCAAATACCGTCACGGCCTGGCTCACCCCCAGACGATGCAATGTTTCCCGCCAACTGCCCAGGCGCATCCGGGCGGAGACCGAGCTTTCCGGGCCAGCCAGCAGGCCAAACTCGCGATGGCCGAGTTCCCAGAGATGGCGCACGCAGGCGCCGCAGCCGTCACGATGATCAAAGCGCACGCAGGAGACCTCCGTCTCCGGCGACACATCAAGAAACAGACAGGCGATATCGGGATTTTCCTTCACCAGTCGTTCCGCGATGCTGCTCTCCAGCGGCAGGCTGATAATCGCGCCACGAATATGCTGAGCACGGAACTCATCCAGCCGGGTCTGCAGTGAAGCGTAGTCGCTGCGTTCCGGCATGGCGATGGATACCTCCAGCTGATGAGCGCCAGCATGGCTTTTCACCGCCGAGGCGATTTGTGACGGCGCGTGCAGCGTCAGCGACGCCGTAATCAGCCCGATTGAAGGCGCCGCTTTTCCCGCCAGCAGCTGTGCCGAACGGTCAGGAACATAATGCAGCGCCTGCATCGCGCGGATCACTTTCTCGCGGGTCCGCGCGGAGACCACATCGGGACGATTCAGCACCCGGGAAACCGTTTGCTGCGAAACACCGGCCTCGTGGGCCACATCGTCTAAGGTTGCCGAACGCCGCTGCATAATCCCCCCTGTCTGCGCAAAATTGGTCTGATGACGGCAAATGTCGCCCGCTAACATTTTATGTCTTATTGACGACAAAAATCAGCGTTTCTCCTGGAGTTTCGTGATCGTGAGTCGGTTTCATTTTCGCCAGTATTGCGGCCTGAAGAAAAATACCTGATAACGACATCATCATTGTCTAGCGAATGACATTTTTCTCACTTATCCGTCAGGTATGCCGATGCAACAACATGACTCAAACGCGGTTCGCTCGTTGACGTTTCAGGACGTACTGGCCCGTGAAGACTGGCAAAATCAGACCATTACTCACCTTAACCGCTTAGCGGCTCGCCCCTCGTTTGCCAGCTGGCGATCCCTCGACGACGCCCGGGACAACCGCCCTTCCGACCGCCTCCGCCTGCTTGACGGGCAGTGGCAGTTCTCCTGGTCCCCCAGCCCGTTTGCCGTCGATTCCCGCTGGCTCGAGCGCGATCCCGATACGAGCCGCAGCACGCCGGTGCCCTCTAACTGGCAGATGGAAGGCTACGACGCGCCTGTTTATACCAACGTTCGCTACCCCATCGATACGCCGCCGCCGCGGGTGCCGGAAGAGAATCCGACCGGCCTGTACTCGCTCAACGTCACCCTGGAGCAAAGCTGGCTGACCGATGGCCTGACGCAAATTATTTTTGACGGCGTTAACTCCGCGTTTCATCTGTGGTGCAACGGCGCGTGGGTCGGTTATTCCCAGGATAGCCGGCTGCCGGCGGCTTTCGATCTCACCCCCTACCTGCGGGCGGGCGAAAACCGACTGTGCGTGATGGTCATGCGCTGGAGCGCGGGCAGCTGGCTGGAAGATCAGGATATGTGGCGCATGAGCGGGATTTTCCGCTCGGTGTGGCTGCTCAACAAACCGCAGCAGCACCTGAGCGATGTGCAGATATCCCCGCTGCTGGATGCGCTGTATCGCGATGGCGAACTGCGGGTCAATCTGACCATCGCTGCCGCCGACGAACAGCTGGCCGGGCTGGAGGCTGAAGTCAGCCTGTGGGACGGCGAACAGCTGATTGCCCGCCAGCGCCAGCGGCCAGGTTCTGCGCCGGTAGATGAACGGGGCCATTATGCCGAACGGGCGACGCTGGCGCTGGCGGTGGAAAAACCGCGGCAATGGAGCGCGGAAACGCCCCACTGCTATCGTAGCGTGGTTGCCCTGTGGCGCGGCGAAGAGCTGGTTGAAGCCGAAGCCTGGGACATCGGCTTTCGCCGGGTGGAAATCCGCAACGGCCTGCTGCTGCTCAACGGCAAACCGCTGCTGATCCGCGGGGTGAACCGCCATGAGCACCACCATCAGCGCGGCCAGGTGGTGAGCGAAGAGGATATGCTGCAGGACATTCTGCTGATGAAGCAGAATAACTTTAACGCCGTGCGCTGCTCGCACTATCCCAACGCCGCACGCTGGTATGAACTGTGCAACCGCTACGGCCTGTACGTGGTCGATGAGGCGAACATCGAAACCCATGGCATGGTGCCAATGAACCGCCTGTCCGACGATCCGGCCTGGCTGCCGGCCTACAGCGCTCGCATCACCCGGATGTTGCAAAGCCACCGTAACCATCCGTCGATTATTATCTGGTCGCTGGGGAACGAGTCCGGCTGCGGCGCCAACCATGAAGCCATGTATCGCTGGCTGAAACGCGAAGATCCTACGCGGCCGGTCCAGTACGAAGGCGGCGGTGCCGACAGCGCGGCGACCGATATTATCTGCCCGATGTACGCCCGCGTGGAACGCGATCAGCCGATTCCAGCGGTGCCGAAATGGGGCATTAAAAAGTGGATTGGTCTGCCCGGCGAACAGCGACCGCTGATCCTCTGCGAATACGCTCACGCAATGGGCAACAGTCTCGGTAATTTTGCCGATTACTGGCAGGCCTTCCGGGAATATCCGCGCCTGCAGGGCGGATTTATCTGGGACTGGGCGGATCAGGCCATCGAAAAAACCTTCGATGACGGCAGCGTGGGCTGGGCCTACGGCGGCGATTTTGGCGACAAGCCGAACGACCGCCAGTTCTGTATGAACGGGCTGGTATTCCCGGATCGCCGCCCTCATCCTGCGCTGACTGAAGCAAAACATGCCCAGCAATATTTCCAGTTTGCTCTGCTGGCGCACTCCCCGCTGCGGATCGCGATCGAGAGCGAATACCTGTTCCGCACCACGGATAATGAAGTGCTGAACTGGCAGGTGCAGTCCGCCGGCGAAACCGTGGCCAGCGGCAGCCTTACGCTGAACCTCGCGCCGCAGGGCCAGGGCGATTTTACCTTGTGCGACCACCTGACCTTACCGCCAGGCGCCAGGGAGGTCTGGCTGACGCTGGAGGTTGTTCAGCCGCAGGCGACGCCGTGGTCTGCCGCCGGGCACCGCGTGGCCTGGGCGCAGTTCGCCCTCGCCGCCCCGCTGGCCTTACCGGCGCCCGCCGCCGTCGGTCCGGCGCCGGAGCTGACCATCGATGATGAGCGCTTCACCGTCCGTCAGGGATCCCAGCAATGGATTATCGATCGTCAGAGCGGCCTGTTAACTCACTGGCTGGCGGAAGGCGCAGAGCAACTGCTGTCTCCGCTGCGCGACCAGTTCGTTCGCGCCCCGCTGGACAACGATATCGGCGTGAGCGAGACGGATCGTATCGACCCCAACGCCTGGGTTGAGCGCTGGAAAAGCGCCGGACTTTATACTCTCGATGTGCGCTGCGTCCAGTGTACCGCGCAGCGCCTGGCCCATGAGACCATCGTCGACAGCCGCTGGCACTATCTGCGCGGCGACGAAGTGGTCATCGTCAGCCAGTGGCGAATGACCTTTACCAGCGATGGCCGTCTGCACCTGACGGTGAGCGGCGAGCGGGCCGGGACGCTGCCGCCGCTGCCGCGCGTGGGCCTGCACTTCCAGGTTCCTGACCAGCATGCTCCGGTCTCCTGGCTCGGCTACGGGCCGCATGAAAACTATCCTGACCGCAAGAGCAGCGCCTGTTTCGCCCGCTGGCAGCTTCCGCTGGAAGCGATGAGCACGCCCTATATTTTCCCGACGGAAAACGGCCTGCGCTGCGACAACAAAGCGCTGGACTGGGGGCGCTGGCAGGTGACCGGCGACTTCCACTTCTCGGTTCAGCCCTACAGCACCGCGCAACTGATGAAAACCGACCACTGGCACCGGATGACCCCGGAAAAAGGCGTCTGGATAACCCTCGACGGCGCGCATATGGGCGTCGGCGGCGATGACTCCTGGACACCGAGCGTGCTGCCGCAGTGGCTGCTGCTCGGGACCCGCTGGCAGTACCAGCTCTCTGTGTCTCTACGCTAAACCCTCAACGGGGGCTCGCGCCCCCTTTAAAACGGCTATACCCGCATATTAGGGATGCAGCGTGGCGGAAATGGGCAGAATCCGGGCCAAAAGACCGGGATGGCGAGTCTCACGCCGGAAACGGCGTGCCGCCAATATCAGGCAACTGGAATGATGACGAGTATAATAACCCAGGAATATCGTGAACCGTATCGGGGCGAAAAATGCGCTGCCGACCGCCGGCTATAACAACGCCGCGTAAACCGCAACTTAGCGGCCAGACAGGCCGCTAATATTATCCGCCCACCGCGGCTTTAATTCGCGTCTCGCCGTCGCTGTTTTCCAGCTCGTATATCCGGCTGGCGGCCTGCGCGGAGATAAGCGCCGCCAGCTCGGCAGAGTGGCTGGTCAACCAGATCTGGCTATAGCGTGAGGCTTCGACAATCAGCCTGGCCAGCGCCGGGAACATCTGCCGGTGCAGGCTGTTTTCCGGTTCGTTGATCGCCAGAAATGCCGGCGGACGCGGACTCAACAGCGCGACCGCCAGACATAAAAAACGCAGCGTACCATCCGACATTTCCGCCGCCAGCAGCGGGCGAAACACCCCGTTGCGCCGCATCTTAATCGAAAAACGCGAGTTTTCGTTTTCGCAAAAGAACGCGCACTCCGGAAAGGCGGCGGCCAGAATCTCGTGCAGAAGTTCTTCGGCGCCAATTTCGACAATCGTCTGAAAAGCGGCGGCGAGATTGTGCCCGTCGCTGTCGAGGACCGGTGAACGGTAACCTACCGTCGGATGGCGGAGCGCCGAATGGCGGCCGATATTAAACTCGTGGTAGAAACGCCACTGGCGCATGGTTTCCCGGACGCGAGAGACTTCCGGGAAGCGGTGCGGCTCGCCCAGTTGACCAAAAATCGATTCATTTTCATAAATCGTGTCGGTGAAGGTATTTTTCTCGCCGTTGACATCGAGCAGGAACGCAGCCTGGTTTTTACGCTGCAAAACCCTGGCGGAAGGTCGCCGGGAGAATCCCGCCAGCCAGATGGACTCCTCTTTGACAATCGGATCGAGCATAAACTGGGTGGGATAAGGCAGCTTTTCCGGGAAGCCCACCTGAAGTTCATAGTCGAACTCGCCGGTCAGACAGGAAATTTGCAACCGTCGCGGGTGGCGCGCCGTGGGCGCCGTTCGCCCCGACCACATCACATTTTCCAGGCCGCCCTCCTCGCTGATATAGCTGGAGAACTTGCCGTCAGCGGAGGCGGTTAACAGGTGAATGGCTTTGTAGATATTGGACTTGCCGCAGCCATTCGGCCCAAACACGATATTGAGCGCGCCCAGTTCCAGTTCGATATCCCTGACCGACCTGAAATTTTGTATGCGGATATGGTGAATCATGGTGCTCCCGATGAAAAACTCCGTGCTACGGCGGTGGCAAACAAGGGGATGATAACACGGTCAGGCCGGGCGAAGATCAATCGCCCGGGCGAACGCACTCAGCGGAGAGACTTTTTCATGCCCCGGGTCAGGGCCACGCGTTTGAGCTTGTCAGCATCGTCATGGCTTTCGCTAAACACGCCGAAAAAATAGCGCTCATCATCGATCGTTTGCGAAACAATCCGATAGCTCAGCGGGTTGCCGGATTTCGCGCCATACTGCGCGGCGGTGACGGACAGTTCCGTCGCGGTACCGGCGACGCTGACCAGCAGGCCATCCGCCTTTCCCCCCACCAGCATGACCTTAATTAGCGGGTCCACCATGTTCCTCCCGGATGGATCAATGGTTAATACGTGATTGCCAACGGCGTAGAGCATTTACTCAACCTTCAGTACATTCTTATAGTTCATCGCAGCCCGAATGAAAAAAACTCTTTCATATACTCAGCTAAGCATTGATTATTACGGGTAAAAACTGGCTGATGATGAAGGAAAAAAGAGAAATTGTGAATCTCACAGCGCTTATTTACCGTTATTTTTTTCTTTATTTTCCATGACGTCGGCAAAAACCAGTCAGCTTTGCTGGTCTACAACAACCTCCAGGGAAACACTCCGCTATGCGCCAATATCGATTCGCCCTTCTGCCATTGTTAGCCGCCCTGGCGCTCCCCGGATGGGCGCATGAAGCCACGGTGGCGATGGTTAAACATGCCGAAAGTCAGCTTCAGGGTCGGGTCGGCTATGCCGAACTGGATTTAGCTTCCGGCCAGCTGCTGGCCGGCTATCGCCCGGACGAACGATTCCCGATGATGAGCACCTTTAAAGTGCTGCTCTGCGGCGCGGTCTTGTCGCGCGTCGATGCCGGTGAAGAACAGCTCGATCGCCGGATCCACTACCGGCAGCAGGATCTGGTGGAATATTCGCCAGTGACGGAGAAACACCTTACCGCTGGGCTGACCGTGGGCGAATTGTGCGCCGCCGCCATTACCCTGAGCGATAATACGGCGGCAAACCTGCTGCTGACCACCCTCGGCGGCCCGCAGGGGCTCACCGCCTTCCTGCGCCACAGCGGCGACCAGACTTCACGACTCGACCGCTGGGAAACGGAACTCAATGAAGCGCGGCCGGGCGACGTGCGCGATACCACCACTGCGCAAGCGATGGCCAGAACACTGCGAAATCTGTTGACCGGCCGCGTGCTTTCCCCCGCCTCGCAGCAGCAGTTACTGCACTGGATGGTCGAGGATAAAGTGGCGGGGTCGCTGTTACGATCCGCGCTGCCAGCGGGCTGGTTTATTGCCGATAAGACCGGGGCCGGCAATCGCGGCTCACGCGGGATCATTGCCGCTCTCGGCCCGGACGGAAAAGCCGGGCGTATCGTGGTGATTTATTTGACCGGGACCCCGGCCTCCATGGATGAGCGCAATAAACAGATTGCGGCTATCGGCAAAACGCTGGTCGCGCACTGGTCCGCAGACGAGAAAACGCCCTAGCCGGGGTCAGTTTGGATATCGAAAATTATTGTACGTTAAGGCTATTTTTTGACCTTTCGACTTTAGCTGGTCTCAGCCGGCGAAACTTACCGGAAGCCGGTATCCGGTTACTTTTCCAGACATAATCGCCTGTCAGATTGATATGCTCCCAGCCTGGCGGGGATAAATGCGACAGCAATTGATCGTTGATCTTCACCCCTTTACGCTTCAGGGCATCGACCACTCTTTCCATATTAGACCGCCTGACCCCTCTGAGCAACAGCGACTGGATGACGCTGAAAAAGCAGATCGAGCGACACGAGCTGCGGATTGTCAGCCTGGATGTACCCACCTCATGGCAGGCACTGTCAGATAAAGACCCTTCGCAGGCTGACCCAATCACCCGCGCCGTGATAACCGCCATCAATAACATGCTTATCGACCGGATGGCCGCGATGTCGCATAAGGACTGGCTGAGCCGCCGCCAGCGCCAGAAGCAGGGAATTGAGCGGGCGCATACACTGGGTAAATACCGGGGAAAACAGGCCGATCAGGAACGGCATCAGAAAGTCCTGTACTACCGGCAGGTCAAGAAACTGAGCATCCGTGAAACGGCAGATGCGACAGGGTACAACCCCTCCCAGATATGCCGCATTCAGGCACTGTACCGGCAACCAGAAGCCAAAGATTATGGTTAAGTTGTGATTGTTGTATGATGCCAGTGAGTATAACCGCTTATATATTGAGGGATTAATGATGGCAAGAGCACTGGCCTGTTTGGGTGATAAAACGAGTTACGGAGAAATCATTTCTGCGACAGCGTCCTGGTTTGAAGGAAGTAAAGCAATAGCCCGGACCGGCGACAAGGCATCATGCAGTAAATACAACGGGTATTTTGAAATCCTTGCCTCCGCACAGGACTGGGCAGAAGAAGGCAAAGCATATGCGGCCACAGGTGACAGAGTACTGTGCCGTTGCCCCGATCACTATGTTTACGGTTCAGCCACGCAGTCTACCAGCACAGGTACTGGCTCTCTGACCTCCCGCAATACCAGTCAGTCGCCTGTACCGGCGCAGCAGGCACAGGACTCCAGCGCCCGGAACTGCATCCGTTTCCAATGCGCCGGTGACGATGGCCAGCTAATGGCAGGCTGCCGCTACACCCTGATGTTCCCGGACGGGCGTTCTGAAGCTGGCGTTACTGATGAACACGGGGTTACCGGATGGCATTATGCTGAATCGGCAAACGATATCAGCCTGCATATTCTTACGGACTGAGGAAAACATGTATGTATGACAAAAGGTGGAGCGGTGTACACGGTAAAAACTCCGGGCTTGATGGCGATAAAACGTCAACAGGAGCAGTCTGCTATGCCGGAAGTCAGGGCTGGTCAGTAAACGGAAGGCGAAAGCTTTACGTGGGTGATAAAACGTCACCCTGCCCGAAATGCGGACAGACAGGCGTGATTGCCTCAGGCGATCTCCGGCAGACAAACCCACAGGGACGAGCGGTCGCCGTCAATGGTTCACCAGTACGCTGTGGGTGTGCAACCGGAACGAACTTCGTCATTGCAGCAGGAAACCCATCAACGGCAAAAATTGTCAGCGCACAGAGCCAGTCAGTGCAGCAACCTTCTTCACGTAACACTCTTCGTTTTCAGTGTGCAGATGATGACGGCAGACTGATGGTGGATTGTCGGTATGTTCTGATGTTCCCGGACGGTCATACAGAAACGGGGAATACGGATAACCAGGGGATGACAGCGTGGCATGATGCTGAATCCGCTGAAAATATTAACCTGCATATATTAATGGATTAATTATGGCTGTTTACCACCTCAGTACCCGCATTAACTCTAATGTCCCGGCTGATTCTTTGCTGTATGACCTGTGTATTTATCGCATGGATTCCGAAAGGAATAAATATTCCCTGGTGGATGTGAAGCAACAGCCGTTTCTTGGCAAGAATGAAACACAGAGTCACATGACCGGAAATATAAATGAGTCACTCTCGATAATTTATATTATGGAAATGAAGCTTTACAGAAAAACCATGTTGCATACGCACTGTGTAACGCCTGTTCCGTTCACTAAGATGTACACGCTGGAAGAATTTGCGTCAGGCAAAGCCTGGTCTCCGGTGAAGCGGGAAAATCCCTGTTATTTTGAGTCAAAAGGGACAATGAAGCCTGAAAGTCAGGGGGGCGAAACAAAGCTGATAAAAATCACCATCCCGGAACGTCCATTTATTGCAAAGGAATACCCCATTGGCAATCCCAGAGACCCTTTTGATAAAAATTTAATAGGACGTCAAATAGATGAGAGATTTAACGGATTTGATTTCCCTAATCAAATAGCAGCAAGTGTATGTGGACCTGCTGCATTTTTTTACTGTTTGCAAAAGGATCGCCCTGATGTGTATGCGCAAGCTGTCCGTGAACTTTGGCGGTACGGGAAAACTAAAATAGGTGACTTAATCATCTCGCCTGGTGAAGGTTGCCGTCACCCAACAGGTACATTTTACTTTGAAGACAGCAGGCCGAAGATAGCCGGTACTGACTGGATGACACTAGCTGGACTCAGGGATTCAGAGAATACCGTACTGAACTTTGATGCTCTTGATTCTCCAGTTGCAGGCATCACAATGTGGCAAACACTGACGGAATGGTTTGAAAAGGCTGGTTATGAAATGGTCTATAGTAATGTAGGGATCACTCAGGCAGGCGTCCAGGGAATCAGAGATTTAAATAAATATATAGAACAAGGCTATAAAGTCGTTACATTAATAAATGATGGACTTCTAGTAAATAGTACAAATAAAACAACGTTGCCTACGCACTGGGTTGTCTGGAATAGTTCAGTCACACAAGATCCCAACGGGTATATTAGTTTGGAATTATTTTCTTGGGGGAAAGAAAGAAACTGGATAAAACCTAAAAAAGACTTACAGTTTTTTATCAATAGATTTTTTGGAGGGATGGTTTTTAAACCATTGAAATAAAAATGAGAAAAGTTTTTTTTGCTTTATCTTTGTTTTTACTATCAGCCTGTTCGTTACAGGCAGAATTTATTCCAGAAAAGGATGTTCTTAATGATGCAACTGTAGGGGAACCTTATTATAACCAAATAAATATATTTGGCGGAATAGTTCTTTCTTATAATCTTTATGGTAAACAAGTCATTGCGGGCGATATTCATCCAGATAATTTAGGTCTCCACTTACAATATTGTGATGATGATGAATTCAATAATTGTATTCAGATTAGAGGAATACCAACAAAAGCAGGTATAGTTAAAGTACGAGTACATGGTGGCTTAGGTGGCGGAATGCTTTCAAAATCAGGCGATTTCGACAAAACCTACACTATCACGATCAAAGATTCAGAAGGATCTTCTTAAGATCGTTTGAGAGGAGCTCTCAGCATCGCTCATCAAGATACGAAAATCCGCTCAGAGAGCGGTTTTCTCACATCTAAGTGGTTAAAAAACAACCTTAACGTACAATAATTTTCGATATCCAAACTGCCCCATAGCCGGGCAACGCATCAGAAGCCCCCGGAGAATGCGCGCCCCCTGAGGTAAAAAAGCCTCGCCAACGCGAGGCCTGACGCGATGGCCGGGATTAGTTTTCCTCGTAGCCTTCGAGCGCATCCTGAATGGCATCGGCTAAGGAGGCGACTTCCTGAGCCACATTGCGTAAATCCATCTGGCTACGAATACCGGAATTTGCGGTTGATGAAGAGACGGCGGCTTTCGAAATTTCTAATGCCGCCTGAACAGCGAGCAAACGTTTATGCTTCTCGATAGCTGCGTCGTCGCTATCGCCATCAAACTGGAAGTATTTTTCTAACATAGCGGATCCTTTCAGCCATTTTATTATCGGGAGGATATTCTCGTCTAAGCGGAGAAAAATAAATAGCAAAAAAATATTAATGACAAAGAGTTAATATTCCTCTGTTTAACCACGCCGTTCAGGGCGCAGGATGTCGCTGATTTTCCCGCACGCCTGCAAATTCATCATAACCAAATACTCTGGTCAACTGACGCCCACGTTGATGATTTAGTGGTATTGTGCATCGCGATACCTACCGGTTGTGACTTTTGAAATGTTGATAGTGTCATTTCACCCCCTTTTTCCTGAACGCCCATTAGCGTGGTAAAAAGGGGGATTTCTTGCCCACTTGCTGAGGATCTAAAAGATCGTCACTTTACATTCATCTTGATGGTGTAGATTGCCAGACATGACCTGCGATACCGGATGGTTTACCAGTGAGAACACATAAAATTATTCCGTTTCTGGCCTTTATCCTGGCATTGATAGCCGGGGCATTTTTTAGCCGACCCTCTTCACGGATTGTGCAGAATAAATGCATGTGGTTCGATGGGGTCATGACGACGTGCATGACAAAACAGGGTATGGCGCATTACCACCAGCCCGGTACAGTTCACCATTGAACGGCGGCAAACCGCCATTTCCCTTTCCTGCACAGACCATTCCACACGCTAAGGGTGTCATATCCTCTTCATAATACTACGGAATACTATCCTCGCGCTTTACACAACCAGGCGCGGGAGTTGCCTTAAAGACACCCCATGTGACGATGATGTATTGACTTTATTAATTGGTCGGCCGCCCATGAACGGGCGGTCTTTTTTCGTTCTGAACTATGCTTTAACAAGACGCTGACGAACGGAGAAAGGAAACGTAGCCGTCTTTTTATTACCAGAGCGAAAGGTTCCCCGCTCTCGGGTGATTATAATTAGCCACCCAGACACGAATATTGTTTTGCAGAATCACCGTAAACCCGGTTTCCAGTTGAGTATGAAAATACTGCAACACGCTATATTCCTCAATGATATAGTGAAGCGCTCTTATATTCCCCTTCATTGGAAAGCACTTTTCTTTTGCATCAACGCTTATATTATTAATCTGAAATTTGGTTATTGACCGACGGTGACTACAGTCACCATATTCAGTATAAGAAACAACCAGATTTGCTCCCGGAGTTCCCTGGTATGCAAAACTAATCAGTACAGGACGACCATCCTGTGTTTGAGTGGCATCCGCCATTATCCCGTTATGTTTATGCCAGACGTTATATCGAGGTTCTGCTGTTGCTGTGAAGGCTAAAAAAACCAGGAGAATAAAAGAAAAGCTTTTCAAAACAAATACCTGCACCTATCCATGTGTTTTATTTGCGTGCATTATACACCACTCTCCAGGCCTTCAGCCATCGCGCTGTTTTACGGACGGGAGGATGTCAAACGCCTCTTTGCTACCTCGACGTCAATTTAGCAGAATTTAAAGCGTTATTTTGGGGGGATTTTAGGGGAACAAAATGGATAAAAAACCGGGCTCTGGGCCCGGTCCTCTTTTACTCGATAAAACGCTCTACTCGCTCAGTCCGCGATTTTCCAGCATCGGCTCAATTTTTGGATCGTGCCCGCGCCACTGGCGATAAAGTTCAGCTAAATCAGTGCTATTGCCGCGCGACAAAATCGCCTCGCGGAAGCGTTGGCCGTTTTCGCGGGTTAAGCCGCCCTGCTCAACAAACCACTGATAGCCATCATCGGCCAGCATCTGCGTCCACAGATAAGCATAATAGCCCGCGGCATAACCGCCGCCGAAAATATGCGAGAAGTAGTTGCTACGATAGCGCGGCGGCACTGCGGCCAGGTCCATTTGCTCCTGACGCAACGCCATCGCTTCGAAGCTATCGACATCGTGCGGAATGTCCGCCGACGAGAGGCTATGCCAGTGCATATCCAGCAGCGCCGCCGCCAGCAACTCGCTCATGTCATAACCCTTATTAAACTTCGCCGCGCGTAGCATACGCTCACGCAGCGTATCCGGCATCGCGTCCCCGGTCTGATAATGGCGCGCATAGTGGGCGAACACCTGCGGTTCGCTGGCCCAGTGCTCATAGATCTGCGACGGAAACTCAACAAAATCGCGCGGCGTATTGGTCCCCGACAGACTGGCGTAACGCTGACTGGCAAACAGCCCGTGCAGCGCATGACCAAATTCATGGAATAAGGTGATGACCTCATCCCAGGAGAGCAGCGCGCTGTGGCCGGCCTTCGGTTTCTGGTAGTTGCAGACGTTGTAAATCACCGGATGCTGCGCCAGCAGCGTGGATTGCTCAACGAAGACGTCCATCCACGCCCCGCCGCTTTTCGAATCCCGCGAGAAGTAGTCGCCGTAAAACAGCGCCAGGCCTTCCCCGTTGGCGTCAAAGATTTCCCATACCCGGACATCCGGGTGATACACCGGAATATCAAAGCGTTCGACAAAACGCAGACCAAACAGCTGCGACGCTGTCCAGAACACGCCGTCCTGTAAAACGCGATCGAGGGCGAAATAGGGTTTTAACTGCGCTTCATCGATGGCGAACGTCGCCCGGCGCACCTGTTCGCCGTAGTACAACCAGTCCCAGGCCCGAGCCTTAAAACCGCCGCCCTCACTATCAATCACCCGTTGGATATCCGCCAGCTCCCGCTCCGCTCTGGCCCGGGACGCCGGGGCTATCCGCCGCATGAACGCAAATGCCGCCTCGGGCGTTGCCGCCATCTGGTCGGCCATCGACCAGCTGGCGTAATCCGCGACGCCCAGCAGTTCAGCTTTCCGGGCGCGGATCTCCGCCAGGCGCAGTACCAGCTCGCGGGTATCATTCGCATCGCCCTTCTGATTACGTGTCCAGCCCGCGGCAAACAGATTCTCACGCGTCTGGCGATGGCGTAAAGCGAGCAACGCCGGTTGTTGAGTGGTGTTCAGCAAAGGCAACAGCCAGCGGCCGCTCAGCCCTTTCTCCCGCGCGGCGTCTGCGGCTTCGGCAATCTCCTCAGCGCTGAGTCCCGCTAACAGCTCTGCGTCGTCGACCACCAGGCCGCCGGATTTAACCGCCGCCAGCAGCCGCTGTTGAAACTGGCTCTGCAAAGCCGCCGCCTGGGTATTCAAAACCCGCAGCTCCGTTTTTTGCGTAGCGGCCAGGGTCGCACCGGCAAGGGTAAAACGCTGCCAGGTGATCTCCAGCAGCCGACGGGACTCGCTATCTGACGGCCAGGCGTCACGCTGCTGCCATACCTGCTTCACGCGCTCGAATAGCGCTTCGTTAAGCCAGATATCATTTCCCAGATCCGCCAGCTCAGCAGAAAATTGCTCATCAAGCGCCTGGATCGTCGGATTAGTATGCGCCCCGGCCATGGCGAAAAACACCCGGGTGACGCGTGCCAGCAGTTGACCGCTCAGCTCGAGCGCGACCAGCGTGTTGGCAAAGTCCGCCGGCGCCGGGTTATCCACTATCGCGGCAATCTCTGCCCGCTGACGGCGAACCCCTTCATCAAAGGCCGGTCGGTAATGGGTATCGTCAATCAGCTCAAAATGGGGTGCCTGATAAGGCAACAGACTGACGCGCAAAAAGGGGTTATTGTCGGCCATCATCATCTCCTGGACTCGGTAATCCAGTAAGATTAGGCAACTCATTGATTGACCGCAATGATTTCCGCCTGCAGGCGAGCGGGAACGCGGTCATAACAAAAAATAGCAAATGCAGGCGACCAGCAGCGCCCCCGTAACGCCAAGAATATCGATAGCCGTGCTGATTAAGGTGGCGTGCGTTGAGATGCTCTCGTCTTCTTCCCATTCGTTCATCGGAACCCTCCTCAGGCAAAAAACGCCGACGCAGCAAGGATTTCAGTGTCAATCCTGCGCGCTTCTGTCGTGTGGCGGCAGAATAACAATCCCCATACAGGGTCGATGATCAATTCATGCCATGAATGCTTTCTGGCCTGTTTTTCGGCAAGGTTCGCCTGATTTTTAGACCGGAATCGTCTTTTCCCAGGGGGAAAAGCGGCCGAACGTCCACCTCGTAAGGCGGTGATTTTTCTTCCGGCTGAGAGGCATTTTTCCCGCGCTCGCCATCGCAATTACCTGTTTTGGAAACGTATTGCTTGCTCCACGGATGTAGACTCTCTTTTCTTTTGTCGCTACAGTGCTTGTCACGCGCTTATCGTCATTGCGTAATTTTTTTCTCCGGCCTGGTGCCCTTTGGGGCGCTGCGACACGTCGAAGAACAATTTCAGCGAAAAATATGAAGCAAGACGGTATGGAAAGCCCCGACATGAAACGCCTGGGGCATGATGAGAACATTGACAGGAGCGATGATGATTATTCTGATTACCGGGGCAACAGCAGGTTTTGGCGAAAGCATGACTCGCCGTTTTATCGCGAATGGTCACAAGGTGATCGCCACCGGGCGTCGTGAAGAACGCCTGAAAACATTGCAGGATGAGCTGGGCGATAATCTCTACACCGTGCAGCTGGACGTACGTAATCGTGCCGCGATTGAAGAGATGATGGCCGGGCTGCCGGCCGAATGGCAGGCCATCGATGTGCTGGTCAACAACGCCGGTCTGGCGCTGGGCCTCGAGCCGGCGCATAAAGCCAGCGTCGAAGACTGGGAAGATATGATCGACACCAACAACAAAGGGCTGGTCTATATGACCCGTGCCGTACTGCCGGGTATGGTTGAGCGTAACCGCGGACATATTATTAATATCGGATCCACCGCCGGCAGTTGGCCCTATTCCGGCGGCAATGTCTATGGCGCGACCAAAGCATTTGTCCGCCAGTTCAGTCTGAACCTGCGTACCGATCTGCACGGCACCGCCATTCGTGTCACCGATGTGGAACCCGGCCTGGTCGGCGGTACTGAGTTCTCGAACGTGCGCTTTAAAGGTGATGATGCCAAAGCGGGTAAAGCCTACGAGAATACCCAGGCGTTAACCGCGGAAGATGTGACCGAAGCGGTATGGTGGGTCGCCAACCTGCCTGCGCATGTCAATATCAACACGCTGGAAATGATGCCGGTCAGCCAAAGCTTTGCCGGTCTGAACGTCCATCGCGCAGGCTAATCCTCGCAACCCGGCCGCTTTGCGGTCGGGTATGTATGGGCGAACGGACAAATAACGCGTAAAATAGCGCATATCCCCCAATAAAAGTAACCATCAATGGCCGCAGAATTGCAACTTAATCCGACACAGCCTGTAAACCAGCAAATTTATCGTATCCTTCGTCATGACATCGTTCATTGTTTGATTCCGCCGGGTACCCCGCTGTCTGAGAAAGAAGTGTCTGTGCGCTTTAGCGTTTCCCGCCAACCGGTGCGAGAGGCCTTTATCAAACTGGCGGAGAATGGCCTTATTCAAATTCGCCCGCAGCGCGGCAGCTACGTTAATAAGATCTCACTTTCCCAGGTACGCAACGGATGTTTCGTTCGCCAGGCTATCGAATGCGCCGTGGTGCGCCGCGCCGCCGGGATGATCACCGCCGAACAAATCTATCAGCTTGAGCAAAACCTTAACCAGCAGCGTATTGCCGTTGAGCGTCAGCAATTAAATGATTTTTTCCAGCTGGATGATGAATTTCACCAAAAACTGTCGCTGATTGCCGACTGTCAGCTGGCGTGGGATACCGTCGAGAATATTAAAGCGACCATTGACCGGGTCCGCTATATGAGCCTCGATCATATTACGCCGCCGGAAATGCTGTTGCGCCAGCACCATCAAATTTTTCAGGCCCTGGAGAATCGCGATGCGGATGCGGTAGGCACCGCGATGAATATTCACCTGCATGAAATCAGTGAATCGGTATTATTAATTCGTCAGGAAAATCGCGACTGGTTTAGCGAAGAGTAAATGATTCTGGCGGCAGTCAAATCATCAGCAATCCTGCCGCCCTGATAGATCAATACGCTAGCGGACAACCAGCACCGGTATTTTTGCGTAGCGCAGGATAGACTCGGCGTTCGAACCAAGAAGATGGGTGGAAAGGCCCGGCGTGCGTGAGCCGACAACAATCACGTCGAACTCGTCGGCTTTCCCGATGGCCAGTATTTCATCGCGCACGTTGCCAAATACGACCCGGGTATGAATGCGCGCCGCGGGAATCGAGAACAGACGGGACAGCGTCTGCATTTTCATTTCTGATTCCGCTTGCATAAAGGTTTCGAATTTCCGAATATCCGCAGCGAACCCGCGTAAAATCGAACGACTGCTGTTCGGCAATACGTTTAATAACGTAATTTCGCCCTCTTCAGCCGAGGCCAGGAACTCAGCATGACGTATCGCTTTATCACTCAAATCCATTTCAAAGACATCGACAGGCAAGAGAATTTTCTTGTACATATTCGGCTCCTTTTTCCGAGGCACTTAATTTCACTGCGCACATCATGACATATTTATTTTCAGTCCCACACTGATAATAATCCTGAGATCCGGCATATTCGTTAAAATAAATATCAATTATATATAGTTAACTCTGGATAGCTAAAGATATGTATATTCAATGTCCTCGATCAATATTTATATAAATATCCTGAATGACTATTTTTAGCGCCTGAGAAAACGTTCAACCACAAGGTTAACGTTCGCTGATTGCACAAAAAATTAAGACACCCGGATAGGTGTCTTAATTTTTAACAAACCGCCCTTGCGCCCGCCAGGTCGATTGGGCCCGCTGACGTTAGTGCGTCTGAGCCCAGGCGGCGACGGTCGCTTTCGCGCCCCGCTCTTTCAACGACAGCCAGGCATTAGTGATAGCATCGACAAAACGACCGTTCTGCGGCAAATCGCGGCCAAAGATAGCTTCGATGCCCAGCAACGCTTTTACCCGTTCCGGGCCCTCAACGCTGCTCTGGACTGCCTGCTGAATGACCGGCAGCAGCGGATCGCAGATCTCAATCGCCTGCCCCTGCTCATCCACGCCACCGACATAGCACATCCAGCCCGCAATCCCCATCGCCAGCAGGCTGAAGTCGGTGTGCTGCGCGAGATGCCAGCGCACGGAATCCAGCATCCGTTGCGGCAGTTTCTGGCTGCCATCCATCGCAATCTGCCAGGTGCGGTGCTTCAGCGCCGGGTTGCTGTAGCGGTCGATAAGAAGCCCGGCGTAATGTTCCAGATTAACGCCCTGGACCTTCAGCGTCGGCGCCTGTTCGCTCAGCATTAAGGTGCGCGCCGCGCGACGGTAATTCGGGTCCTGCATACAGTCATTGATATGCTGATAACCGGCGAGATATCCCAGATAGGCAAGGAAGGAGTGGCTGCCGTTGAGCATACGCAGCTTCATCTCTTCAAACGGCACTACATCTGCGACCAGTTCAGCCCCCGCTTGTTCCCACGCCGGGCGACCCGCCACAAAGTTGTCCTCAATAACCCACTGACGGAACGGCTCGCAGGCGACGCCCGCCGGATCGCGCACGCCGGTCAACTGCTCAATTTTATCCAGCGTGTCGGCCGTCACCGCCGGTACAATGCGGTCAACCATCGTCGACGGGAAAGTCACCTGTTGCGCAATCCAGTCGGCGAGATCGCGGTCAATTGCCCGCGCGAGGGCGCAAACAACATTACGCGTTACGTGACCGTTCTCCGGCATATTATCGCAGGACATCACGCTGAATGCCGGTAAGCCTGCGGCTTTGCGCCGCGCAAGGGCTTCAACAATCACCCCCGGCGCAGATTTCGGCTGGTGCGGATTGACGATATCCGCAGCAATCAACGGGTGATCGAGCTGTATTTCACCGGTGGATGGCGAGTGGCAATAGCCTTTTTCGGTAATCGTCAGCGATACAATCGCCACCTGAGGCTCACACATCTTCGCCAGCACGCTTTCCAGGCCGTCGACCTCAGCATGCATCGCTTGTTTCACCACGCCGACCACGCGGGCAGTCCAGGCGTCCGCCGACATTTCGGCAACGGTATACAGCAGATCCTGTTGCTGCAGATCGGCAATCTGCTGCTCGCCGCCAATCAGGTTAACTTCGGTGTAGCCCCAATCGCTGCCCTGTTCTGCCGCCAGAATATCGGCATAGACCGCCTGATGCGCGCGATGGAATGCGCCAAACCCCAGATGGACAATCCGCGAAACCAGTTTGCCGCGATTGTAGGAAGGAAGCGTTGCCTTGGCTGTTAAAAGCGTGTTTTCCATGGTGACTCTCATTTTATGATTACCGATCAACCATTCTCGAGGAGAATGCCTCTGTGAGATAAACCATCTCATGCAATTGGTATAACATCCTTGATTTCTGTCAACTACCATACAAGAAGAGCGCGCCATTCACCGTCTGTTTCATGACGCGTGAGTAAAGGAAATAAAAAGCCGGGTTCCGCACCCGGCCAGCATGCCTCGATCTGTCAACGGCTCAGGTTAACTGACCGCTTCTCACCGCGCGATGCTGAGGAGTGGCGTCCGCCGCATCGTCCAGCAAGCTCAGATCGCGGTCCCGCACTTCGGGCATGAGCAGAGCGGAGAGCAAACCAATGACCGAGTAACAAATCAGCATCGCCACAATCGGCCACCATGAGTCCGTCATGTTACAGAAAATACCGGCCAGCAGCGGACCAAAACCGACGGCAACTAATCCACCGGTTTCTTTTGAAATCGCCATTCGCGTAAAACGGTTACGCGAGCCGAAAATTTCCGCCATAGTGATATTTTCAAGCGCGAACAGGCCCAGCACGGCAATATTATGGATGACAATTAACGATGCCATAATGGCGCCAGCGCTGTAGCTCTTATCAACAATAATCGAGATCATCGGATAGGCCAGTAAAATAGCCGTGATATTCACGATAATATAAGGTACCCGGCGACCCATTTTATCCGACAACCACCCGAGGAAAGGGATGGTGATAAATCCGATCCCGGAACTAATCATTAAAGCATCGGTTGGAATGGCTTTATCAAATAATAATGTCTGTACCAGATAACCGGCCAGGAACGTTTGCAATAAGCCTGAATTACCCTCCTGACCGAAACGTAACCCGGTTGCCAGCCAGAAGGATTTACTTTTCAGCATCGCACCAAAGGTATTATCCTGCTCCACAGCGCTATTTTGCTGAGTACTCCCCTCGTTGACCTGTTCAAATACCGGGCTTTCTTTAAGATTCAGACGCAGCCAGATAGCGAATACCATCACGACTGCGCTGGCAAGGAACGGGATTCGCCATCCCCATGCCACCAGCTCTTGACGATCGAGAAGGAAAAACATGACCGCCCAGATAGCCGTTGCGCTCAGGGTACCGCAGTTGGTGCCCATGGCCACCAGCGACGAAATGATGCCGCGTTTCCCCTTTGGCGCATACTCAGCCAGCATGGTACCTGCTCCGGAGATTTCAGCCCCGGCGCCCAGCCCCTGGATAATACGTAACGTCACCAGTAACACTGGCGCAAAAATGCCAACCTGCGCATAGGTAGGTAACACCCCAATCAGGGTGGTACAAATACCCATCATAGTAATCGTGATAAAGAGAACTTTTTTCCGTCCGATCTTGTCCCCCATCCGGCCAAAAATAAAGGCACCGACTATTCGCGCGATATATCCCGCGCCATATGTCCCCATCGCCAGAATGAGCGCCATGGCGGCTGATTGCTCAGGAAAAAATATTTCATGAAAAACCAGCGCGGCCCCTAAAGAATAAAGTTGAAAATCCATAAATTCCAGTGCGGTCCCTAACCACCCAGACACAGCCGCACGGATGAGATCGGTCGTTGTTCTCTCATTATTTATTGTAGTCATCATTATTTTCTCTAATTGTTAGAAATCGAGACTGCATTTATTATTAGAGTCAAAAGGTCAATAAAACCTTACAACAGCTCTTTCTGTCTTTTTCAAAAACGTCGATAGCATCAATAATATTTTGATATTCAAAAACATGAGTAATGAGCGCTTCCGGATCAATTAATCCTTGCTCTAACCACGCCAGGACAACGGGGAATTTATGCGCATTCAGCCGCGATGAGAATATAGACAGCTCTTTACCGGTAATCCCCTGTTGGGCAACCTGAGAAGGTTCGGTTGAGAATCCCATAAGGACAATTCTGGCCGCCGGAGAAGCCAGCGTGACGGCTTGTTGAAAAATTGAGGGGTGGCACGCCGCATCAATAATCAACGTCGGTTTGATGCCTTTATCCTGCAGGCTGTCAGCCAATGACACTTCAGCGTTGTTGATAGTCCAGTCGGCACCATTTCGTTTCGCCATTTGCAGGCGTTCCTCGATCTGGTCAGCCACAATCACTTGCTTAACCCGATAGACCCGCTTCAACACCTGAATCGTGGTTAAGCCCATCGGCCCGGCACCAAATACCAGCGCGATGTCCTGAGTCGTCGGTTTAACCTGCCCGGTCACGTTGGCGGCGATGGTGAAAGGCTCAACCATGACCGCGTGCCGGTCAGGTACCGCGTCCGGCACTATCCAGCAATTTTGAGCGGGCACAACCGCATACTCGCTAAAACCGCCATCCCGGTGGACACCAAGCACCACCAGAGAAGTACATACATTGGGTTTGCCCACTGAGCAAGGGTAGCAATGACCACAGCTAATCACCGGATCAACGCTCACCCGCTGGCCGACCTTCCTGTCCGTCACCCCCTCGCCAACGGCGTCAATGATGCCGTAGAATTCATGGCCTATAACGCGCGGGTATTTAGCAAAAGGATTATGCCCGCGGTAGATATGACTGTCCGAACCGCAAATTCCCGCCAGCTGAACTTTTACCCGCACTTCTCCTGCCGCAGGTTCCGGCCGCGCGCGTTCTTCGACTACCAGGTCATCAGGCTGACGAATCACAATACTTTTCACATTTCTCTCCTTACCCGTTCCACAAGTCCTCACGTCCAGTCTGGCCACAGGCAAACAGACTGGTTCATACGGGATTTCGCGACCCGCTTGTCATCAAAGCCCCGGTTTTCTCCCGGAGGCGTATAGCCGTTGTCCGCCGGTCTCTTTGTGCAGCAAACCGCCAACAACCGATCAAAATTAAAGCATCAGACCTACTACCATACAAGTATGAAATTAAAAAAAGACGCGTTCTGTCACACTCTTACGTCAACATGGGTAAGACGCGCCGAACGCTGGAGGCGGCATAAAGCGTAGACGGTGAGAAGGAACGCAGCCCGCAATAACCCGGCGGGATTAACAGGACGCCGACGCATCATCGCCAACCGTCTCCCGCCGCGTTTTAACCAGAGCCAGGATAAATAGCATCCGGGCATTTCACCGAGCGCGGTGGCGAAGAAAAGCCGCGTTGTTTTAAACATTAAAGACACGTAAAGAGAGCGGGTTGTCGGCCCATTTCAGGCAATAATCCTGCTCTCCCGCACTCTTTTGTCGGGTATGCCGACGAAAAGAGATGTAGTAAACTGTCTGTAGATTCCAGGAGTTTCCCCCTTATCACTCAAAGGAAATCGTGATGAAAACGACACAGAACACACGTTGGTGCCTGACAACAATGCTGGCGCTGAGCGCCGTACTCTTTAGCGCATCGTCGTTCGCGCAAACCAGCAAGCTGGTGATTGAATCCGGCGATAGCGCGCAAAGCCGCCAGCAGGCCGCCATGGAAAAAGAGCAGTGGAACGACACCCGCTCTTTGCGTCATAAGGTCAACACCCGCGTCGAAAAAGAGTGGGACAAGGCTGACGTCGCTTTTGATGCGCAGGACAACTGCCAGAAAAGTGCGAACGTCAACGCGTACTGGGAACCGAACACCCTGCGCTGCCTCGACCGCCGCACCGGTCGCGCCATTACGCCTTAATCCATCGGCGCGATAGTTAGCTTTTATCGACAGGAACAGCCATGACTGACGCTTATTCCATCAAACTTCGTCCGCTCGAGCGTGAAGACTTACGTTTTGTCCACCAGCTCGATAATAATGCCAGCGTAATGCGCTACTGGTTTGAAGAGCCCTACGAGGCTTTTGTCGAGCTCTCCGACCTGTACGATAAACACATTCACGATCAGAGCGAACGCCGGTTTGTTATCGAATGTAATGGTGAAAAAGCCGGGCTGGTGGAACTGGTCGAGATCAACCATGTCCATCGACGCGCCGAATTTCAAATCATCATTTCACCGGATTATCAGGGCAAAGGTCTGGCGACACGCGCGGCGAAGCTGGCGATGGACTACGGTTTTACCGTTCTCAATCTGTATAAACTGTATCTCATCGTCGACAGCGAAAATGAAAAAGCCATCCACATCTACCGCAAACTTGGTTTTATGGTCGAGGGGGAGCTGATTCATGAATTTTTTATCAACGGCGAATATCGCAATACCATTCGTATGTGCCTGTTCCAACACCAGTATATTACCGAACACCGTACCCAGGGACAGTCGCTGCTGAAGCCCACGGCTCAATAGTATTCGATACTGTTTTTGATGGTATAAAGACGGGTTAACGGCGGCTGAACGCTTTCATCGATAACCTGCAGCTGGCAATCAACCGGGTTATCGTGGCTATCGTAATCGCAGGTTTGACGCACATTTCCCAGTTGACGATCGTTGAAGGTGCTGGTCGCCGTATAATCCAGCTTTTTACGCGGATCCCTCGCCGGCGTGGAGACCACCGTAAAACGCTCGTTTTTCGCCACGGTGGTTTTACCGGTCGGATAGCCCTCGCTGTCATACTGGTAGGTGGCGGTCGTCTCTTTCCCACGCGCGGCCACCACAAAACCGTTATCGTCCGTTTCCCAGGTGATGCCTGCCGACGGCAGCTCCGCGAGCTGACATTTTCCCTGCAGGCGCAGGCGTTTCTCGCGGGTGTGGGCGTCAAGATAGAAGTTGGCATCCAGCATCAGCGTCGCGCCGGTATTATTTTCCCGGTCTTCCAGCGCCAGCAGATCGAAACAGCCCTCCCTGGACAGGCTGGCGCTCACCCGTTTTACCACCTCGTCGTGTTCGTCAAACAGGGTCTGGCTAAAATCTTTCACCGGACCGCGCAGCGGATCGAACTCGAACTCATTGGAAAAACTCGCCATTTCCGGCGTAAACGCTTCAGGCGACTTCTGCGCATCGCAGGCGCCGAGCACCATCACCGCCGATATCAGCAATAACCGTTTTTTCACGCCGAATCCCTTTTGTGCATATTGCAATCATATTAGCAAATACAATTGTTTACACCAGTTCTGCTATGCTTAGATCTGGATAACGTTATTAAGGAGTCTATGATGAAACGCTCTCTCTGGCTATGCGTCGCCCTGCTGCTGGGTTCCGCCCCGGCGCTGGCCGCTCCCGATTCCTGCGAACGCGTGAAGAACGATATTCAGCAAAAGATCGTCAACAACGGCGTGCCGGCCGCAGGCTTTACGTTAGCTATTGTGCCCAACGATCAACCCGATCAGCCCGGCGCCCAGGTGGTCGGCCACTGTGCTAACGATACCTTTAAGATTACCTATACCCGCACCGCCGACTCAGACAACGACGCCCGTTAACCTGTTATTTTCATTCGAAGGATATTATCCCTGAGTTGACCAGGGATAATATCCTTCTACCCCACTCTGGGTATGATTGCTCACCCATACACCGGGAAATGCTACCGGCAATCTTTCAGCAGCACGACAACGATGGGGTGAGCCATGTCCAGTCAGGAACATTCTGGCGGCGTCAGCCGACGCACGTTAATTAAATCGTCTGCGATAGGCTCACTGGCGCTTGCCGCCGGTGGACTCTCGCTTCCTTTCAGTCTGCGTTCCGCTGCGGCGGCCGTTCAGCAGGCGACGCAGAGCGAAGAACGCATCGTCTGGGGCGCCTGTTCGGTAAACTGCGGCAGCCGCTGCGCACTGCGTCTGCACGTGCGCGATAATGAAGTCACCTGGGTAGAGACGGATAACACCGGAATGGATAATTATGGCGACCATCAGGTACGCGCCTGCCTGCGCGGCCGTTCCATTCGCCGACGGATCAATCACCCGGATCGCCTGAATTACCCGATGAAACGCGTCGGCAAACGCGGCGAAGGCAAGTTTGAGCGCATCAGCTGGGAAGAAGCACTGGATACCATCGCCAGCAATCTGCAAAGAGTGGTGAAAGACTACGGCAACGAGGCGGTTTACATTAATTATTCATCGGGGATCGTCGGCGGTAATATCACCCGTTCCTCACCATCGGCCTCGCCGGTCACGCGCCTGATGAACTGCTACGGCGGGTCGCTGAATCAGTACGGCACCTACAGTACCGCCCAGATTGCCTGCGCCATGCCCTACACCTACGGCAGCAACGAGGGCAACAGCACCTCGGATATCGAAAACAGCAAACTGGTGGTGATGTTCGGCAATAATCCGGCGGAAACCCGCATGAGCGGCGGCGGCATCACCTGGTATCTGGAGCAGGCCCGCGAACGCTCCAACGCGCGGATGATTGTCATTGATCCGCGCTACACCGATACCGCCGCCGGGCGGGAAGATGAATGGATCCCTATTCGTCCGGGCACCGATGCCGCGCTGGTGGCCGGTATCGCCTGGGTACTGATTAACGAGAATCTGGTCGATCTGCCGTTCCTCGATAACTACTGTGTCGGCTACGACGAAAAAACCCTTCCCGCCGGCGCCCCACCCAATAGTCACTACAAAGCCTACATTCTCGGCCACGGCGAGGACGGCACCGCCAAAACGCCGCAGTGGGCATCGCGTATCACCGGGATTCCCGTCGACCGAATCATTAAACTGGCCCGGGAAATTGGCACCACCCGACCCGCCTGTATTTGCCAGGGCTGGGGACCGCAGCGTCAGGCTAACGGGGAACTGGCTTCGCGGGCGATTGCCATGCTGCCGATTCTGACCGGAAACGTCGGCATTAACGGCGGCAACAGCGGCGCGCGCGAATCGACCTATACCCTGACCATTGAGCGCCTGCCGGTGCTGGTCAATCCGGTCAAAACCGCCATCTCCTGCTTTAGCTGGACCGACGCCATCGCGCGCGGCCCGGAGATGACCGCGCTGCGTGACGGCGTCAGAGGCAAGGAGAAGCTGGATGTGCCGATTAAGTTTATCTGGAACTATGCCGGCAATACCCTCGTCAACCAGCATTCCGATATCAACAAAACCCACGAAATTCTCGAGGACGAGAAAAAATGCGAGATGATCGTGGTGATTGAAAACTTTATGACCTCTTCGGCGAAGTATGCCGACATTCTGCTGCCGGACCTGATGACCGTCGAACAGGAAGACATTATTCCTAACGACTATGCCGGGAACATGGGCTACCTGATTTTTATTCAGCCCGCGACCACGGCGAAATTCGAGCGCAAACCGATCTACTGGATCCTCAGCGAAGTGGCCAAACGCCTCGGCGACGATATTTATCAACGTTTTACCGAAGGTCGCACTCAGGAGCAGTGGCTGCAGTATCTGTACGCCAAAATGTTGGCCCGCGATCCCGCGCTGCCCGGCTACGAAGCGCTGAAAGAAATGGGCATTTACAAGCGGAAAGATCCGGACGGCCATTTTGTCGCCTATCGCAATTTTCGTGAAGACCCGCTCGCGCACCCGTTAAAAACCCCTTCCGGCAAAATTGAGATTTATTCCAGCCAGCTGGCGGATATTGCCGCCCGTTGGCAGTTGCAAAAAGATGAAACCATCAGCCCGTTACCCATTTACGCCTCCACTTTCGAAGGCTGGGATGACCCGCTGCGCGACCAGTTCCCGCTGCAGCTTTTCGGTTTTCACTACAAGGCCCGAACCCACTCCAGCTACGGCAACGTCGATGTACTACAGGCCGCCTGTCGCCAGGAGGTGTGGATCAATCCGCTTGATGCCAGGCCGCGCGGCATTAAAAACGGCGATCTGGTGCGCGTCTTCAACTCGCGCGGCGAACTGCGGATTGCGGCGAAAGTCACGCCGCGCATCATGCCCGGCGTCGCGGCCATGGGTCAGGGAGCATGGCATGACGCCAGTATGGACGGCGACCGCATCGATCGTGGCGCCTGCATTAATACCCTGACCACCCAGCGGCCTTCACCGCTGGCAAAAGGCAATCCACAGCATACCAACCTCGTTGACATCGCCAGAGTGCAGGACGCGGCGTCATGATCTTCCGGGTTCAATATCTGACCACAGGCAAGGAGGGAGCCCATGGGTAATGGATGGCATGAATGGCCGCTGGCGCTGTTCACGGTGCTCGGGCAATGCAATAATCGCCAGCGGCGCCCGATGGCTGGTTAATATTCAGGCGTGGCACCGTCCCGCCGCCGTAAGGAAGAGTACATGATGCAAGTTCACTACCGCGACGCCGTCGCGTTGAGCGCCCGCACGCTGGGCGCCCTGTTTTCATTTTCCCCGGACAGCGCGCAGGCCGCGCCGCTGGTAGCGGCTCTGCGAGACGGCAGCTGGCAGTCACAATGGCCTTTTCCGCTGGCCGAATCGCTGGCGGCCGGGTTCGCCGCCGCCAGCGATGAACCACTTCCCCAGGCCTGGCAACGCCTGTTTATCGGTCCCTGGGCGCTGCCCGCCCCGCCGTGGGGTTCGGTGTGGCTGGATAAAGAGAATGTGCTGTTCGGCGACTCCACTCTGGCATTGCGGGAGTGGATGCGAGCGAACGGGATTGCTCACGCGGCGCAAAGCCAGGAGCCGGAAGACCATTTTGGCACGCTCCTGCTGCTCGCCGCCTGGCTGTGCGAGTCCGGGCAGGAGGAGGCGTTTTCGCAGCTGCTCGCCTGGCACCTGCTCCCCTGGTCCGGCCGGTTCCTTGCGGTGTTTATCGCCGGGGCCGGACACCCCTTTTATCAATCCCTCGCAGAGCTGGCGCAGGCGACGCTCGCCGAGTGGCAGCGCCAGCTTCCGATTGCCGTCGCCGACAAGCCGCTATATCGCTAAACGCATCGCCATGCCGGGAAACGGGCATGGCATTTTTAGTGACAACGTCACGCAGTCGGTATTCATTTCAGCGTTCTCATCTCCTCGCAGTTTTGCCGTTCAGGCATTTATAGCTTTTGCGTCTAAGCTTATTTCCCATCACAATAAGTCTATGTTTCCTGCTAATGACCGTAACCAATGATGCATCGTCTGCATAATTATCCTGATGTTCAGATCATGTTTCGTCGCCTGCTGATTGCAACCCTGGTCGGTATGCTGGCGGCGCTGGCCGTTGCGCTGTTTCATTGCGCGATGGGGATACTGGAAGGACTGTTTCTGCACGATCATAGCGGCAGTCTGGTCAATGCCGCCGAGGGGCTACCCGGCTGGCGACGTCTGCTCACGCCGGCCGCTGGCGGGCTGGCAGCCGGCGCGCTGCTGTGGCTCTGGCAATACCGAACCCGCCAGCGCCCGCATGCGCCCACCGACTATATGGAAGCGCTGGATAGCGGAGACGGTCAGTTTGATACCCCGGCCAGCCTGATCAAATCTCTGGCCTCGTTATTGGTGGTGACCACCGGCAGCGCGATTGGTCGCGAAGGCGCGATGATTCTGCTGGCCGCGCTGGCCGCGTCGCTGTTCGCCCGCCGCTTCACGCCAAAAGCGGAATGGAAACTGTGGGTCGCCTGCGGAGCCGCCGCCGGGATGGCCAGCGCCTATCATGCGCCGCTGGCCGGCAGTTTGTTTATTGCCGAAATTTTATTTGGCACGCTGATTCTTGCGTCACTGGGCCCGGTGGTCATCTCCGCGGTTATCGCCCTGCTGCTCACGCAGTTGATCAACGGCGGCGCGTCGCCGCTGTATCAGGTGGCGTTTCACGAGACGCTGACCGCTCTCCACTACGCGCTGATGCTGGCTACCGGGCTGCTGGCCGGGCTATGCGGGCCGCTGTTTATCGCGATGATGAGCTACAGCCACCGCTGCTTTTTGCGCCTGCATCTCTCGCCGCCGTGGCAACTGGCGCTCGGCGGGATCATTGTCGGCCTGCTGTCGCTGGTCACGCCTGCGGTATGGGGCAACGGTTACAGCACGGTACAGCATTATCTGCAGTCACCGCCGCTGTTTAGCGCCATCGCGGTGGTCTTTGTGTGCAAACTGCTCGCAGTTTTGGCCAGCAGCGGATCCGGCGCACCGGGCGGCGTGTTTACCCCAACGCTGTTCGTCGGTCTGGCGATGGGCATGCTGTTTGCCAGCTTCAGCGGACTGTGGCTGCACCACGATCAAGGGCTGGCGATTATGATTGGTCTGACCGGAATGGCGGCCTTTCTGGCGGCCACGACGCATGCGCCGATTATGTCGACCCTGATGATTTGTGAAATGACCGGGCAGTACGTATTACTGCCCGGCTTATTGATTGCCAGCGTGCTGGCATCGGTGCTCTCCCGGACGTTACGCCAGGACTCTATCTACCGCCATCACGTCGCCGAGCATGGTTAGGTCAATATACTGGCTCAGCTCCCGCTGTTCGGCGCGCGGCAGGTAAGGAAGCTCGCCAATCAGCGGCCCGGGCAGCTTTTTGCTCAGCACCTCGATGATTTCCGCGTAATGCGCTAAACCCGGGTTAATCCGGTTTGCCACCCAGCCAATCATCGGCAGACCGTCGTTAGCAATGGCCTGCGCGGTCAGCAGAGCATGGTTGATACAGCCCTCCTGAATGCCGACGACCATCACCACCGGAAGCTGCTCCTGCACCACCCACTCTGAAAGAGGACGCAGATCGTTCATCAGGCTTCGCCAGCCGCCGGTCCCCTCAACCACCACATGATCGACCTGCCCGCCCAGACGCTGGAGACCATCCGACAGCAGCCCGTAGTTGATAGGACTGCTGTGTGCCACGCTGCTTTCATCTTCGCTTAATGCTATGGGATTGACAGCATCATACGGTAACGCCAGCGACGACACGCTCTGTAAAATCAGCGCATCTTTATTACGCAATCCGTCCGGCGTCTCTTTGCTGCCCTTCGCCACAGGCTTGTATCCCGCGACGCTTTTGCCGCTGGCAGCCAGTGCCTGCAACAGCGCACGAGAAACCACTGTCTTCCCGACAGAGGTGTCAGTACCTGTTATAAAGAAACGCTTAAACATCATTAACCCCACAGTTATGTTGACGAGTTATACAGAAGAGAAGGAATAAACTGTGGGAAAAGTCTACGCCAGACCGCCGGATACCGGCTTGAGATAGCGCAATTTTTGGTGTGACTATGAAAAAATGTTAACCCTGTAACAGTCGAATAAGCAGAGATCCGTTATAGAGGGCGTCCTTCACCAGCGCGGCGCCGGCCATCGTTCCACGGTTAGAGAACTGCGTGCTTTCAACGCTAATATGCCGACTGTAGGCAGGCAGGGATTGTTGGCGAATACAATCTGAAATGGCAGGGAATAAGATATCGGCCGCCAGACTAAACGGTGAGCCGATGAGGATTTTTTGCGGGTTGAACAGATTCACCATGATTGCCAGAATCCGCCCGACGTGCTGGCCGACACCGCTAATAATATCCCGCGCCAGCAGATCGCCCTGCAGCGCCGCCTGGCACAGCCACTCCACGCTCAACGGCTGCTGATGCAGCATCGAACTCATTGATTTCGCCATTCGCACCTGGGCCAGCTCCAGCACGCTTTCGACGCTGGCGATAGTCTCCAGACAACCGTGGTTGCCGCAGTAGCATCGCTTGCCGTAGGGATCGACCTGGGTGTGGCCGATCTCAACCAGGCTGCTGCTGCCCGCATGCAGCAGACGACCATCGGTGATCACCCCGGCGCCGACGTTATGATCAATCACCACCTGAATAACATCCCGCGCCCCGCGGGACGCGCCAAACAGCGACTCCGCCATCGTCCAGGCGCTGATATCGTGCTGGATATAGACCGAGACGCCGGTGTGGTTCGCCAGAACCTCGCCAAGCGGCAGATCTTTGACCTCGTCATAAAATGGCATCCGGTGAATCACGCCGTTTTCGGTATCAATGATGCCCGGCAAAGTGACGGCGATGGCGGTCAGACGCTCCAGTTTCTTTTGATGGCGGATAAAGAATTGATCGATATGCGCAACCACGCGCGTCAGGAACGGCTGCGGGTGCTCAAGCGCCAGCCCGAGCTGCTCCTCGACCACCAGCTTGCTGCTGAGATCGCGCAGCGCAAGGTGAATTTCACCGCGGCTGATTCGCACGGAGAGATAGTGCCAGGCCTCGGTCTCGACCATCAGACCCACGGCGGGACGCCCGCGGCTCCCCGGCTCCTGAATTTCCGTCTCCTGAACCAGATGCGCTTCAAGCATTTCACGCACGATTTTAGTAATGCTGGCCGGTGCCAGTTGCGCAAAACGGGAGAGGTCGATGCGCGACACCGGGCCAAGCTGATCAATCAGGCGATATACCGCTCCTGCGTTGGTCTGCTTTATTTGATCGATATGGCCTGGCTGACTGTCCGCTACCACCATTGACTCCCTTTATTTTCGCGCTTCGAAATAAACTTTTAGCTATGGTGAAGCACTTGGGTAGCACTCGTCAAATTTTTACTTAGCCTTGTGATTTACCGCACATTTTTGACTATTTTTAGTCTTAATTATTCAGCGCAGCGGCAGCAAGCAGGTATTGCCGAAAGCGCTGCGCCGCCTGACTCTGTTCATGATGCTTCGACCATACCAGCCACATTTCCGAAACGGCATCCTGTTCTTTGATCGGCAGCCAGCGCATTTCGTTGAGCTGCACCCGCTTAAACGACGCCGGTAATATCGAGACCCCAAGTCCGGAAGCCACCAGACCAATAATCGTCATCGCCTCGCCGACCTCCTGGGCGATCGTCGGCGTCTGACCATAGCGCCGCATCAGCCCCAGAATGTCGTCATACAGCCCGGTTCCGACGTGCGGATCAAAAAAGACAAACGGTTCGCGGGCCAGATCCACCAGGCTTACCGCCTGCTGACGCGCCAGGGGATGGTCGCTCGGCACCATCGCCAGCAGCGGTTCACGCAGCACCCGCTCCCAGACCAGCGTCTCCGGCAGCTGCGTATTGCGCATCAGCCCCAGATCGAGGGCGCCTTCATTCAGCGGCACAATCTGCTCGCGGGTATTGGTTTCCCGGGTCTGAATATGCACGTCGGGATAGCGTCGACGAAAGGTGGAGAGCGTATCGGACACCGCCTTGATAAACGGCGCGGAGGAGGTAAAGCCAATGTGCAGTTCCCCGGTTTCACCGTGGTGCAGACGGCTTGCGCGCGCCGCCGCATCGTCGACCAGGCTGAGGATGTGCCGACTGTCGGCAAGAAACTGTCGCCCCGCCGCCGTCAGGCTCACGCTGCGGTTGGTTCGGGCGAAGAGGCGCGCGGCAATCTGTTGTTCAAGTATCTGGATCTGCTGGCTTAACGGCGGCTGCGAGATGTTCAGCCGTGCCGCCGCGCGGCCAAAATGGAGCTCTTCGGCGACGGCAATAAAGTAGCGCAGATGACGCAGCTCGATATTCATATTTAAAACGTCTTATTTGAGATTATTAATATATTAGACAGAATATTTACATTTTCATACCCTTAAAATGTGATCTGTGATGTTCCCTAACTCTGTGTTCTCAGCAAGGATTGTTCCGTGAGTCGTACAACTACCGTTGACACCGTGCCGGCAAGCGAGGTCAGCGACAATGTTATATCCCAGCCAAATCAGTTTATTAAACGCGGTACCCCTCAGTTTATGCGGGTCACTCTCGCCCTCTTCTCCGCCGGTCTGGCCACCTTCGCCCTGCTCTACTGCGTCCAGCCGATTCTGCCGGTACTCTCGGCCGAATTTGGCGTGACTCCCGCCAGCAGTAGCGTTTCGCTGTCGATTTCCACCGCGATGCTCGCCGTTGGCCTGCTGTTTACCGGCCCGCTTTCGGATGCTATCGGCCGTAAACAGGTGATGGTGACCGCGCTGGTGCTGGCCTCATGCTGTTCTTTACTGTCTACGATGATGTCGAGCTGGCACGGCATTTTGATTATGCGGGCGCTGATTGGCCTGTCGTTAAGCGGCGTGGCGGCGGTCGGTATGACCTATCTGAGTGAGGAGATCCACCCCAGCGTCGTCGCCTTTTCCATGGGGCTGTATATCAGCGGCAACTCGATTGGCGGAATGAGCGGTCGTCTGCTGACCGGGGTTTTCACCGACTTTTTCGGCTGGCGCGTGGCGCTGGCGGTGATCAGCTGCTTTGCGCTGGCCTCGGCGATTATGTTCTGGCGAATCCTCCCGGAGTCGCGGCACTTCCGCCCGAGTTCACTGCGTCCTAAAACCCTGCTGATTAACCTGCGCCTGCACTGGCGCGATCGCGGGCTGCCGCTGCTGTTCCTCGAAGGATTCCTGCTGATGGGCTCGTTTGTCACCCTGTTCAACTACATCGGCTATCGTCTGATGATGTCGCCCTGGTCGCTGAGTCAGGCGGTGGTTGGCCTGCTCTCCGTCGCTTATCTGACCGGGACCTGGAGTTCACCAAAGGCCGGAGCGATGACCGCGCGCTATGGCCGCGGCCCGGTGATGCTCGCCTTTATCGCCGTGATGCTGGCCGGGCTGATGCTGACCCTGTTCTCATCGCTGTGGCTGATATTTGCGGGCATGCTGCTGTTCTCCGCCGGTTTCTTTGCCGCCCACTCGGTCGCCAGCAGCTGGATTGGTCCTCGTGCGCGCCGCGCCCGCGGCCAGGCCTCGTCGCTGTACCTGTTCAGCTACTATCTCGGTTCCAGTCTTGCGGGGACATTAGGCGGGGTATTCTGGCATAACTATGGCTGGAACGGCGTGGGCAGCTTTATCGCGCTGATGCTAATGGCAGCACTGCTGACTGGCGTTTGCCTGCACAAACGTCTGCAATAATCTCTCTGCACGTGGCCTTCATCGGCCACGTCTTTCACCACATGCCCAGTACCGACGAAGCACCCAATAGCTCTCTGACGGCATCGATAGACAGCAGTGCAATAAACAGTATAGTGAACGGATTCATCATAACTCCCTGACTACGGCCTGCGCTCGCATAAGTTTAGCCGCTGTTCAAAAAGAATCCGCTATTCTGACCACAGCAATATGACAATATTTCGATCCTGCCTGCGCCCGGACGGAAAAACGGGCGCAGTCGTCCGTCACGCCCCCCGTGTGCGCCGGACCCAGCGGCATGGCCGCGCCTTACGTCTCGTATGGAAGATTAGTGCGGATCAGGATAGTGTAGTGATGTGATGGACGCCCTTTCCTGAAGCAGCCAGTGCCATACTTTACTGT